>JAYUUS010000001.1:0-2273 GCA_043754435.1 Rhodanobacteraceae bacterium
TTGCCGGTGCCGACCGGGCCGTTAAATAAATAGCCCATTGGCGCCACGTCCAAGCGCCCCAGCCGCAATAGTTCGGCATCTTCTTTGAGCCGCTTTTTCGCCGCTTCGTGGCCCACCACCATATCCAGGCCAAATTTAGGCTCAATAAACTCCAACAAACCGTGCGCTTGGCGTTCGATCAGCGTCTTTTTGCGCGCTTTAAACTGCTTATCATCCAAGCGCTGGCCGGTTTCGCGGCTCGAACGCACCAAAACATCCAAATCGGTCAATGACGTACCCGCAGTCAAGCGCGCCAAAGTTGGTGCATCAAAATCACTGTAGGCGCTGAAATCACCGTCTTTCATTAAACTCGCAAGCCATTCCGCACGCGCGCTTTCATCGGGCAAAGGCAACTCAAGTGTGGCGACATGCGCAGAACCGGTCAAACGCTCGTGCACATCGCTTAAGCGGGAATCCGTCAAGATGAAAGCAATGTTTGCGCGCTTGAGATAAGGGTTCGATGCCCAGTTCAACAGCGTGACCAAGTGCTGCGCGCTGTTACCCTGCAAACGGTCCCCAGCGGGCACCAAAAACGACGCGAAATCAATCACGATCGCGCTGCTGCATTGATCTTTGACGTCGCAGGTTAGCTGGTCGTTGACAAAACGATCCAGCAAGGCAAGCACCGTCGTCGCATCTCTAGGCAACAGTTTTGGGTCCGCTAATTTGCGTGAAAGCAGCGAAACCATCTCTAACTGGCGCTTGGCGTCGCTGCCGCCCAGCGGGCGCAGACCACGCGCCAAATCAAAGCCCAGCACTAAATCCCAGCGTCCAAACATCTCAGCGGCCAAAAATTCATTCAAGCTGCCGAATTTGCCATCCGCCATGGCATACAAATCCGAGACGTTGCCATGCAGCACGAACATCGCCGTAGTGCCAGAAAAATACAGCTCCGCAAACTTTTTAGCCCACGTCGGCCAATGCGAGGGTAAGTTTTTTTGCGGGGATTTAGGGGTTGTCAAAGCACAGCTCACGTTACGGTCAAGCCCGCAGCGTGACATAAGCTTAGAATTTTTTGTAGCTCCGCATAAGCTTCATCAAGCGAACTAGGCCTTATAGCGCTTGGTTTCGCCAAATTTAGTTGCCAGCCATGCATACACTATCGCACGGTATTTGTTTTTGTTTGACTTGCCTAAGGCTTCACCACATTCGGCCAACGCTTGATCTAACAGCGGGCCGTCACTTAAACCCAGCTTGCCGATTAAATAATTAGTTTTGACTCGATCCGTTTCTGTTTTATCGGAAAACGACACCCTTGAGGCGTCTTCACGATAAATAGAAGGACCAAGCGCCTTGGTCACGGCCTTTAAAACGTCCGCATCAATCGTCAAACCCAATCGTTTTACTTCGGCTTCGTATTTTGCTACTGCTTCGTCAAACTTACTCATGGGTGTTCCTAAATAAAAGCGTTAACGGAATCAATGGATCCGCCAATGGCGGCCTGCGCAGACTAACAAAGATTTTTGCAGATGCGTTAAGAATTTAAGCACGCGCTAAGGCCCCGCAGTACGCGCCTGAACTCATAGCGCATCAGGTTTTGGGCAAAGTGACGCCACGCTGTCCTTGATATTTACCGCCCCGGTCTTTGTAACTGGTTTCGCATTCTTCGTCAGATTCTAAAAACAAAAATTGCGCCACACCTTCATTTGCATAGATTTTGGCGGGCAACGGCGTGGTGTTGGAAAACTCCAGCGTCACATGCCCTTCCCATTCCGGCTCAAGTGGGGTGACATTGACAATAATGCCGCAGCGCGCGTAGGTGCTTTTACCCAAACAAATCGTCAGTACCCGGCGCGGAATACGGAAATACTCGACTGTGCGCGCCAATGCGAAAGAATTCGGCGGAATAATGCAGACGTCCGATTTGATATCGACAAACGAGGCCGGGTTGAAATTTTTCGGGTCCACAATGACGCTATTGATATTGGTAAACACCTTAAATTCATCGGCGCAGCGCACGTCATAGCCATAGCTTGAGGTGCCGTAAGAAATAATGCGTTTACCCTCATGCTCGCGAATTTGCCCGGGAATAAACGGCTCGATCATGTTTTGAGACTGCGCCATCTGGCGTATCCATTTATCGGGTTTGATGCTCATTGAATAATCCTCATTGGCTAATCCGGGTGATGTTCAAGCCCATAAGCTTAGCGCGTTTTAATCTTCAATCATTACCGCGCAGCGCGGCCATTGGGCTTATCCGCGTTGCACGCCACGCCGGCAACGATGCGGCGACC
>JAYUUS010000002.1:0-20153 GCA_043754435.1 Rhodanobacteraceae bacterium
GGTGTCGCTCAATCGGCTCAAAACACATTCTCATTCGCTCGTAGTTGACCAAGCTTACTCAATCCGATATCCATTTGCCTTCAGTTTGAATTGCACCCGCCAACGCACTCAGACAAATCTGAATTTGCGCTCAGTGTAAGATTCGGCGATCTAGCCTAAAAAATCGAAATCCATGACCGAGTTACAGCACCAACTGGACGAAATCGCGCGCGGCGCGGTGGACGTCATTAAAATAGAAGAAATTAAGCAAAAAATTATCGCGGGGCAAAAAACCGGGCAAAAACTACGCGTGAAAGCGGGCTTTGACCCCACCGCGCCAGATTTGCATTTGGGCCACACGGTGCTGATTAACAAATTGCGTCAATTTCAAATGCTGGGGCATCAAGTAATTTTCTTGATTGGGGATTTCACCGGCATGATTGGGGATCCAACCGGAAAAAGCGCCACCCGCAAGGCGCTGACCAAGGAAGAAGTGGAAGCGAACGCGGTTACTTATCAGGCGCAGGTTTTTAAAATTCTGGATCCCGCCTTGACCGAAGTGCGCTTTAATAGCGAATGGTTTGGCCCGATGCCCGCCAGCGAACTCATCAAAATCGCGGGCAAATACACGGTCGCCCGCATGTTAGAACGCGATGATTTCACCAAACGCTACCAGAGCGAGCAGCCAATTGCGCTGCACGAATTTCTGTACCCGCTGGTGCAGGGTTATGACTCGGTTGCGCTGCGTGCGGACGTCGAGTTGGGCGGCACCGATCAAAAATTCAACCTGCTGGTTGGCCGGGCGTTACAGCCGGACTACGGTCAAACCGGCCAGTGCGTGTTGACCATGCCGCTGTTAGAAGGCTTGGATGGCGTCAATAAGATGAGCAAATCGCTCGGCAACTACATAGGCATTAATGAGCCAGCAAAGGACATTTTCGGCAAAACCATGTCGATATCGGATCTGTTGATGTGGCGCTATTTTGAGCTGCTGAGCTTTGACAAGACCGCCGCACAACTGCGCGCGGCGCACGCGGATGCGGCGTCCGGCCAGCTTAATCCGCGTGATCTAAAGCTGGAGCTGGCGACTGAGCTAACGGCGCGTTTTGCGGGCAAAGCGGCGGCTGAACAAGTCTTGAGCGACTGGCACAAACGCACGCAGGAAGGCGCGATTCCGAACGATATTGCAAGTATGACTTTGCAAATTGGCGACAGTATCGCGATTGGCACACTGCTCAAAAGCGCCGGTTTGGCATCCTCAAGCTCGGAAGCGATGCGCAAAATTGATGAAAAAGGCGTGCGTATTGATGGCGTGGTGATTACCGACCGCGCGCTGAAACTAACGCCCGGCGCAGAAATACTGTTGCAACTGGGAAAGCGCGGCTTTAAGCGAGTGACGCTTGAAAAGTAGTGCGGTGGCTGAAAACCAAGCTGAGTTTGAAAAATCAGCGGTTAGCTGGACGTGCAAAGCCTTTAACGACTTAAGCAATGTCGAGCTTTATCAAATCATGGCGGCGCGCTCAGCGGTGTTTGTAGTCGAGCAAAATTGCGTCTACCAAGATGTCGATTTTGCTGATTTTGACTGCTATCACTTGGCGGCATGGCTGCCGGGCAATGATGCCAGTCAGACGCTTAGCGCCTATGCGCGCTTGCTACCGCCGGGGCTAAAGTTTGCTGAGGCGTCAATCGGGCGCGTGCTAACCAGCCAAATCGCGCGACGGCAAAAGCTTGGGGTTATTTTAATGACGCGCGCAGTTGCCGAATGCCAAGCGTTGTTTGGTCACGCGCCGATTCGCATCAGCGCACAGCACTATTTGGAGCAATTTTACCGCCGGATGGGCTTCGTCACGGTTTCGGATGTGTACGATGAAGACGGCATTCCCCATATTGAAATGCTGCGTCCAGCCGTAGCGACAAGCGATTAACCTATGAGTCGAAGCAATTTACTGTTTTTAGTGCTTTGCAGCTTTTTCGTGACCAACGTGATTATGGCCGAATTTATTGGCGTCAAGATTTTTGCGCTTGGGCCATCACTTGGCATTGCACCGATTGCGTGGTCGGCATTTGGGATTCAGGGCAATCTGGATCTGACTGCCGGCGTCATGCTGTGGCCGGTGGTGTTTGTATTGACCGATATTATTAATGAATATTTTGGTGGTACAGGCGTGCGCCTGATCTCGTGGTTAACGACCGGACTGATTCTCTATGCCTTTGGCTTTGCCTATCTTGCGATTCACTTAGCACCAGCCGCTTGGTGGCCCAGCGCGATGCAGGCGCAAGGTGTGCCGGATCAACAGGCGGCCTTTACCGCCCTTTTCGGCCAAGGCATGTGGGCAATTGGTGGCTCGATCACCGCGTTTTTGTTGGGTCAGATAATCGACGTGCGCATTTTTCACGCGATCCGCCGACGCACCGGCGAACGCTGGATGTGGCTGCGCGCCACCGGCTCCACCTTGATTTCGCAGTGCATCGACACCTTTGTGGTGCTCTACATTATGTTCGTGCTCGGGCCGCAGCACTGGCCGCTGGATCGCTTTTTCGCGATTGGCTGCGTGAATTATCTCTACAAAGTCATTATTGCAATTTTGATGACGCCGGTAATTTATGGCGTGCACCGCGTGATTGAAGGCTGGCTGGGTCATGATGTTGCGCATGAAATGAAGGAAAAGGCGGCGCAGTAAAACGCATTGCATTATCCTCAAACCTTCTTAATTAATCGGTGTCTAAATGGACTTAAAAGACGTGCGTGCAGTCATTACCGGCGGCGCTTCGGGTTTGGGCTTTGCCTGCGCTCAGGCAATTATTGCCGCAGGCGGCAAAGCGGTGCTTTTTGATGTGCAAGACGATAAAGGTGCGGCGGCCGCGGCGCAATTGGGCGCAAGCTATTTAAAAACCGATGTCACCGACGAAGCCGGGGTGTTGGCGAACATTACTAGCGCACAAGCGCTGATGGGCGGCTTGAACGCGGCGATTAGCTGCGCCGGAATTTTAGGGGCTGGACGGGTACTCGGTAAAAACGGCCCGATGCCGCTGAGCCAATTTGAAACCACCGTGCGAGTCAATTTAATCGGTAGCTTCAATGTTGCCAAAGCCGCTGCAAATTTGATGCAAAGCAATCCACCCGGCTTGGATAGTGAGCGCGGCGTCATTATTAACACCGCATCTGTTGCTGCCTATGAAGGCCAGATCGGCCAAGCGGCGTATTCGGCGTCCAAGGGCGGCGTGGTGGCGATGACTTTACCAATGGCGCGCGAGTTCGGCCGCATTGGCATTCGCGTCATGACGGTAGCGCCCGGCGTGTTTTGGACCCCGATGGTGGATTCCATGCCCGATGAAGTGCGCACCAGCTTAAACGCATCCGTGCCGTTTCCGCAGCGCTTGGGCACGCCGGAAGAGTTCGCTGAAACGGTCAAATTTATCCTGTGCAACCGCTATTTGAACGGCACGACGATTCGGCTCGATGGCGCAGTGCGGTTGGCGGCTAAATAGCTTGAATTGCGTTTTCTAGCCTTCCTGCAGCCAAGCTTGAATGACTTGCCAAGCCTGGATTGGTGCGGTTTGCAATAGGCAATGCGGCCCGGCCAGCCGACAAATCATGGTGCTGGCTAATGCTGATTTGACCTCCTGCGCACAGCGTTCTGGCACTAAGCGATCTGCATCGGCCTGCAGATACAACAGCGGCTGGGTCAATCGCTTCAAGCTTGTGCTGGCATCCACGTTAAAGATTGCTTTTAGGCGCGCCCGCATGACCGCTGGACTTACTGACTTAATGGCTCTGGCCAATGCCAAATTAAGTTCGGGCGTGGCTTGGCGATTAAACAACTGCTGCTGCATCAGCCAGATTGGCGCATGCGCTATGGGTAAAAAATCGATCATCGGTGCCATTAACGCAAGCCACGACAGCGGATTGCGCACAAAAGACGTACTCAACACCACGCGCTCAATCGTGTTTGGAAAGCGCGCGGCCAGCTCAATGGCAATGGGGCCAGAAAAGGATTCGGCGATCAGTACACTGGGTGTATTGGGCAACTGGCTGGCGGCAAATTCAATCAGCGCCTCATAGTTCAACGGCCGGTCGCAGGGGTAGCGCAGGATTTGAATTTTGCATGTTGCGTTAGTTGCTGCGATCGCGCGCACCAAGGGTTCAAACATCTCGCCGGTGCCGTCCATTCCGGGCAACAGCACTAATTGCAGTGGCGTCACCGTAAGACTTGCGGCGCAGCCGCTTCAATACGCTTTAAGGCAAACGTGTTTAGCTCAACCGCAAGCGCTGCAAATTCGGGCACTAAGCGATCCAAACACTCTTTTAATACCGGCTCGTCAAATCGACGCACAGCGGCGGCGATTCGGGCGAACTGCTGCGCCAGCTCAGCAACACTGACCTCGCGCTGCTTGGCTAGAAAGATTTTTTCGTGCGCGGTGGAATCATAAGATTCCTGCTCATAAAACAGCTCCTCAAATAACTTCTCACCTTCGCGCAACCCGGTATACACAATGGCGATATCGCGGCCGGGCTCTTTCCCCGCTAGGCGAATCATTTGTTCGGCTAAATAGCTAATCAGCACCGGCTCGCCCATGTCGAGCGCAAAAATCTCGCCGCCGCGCCCTAAGACTGCGGCTTGAAAAATCAGCTGACAGGCTTCGGGAATGGTCATGAAATAGCGCGTCACCGCCGGATGCGTCACGGTTACCGGCCCACCCGCGCGAATTTGCTCGCGAAACAGCGGCACAACCGAGCCTGCAGAATCCAACACGTTGCCAAAGCGCACCGTGACAAAGCGCGTATTCCCGTGCGCCGCCACCATGCGGCAGGCTAACTCTGCCGCGCGTTTACTGGCACCCATGACGTTCGCCGGATTGACAGCTTTATCGGTCGAAATCAATACAAAAATTTCGCAGCCAGATTCGCGCACCGCTTGCGCTAGCGTCAACGTTCCCAACACGTTATTGCGCATCGCCTCGCGCGTTTGCTGTTGCAACATCGGCACATGTTTAAACGCCGCCGCGTGAAACACCACCTCAGGCTTGGTTTGCGCGATCACATGATGGCAGGTCGCAGCATCACCAACGTCGCCGAGATAGATATTGAGCTGCAATTCGGGAAATGCGGCTTTCAATTCCCGCTCGATCTGATACAGATTAAATTCGCTCAACTCCAACACCGTTAGGCTAGCGCAGCCTAAACGCGCGGCTTGACGGCAAAGCTCAGCACCAATCGAGCCACCGCCGCCAGTAACCAATATGCGTTTGCCCGCCAGCTGCTGGCGAATCGCGGTCCAGTCCAACTGCACCGGTTCGCGCCCTAACAAGTCCTCAATCGCCACTTCTTTGAGCGTGTTGAACTGGGAGCGGCCGGAAACCACGTCCTGCAAACGCGGCACCATGCGAAAAGGCAAACCGCTGCGTTCGCAGCATTCCACCACCGCCTGCATTTTCTCGCGATTAATTGAGGGCATCGCAATCAGCAGCATTTCAACCGCGACTTCCGGCACCAAACGCCCTAAGTCACTCAAACGCCCGAGCACCGGAATGCCATGCACTCGGGCACCGGTTAGGGCTGGATCATCGTCAAGAAAACCCACCGGCAAATAGTGCCCGGCGGTGCGTAAATCACGTACAAGTAACTCCCCTGCCCGGCCTGCCCCCAGCACCAGCACGCGCTTACGTTCAAAGCCTGCGTATAAATCCAGCCGATGATCTTTCCAATAGCGATACATTAGCCTTGGACCACCCAATAAAACCGTGAGCAGCACCGGATAAAACAATAGCGTCGTGCGTGGTGTGTTGCTCAGCCGGTCAAACAAAAATAGCGCGACGCCAACCGCCGCTGCTCCCAACAGTGCTGCGCGCGCGATATTGTATAAATCCGGCAAGCTGGCAAAACGCCAAAGCCCGCGATAAAGCCCTGTCCACCAAAGTACCAAGCCTTGCAGCAATATAACTAACGAGATTTCGGCAAGTTTAAGCGCCTTCATGCTGCTCATGGGCTCAAAACTCAAGCGAAACGCCTTCGCCAAATACCAAGCCAGCGCCACCATCAGCAAATCGTGCAGTACCACCGCAATGCGCGGATGAAACAGCAAAAATTTAAAGCGCTCCATGAGTTTCATTCTTCGCGCTCACTATTCAACTTCTTTTGCCTAAAGCGGTGCGTGCGCAAAACTCGGTACCGCAAAGCCGTCCACATTAGCGTTGAACAGGCGCACCAAAGCACGGTCAAATAGCATGCGTTTAGGCTAGTTTGCATCGTAATCCAGCGCGCCATAAGGAAACTCAAGCAAGCATAGACCAGATAATTCAGTAAGAGTTTCGTATCGCTTAAACCAGTTCGCGCCAACATTTGATACAGGTGCTGGCGGTGCGCACGCCACACTGCTTTGCCCTGCGTGAGTCGTAAAATCAACGTCAATGTAGGGTCGGCTATCATGCTGCTCATCGCCACCAATAAGCCAAGCAGCTGCGTCAAAGATTTTTGCGCTGCATGCAGCATCAGCCACACAAGGCATGCACCGATCAAATAGCTGCCGACATCGCCCATAAATATTTTTGCACGTGGGAAGTTAAACGGCAAAAAGCCTAGCCAAAGTCCCGCCATCGGTAGCGCCATCGGCCAATGCAGCTTAAAAATCGGCAGTGCAAAAAGAAAAAGGGCAAAATTTCCAGCAAGCAAGCCATTGCGCCCATCAAAAAAATTTGCCGCATTGACCAGCCAAACGGCGCTCAAAATTAACGCTAAACGCACCAAAAAAATCGGGCCTTCCGGCCAAACATCGCCCAAGCCATACGCGGCAAAACCACAAAATGCCAATTGCAGTGCCATGCGTAACGAGGCGGGCTGCGGAAACAAATCATCGAGCAAACCAACGCCCGCCAATGCGGTGAGTAGCCAAAGCTCCACGCCCGGATGCAAATACACAAAGCCAAAAGTGACCAGCGCGATTCCCAGCGCACCTGCGCGCGGTGTCGGCAAAGTGTGCGTGTGGCGCGCACCGGGTGCATCAATGCGGCCCATTCTTCGCATCACCACCAAACTGCAACTGGTGGCCAGCAGTCCAAGCGCAAGCGCAATAAAAAATTGCGCCAATGGCGTGAAGTGCATCAACTAAATGGCTACCAGCGGCTTAATCGTGCCCCAGCCCCGGCAACTTGGGCATTGCCAATGCTGTTGCACCATACCGAAACCACATTGCGAGCAGCGGTGACTTAAGTTTGAACCAGCTTGCTTGAGCGAGTCAAACATAAAACTTAAATCACCGATGCCGCCCTTCTGATCGCCGGGGCAAGGTCGCAATTTTAGCCAGCGCGCCAATACTCGGGCACTGGGTTTTACTTTTAAGCGTTCTTGCAGCAGCACAGCCGCTTCTAACTCCGGCAGCGTGTCGGCACGTGCCAGGAGCGCGTTACTGCCGCGTTCGAGCAATGAGAATTGCTCTAAAAGCGCGTCAGCGATCTCAGTTGAGCATATCCGCAATCTCGCAATGATCGGTAACGTTTCGGGCACAAAAAGCACGTCCGTTTCCACGACATGACGCAGAGCCGTCTGCGCCTGTTGTACGTCACCCAGCTCAATCGCGCGCTTGGCCTGCATGAGTGCGACGCGCACTGAATCGGAATCGGCCAATTTTGCCAAAGCCAGCGCTGCATCGAAGGCAGTGTTTGACGCTAGGCTGGGTAGACTATTTCCATCGCCCAAACCCGCAATTGCGCTTGCAGACGCAGCCTCCGCCAATGCCGCCTCGCAGTGAAAATGCGAAATGAGCTTTCCCATCGGCTCCAGCGTAAGACGCTCATATTCTGAAGCCGCCCGGGCGGCTTTGCGCCATTCACGCTCTTGCTCGTAAATACCGATCAATTGCTTCAACGCCGGCGCACTTTGCGCGTCAATCGCCCGAAGTTCGTCGAAAAGCGCCTCAGCACGATCCAGCAGGCCCGCTCGCACAAAATCATCGCCTAATTCCAGCAGCGCGATCGAGCGTTGTTCAGTAGTTAGCATCGCCCGCACTGATAAATCCTGGTGCAGACGAATAGCGCGCTCTAGCTCACCTCGGCGGCGGAACAAACTGCCAAGCGCAAGTTGCGTTTCAAAGCGATCGGTGTCGTCATCGGCGATGCGTTCAAACAGCGCAATCGCTTGGTCTTGCTCTTCATTAAGCAGATGGTTCAAGCCTTGAAAATACTGTTTTGACAATAAGTCAACGCGCTGCCCGCTGGACTTTTCGCCGCCACGACGGCCCAATAAATAGCCGCTCAGCGAAGCAACGGGCAGCAGCAGAATCGCGATTTCAGGCCAGTTCATCGGTCAACGCGCCCTGGCACTGCACGCTAAAACTAGGCAGTGCATGAACAGCAAAGCTAATTGCCAGCGACGTTTTTCGCAGCCTCGCACTGACGCTTAAGCTGAGTTTTTAATTTCGGCACGAACGCTAAATAAGCACCGGCCACACCTGCCAACGCGCCGAGCACCAAAAAGCCGAGTAATGCGACACCCAACGGCACGTTCCACTTCGCAAAGACGAAATCGAGTTCGACCATTGCCCCATTAAACGCACCAAAAAGTGCTGCCATGGTCAAAATAACGAGCAAAAAAATGCGTGAAAGCAGCTGCATTAGTGTTTTGCAGACGGGGCTGGCGCATCTGCCTTACGCCGACGGCCTTTGGGCTTGATCTCACTGACTACCCCGTTGGCGCGGTCGCGTAATTCTTTACCGGGTTTAAAGTGCGAGACACTTTTACCAGGCAGCGACACTGTCGCCCCTGTTTTTGGATTACGGCCTACTCGGGCAGGGCGAAAATTAACTGAAAAACTGCCGAAACCTCGAATTTCAACGCGGTCGCCGCGTTCTAAGGCGTCGCTGAGCTGATCTAGAACGGACTTTACAGAAAGCTCCACGTCCATAAAACCAAGGTGCGTTTGCCGTGCGGCAATCGCGTCGATCAATTCAGATTTGGTCATCGAAAGCCTCGTCGACACATCTAAAATTCATCCCGGTAAGCAACAAAAGGGCAGCAAAAGCAGCAAATGAAATGCTGCGTTTGAGCGGCGTTTGATATGAAAACCGTTAGCGACAGCATTGACGCTGCCGCTAACTTTAATCAATCCAAGCTTAGCGCTTTAATGCACCCATTAGCGCACCAAGTTTTGTGCTGCCAGTCGCTGCGGACTGGTAATCATCCATCGCGTCGGACAACTCAGCTTCGTCTTTCGCACGAATCGAAAGCTGCATGGTGCGGCCTTTACGATCCATACCAATGAACTTGGCTTCAATTTGTTGACCCACTTTTAAGTGTTGCGTCGCATCGTCAACGCGATCACGCGAGATATCAGAGGCGCGCACGTAGCCTTCAACACCGTCGATCAACTCAATCGTGGCACCGCGAGCATCCACTTCTTTAACGGTACCCTTGAGCACGGAACCCTTAGGATTGCTTGCCATATAAGAACCAAACGGATCTTGCTCAAGCTGCTTCAAACCTAAAGAAATACGCTCGCGCTCGGGGTCAACGGCAAGTACGACGGCTTCCATACGGTCGCCTTTCTTGTAGTTGCGCACCAAATCTTCGCCCGGCGCTGCCCAGGAGATATCGGACAAATGCACTAGGCCATCAATTCCGCCGTCAAGACCGATGAAAATGCCGAAATCGGTGATGGATTTGATATTACCGCCGACTTTGTCACCTTTCTTGAAGTTGCCAGCAAAGGCTTCCCAAGGATTCGACATGCACTGCTTCATGCCTAAGCTGATACGGCGACGCTCTTCGTCGATATCTAATACCATGACTTCGGTGTCATCACCAATTTGCACCACTTTACCTGGGTTGACGTTCTTATTGGTCCAATCCATTTCGGAAACGTGAACCAAACCTTCAACGCCGGCTTCCAGCTCAACAAAACAACCATATTCGGTGACGTTGCTGATTTTGCCGAATGCACGCGTGCCAGCTGGGTAGCGACGCGCGATATTAACCCATGGATCTTCGCCCATTTGTTTCAGGCCCAGGCTGACGCGGTTGCGATCTTTGTCGAAGCGCAGGACGCGAACTTCCAACTCGTCGCCGACATTGACGACTTCGGATGGATGGCGCACGCGCTTCCAAGCCATGTCGGTAATGTGCAGCAGACCATCAATGCCACCGAGGTCGACGAAAGCGCCGTAATCGGTCAAATTCTTGACGGTACCCTTGAGAATTGCGCCTTCTTGCAGCTTCTCAACCAATTGCTCGCGGTCGGCGCTGAATTCGGTTTCCACGACCGCACGACGGCTAACCACAACGTTATTACGCTTGCGGTCCAGCTTGATAATTTTGAATTCCAGCTCTTTGCCTTCCAAGAACACCGGATCGCGCACTGGGCGCACATCGACGAGTGATCCGGGCAGAAAGGCGCGGATTTCTTTGATATCGACGGTGAAACCGCCTTTGACCTTGCCGCTGATTTTGCCCATAACGCTTTGACCGGCGTTGAGCACCACTTCCAGCTCGTCCCAAACCAGCGAACGCTTGGCTTTTTCACGACTGAGCTTGGTTTCGCCGAAACCGTCTTCGATCGCTTCGAGGGCAACCTTGACTTCGTCGCCTACAGAAACTTCGCACTCGCCTTTTTCGTTGCGGAACTGCTCAATTGGCAGCACTGCTTCGGATTTTAGGCCGGCGTTAATCACCACAGAATCGTTACGAATTTCGATTACGATCCCGGAAATGATGGCACCCGGACGTAATTTGCTAAGGCGCTCAGACTGTTCAAATAATTCGGCAAAACTTTCAGACATGATATTTTCCAATGACGGGCTTGGCAGGATGCCTTCCCGTAACTTGCTAGAGTTGAATGGTGATACGAAGCCAGAAGCTGCGCGTTGACCTAAAACGGGGAAAAGTGCAGTTTTCGCTTGCCGCCTAATTCAATGTATCTAAATACATTGCATCAAGCCACCGCATAAATCCCGACTTTTTCGGCATACGCCATAACCGCACTGAAGACATCTTCGATCGACATCGAAGTCGAATCGATCAAAATAGCGTCTTTGGCACACTTAAGCGGCGCAACTGCACGACTACGATCGCGCAAATCGCGCGCGGTCAAGTCCTGTAAAAGGTCGTCTAGCTTAGCTGGAACTCCTTTTTGAATCAACTGCTTATAACGCCGCTGTGCGCGTTCGTTAACGCTTGCTTCAAGAAAAATTTTTAAGCGTGCATCGGGAAATACGACCGTGCCCATATCCCGCCCGTCCGCCACCAAGCCCGGCGGTTGACGCAGTTCGCGCTGTTTGTTCAACAAAACGTCGCGAACGGACGAAAACGCCGCGACTTGGCTGGCGGCAGCCGCAACAATCTCGGTGCGAATGGCCTCAGTTACATCAATATCATCCAAAATAACGCGAGGGTCATTGATTTCACGTTCAAAAAATCGAAAAAATGAAGTCTTTGCCACGGCGACAACGGCCGCCTCGTCAGACAAATCAACATTTGCCGTGGTCGCAGCAAGCCCAACGACTCGATACAGCGCCCCTGAATCTAAAAAATGCCAGCCCAGCGCACGCGCTATGGAGCGACTGATCGTGCCTTTCCCCGACCCACTTGGGCCATCAATCGCCAAAACATTTGCCAAAACACTTAAAGAGTGATTCAAAGAGGGATTCAAAGAGGGATTCATTTTGTATTCAAACAACAAATTTGACTGGCTGAGAATAGACAGTCTGCGCCCCGCATTCAAATCGCCCAAAAGCTAAACGTCAGATTGGAATAGGCGTGCTGGACGCACCGCAAAAAAAACCCCGATAAATCGGGGCTTGTGGATTACTTTAGAAAAATTCTAGCTAACGCGCGCGGTTCTGATTACCCGGTCTGGCACACTGGCGGCATCTTTTAAACTGCTCAGTAACGCCATGAGCTGCTTTTCCAATGGGGCAAAATCCCCGCGTAAACCACGAATTTCATGATAGACCACCGCCAGCCACAGCGAAACACCACGCACCTTTACTGGCATATTTTCGTCTTTTAATCGTTTCATCGCAATTTCGGTGCCATTGCCCCAGGGCGCATAGCGATCCACGTTTTCGCTACCATATAAGTGTGGCACCGATGCCAGCGCAGCATTATTCAAATCACGCATCACCAGCCCTAAAAGTTCCCGCCGCTGCAAAGAGTTGAAGTCGTCGACAAGCTTAGTGATTTCTTTAAACTGGCGTTTGAGCGCGAAGCAGCGCCCCATAGTCAATGCGCGGATTACAAATTTCATCATCGAACTCCGAGGCTTAAGGGGTGTAACAATAGGCGTAGTGGCAATATTGGTCACAGATACATTGGATTGCGTAAGCATTTAGAACCTCACAGACCCCTGCTTGGTATCGCTATCTTGAAGCATTTACTAACATTCAGACTAGACTTACGTCACATTTTGACGCGTTACGTCGAAAACGGCGCAATAACACCATAAAACAGCGCAATAGTTCAAGGGTTTTCACTCTTTGTTAATCTGGATGGTTCACTTAAGGCAAAACAAAAGCCGCGTAAAGCCTTAATATCGCCATAAGCTGGCCGCAATAGCACTGAATTCGCCTTAAATAACGTTTATTTAACACGTTTAATCTTGGCGACCTTGAAACCGTGTGCACAGTTTAAATCGGTCTCTCTACTAAAATCGCCCTGTCTAAAATTGCTTGGCCTAAAATCTGCCAAGCTAAAGCCTAAAAGAATCCACTAAGCTCAAAGAATTTATCAAGGATGTCTATGCCCCGTTACTCACTGTATCGAATTTTACCGGCTACTTTAGCCCTCTGTGGATTGCTTAGCTTTGGCTTTTTCGGCTGTTCAAAATCGGACGTTAACTCAGCACCGGCACCGATTGCAGCGACAGCTTCAACGGCGCAAGTGCAGCAGGGCTTTTATGTTTCGATGATTAACTCGGCCGTTGTTGACAGTGAACCCGCGATTGAGCTTTCCGTCAGTGAACCGCTCGCTAGCGAACAAGATTTTAATAAAGCAATCGTTGTGACTGACGCTACCGGCAAGGCGGTCGATGGCGGCTGGAGCTTGGATTACAACGACAATCGGGTATTGCGTTTTAGCCCAGTAAAATCGGGCGAGAATTACAAAATTGTGGTTAGTAAAGAGCTGCTGAGCAAATCAGGCGCGCAGTTTACCAATGATTACGTGGAAACGCTCAAAGGCGTGGAACAGCCGCCTACCATTGGCTTTTCCGGGCAAGGCAGCGTTTTGCCGGCGCGCGCTACCGAGGGCTTGCCGATTCGCACCGTCAACGTTACGGAAGTGGACGTGCAGTTTTTACGGGTTAAAGACGCTAACATTGCAGAAGCCATTCGTGACCGCGCTTTTCGCGGTGCTCAAGGTGGCTGGCAATTGAATTATTTGAAGAAAATAACTGAGAACGTCTACGGTAATCGTTTTCAAATCACCGATACGCATCGCAATACGCAAATTTTGAGCTTCTTGCCCGTGCAGACAATCGCTGAGCTTAAGCGCCCCGGGCTTTATTACGCCATCATGCGCCGCCCAAGCGATTTTGATGAGCAGTTTGAAGTCACCCACTATGTCGTCAGTGATATTGGCGTACACGTGCGCCGCTACCAAAACCGCGCATTGGTTTTGGCGCGCAGCTTATCGAGCGGAAAAGCGCTGAGTGATGTGCAAATCACGTTGCTGAATAGCTACGGTCAACCCATTTTAGCAGGCAAAACCAATAGCGAAGGACAGCTAAGTTTCGAACAAGCGCCGAACAATGAAATGGTGCTTTTGGCCCAGGCTGGGAACGATTTGAGCGTGTTGCCCTTTAATCAACCAGCGCTGGATTTATCCGAGTTTGAAATCACGGGCGGCACCGCTGACGCTAATACCATCCATATTTGGAGCGGCCGTGATTTATATCGCCCAGGTGAAGAACTCAAATTTTCGGCGCTGCTGCGCGACTTTGACGGCAAACCCATCCCCGCACAGCCCGTATTTGCGAATTTGCGCCAGCCGGACGGCAAAATTTACGCGGCCAGTGAATTGAAGGTGGGTGAACTCGGCTATTTAGAGTTCAAACGCGCGATGCCAAGCGATGTGCCAACCGGGCGCTGGAAGCTGGAAATGGGAACCGATCCGGAAGGCAAGGGCCGTCATCACACGTTCGATTTTCGCATCGAAGAGTTTTTGCCTGAGCGCCTGAAACTAGAGCTTGCCAGCGTGCAAACGCGGCTGGCACTTGCTGAAGCACTGAATCTGGACGTGACCGGTGCCTATTTGTACGGCGCGCCAGCGGGCGGTAACCGCTTTACCGCCAAATACGTATTGAGCGCCGACGCAGCGGCCGTGCCGGCTTTAAAAGGTTATATTTTTGGCGACCAAGTCAATAAACCTAAAACTGAGCAGGTCGATGCGATTGATGAGACGTTAGGTGAAGATGGCAAGCTCAGTAGCGCAATCACCATTCCGCAAGATCAAATCAACGGCCCAATTAGTGTCGCAGTGATCGGTGAGCTGTTTGAAACCGGTGGCCGTGCGGTGACGCGCGTGCTCAAGCGCAGCGTTTGGCCGGCTGAGCAGCTGGTCGGTGTACACCCATTATTTACTGATAATGACGCCGGCGGCAATTCACGCGCGGCGTTCGAAATTATGCGCGTCGGGGCCGATGGTGTAGCCAGTGCGGCAAAGGTGCAGGTGAAATTGGTACGGGAACGCCGTGATTACCGCTGGAGCTACAAGTCTGGCCTAGGTTGGGTCAGCGACTTCACCGAATCTTTGAGTGACGGTGAAGCGCAGGCGCTCACATTGGATGGCAAAGTTGCAGGCCGCGTGGAATTCCCGGTTGAATGGGGCAATTACCGCCTAGAAGTGACGGATCCGGAAACAAAGTTGGTTACGCGCTATCCATTTTACGCCGGCTGGAGCTGGGATAGTGCCAATACCGGGCCGGATTCGCGTCCTGACAAGGTTAAATTGGCGCTTGATAAGTCTGCCTACAAAGTTGGCGATACCTTGAAACTCACCATCACGCCGCCCGAAGAAGGTATCGGCCTGCTGCTGGTGGAATCTGACAAACTCCTGCAAACGCAAGAATTTAGCGCCGGTAAAACCACCACTTTGGAGCTAAAAATTGCACCTGAGTGGGATCGCCACGATGTTTATATTTCGGCGATGGTGTTTAAGCCCGGCGACAACTCCAACCACATTACGCCTAAACGCGCGATTGGCATGATCCACCTACCCATGCAGCGCGCTGAGCGTCAGCTTAAAGTGGCGTTGTCCGCACCCGCTAAAATGCTGCCCTCGCAAGCGTTAAGCGTGGTGGTGTCGGTGCCTGAGTTGAAATCGCAAAACGCTTTTGTCACGGTACATGCCGTCGATCAAGGCATCACTAACATCACCAATTTCACCGTGCCCGACCCGTTCAAGCACTTTTTTGCGCAACGTGCATTCGCGATTGATTTATTTGACGTCTATGGCCGCATTATTGAATCGCTGCCGGGCACATTGGCGAAATTGCGCTTCGGTGGCGATGGCATGTTGGGCGCACTGCCGCAGGCCAATCGCAGTACTGCCAAAGTTCTCACCGTCGACTTATTTAGCGGTGCAGTAAAGCTTGACGCTAAAGGCAACGCCACGGTGCCCTTGAATGTGCCGGACTTTAACGGCAGCCTGGAAGTCTCTGCAGTGGTATTTTCAGACAGCAAATATGGCTTCGCGCAGAGCGAAACCATTGTGCGCGCGCCCGTGGTTGTGGAAGTCAGCATGCCGCGCGTTTTTGCGCCGGGCGATAGCGGCAAACTTACGGTAGACGTGCAAAATTTCACCGACAAGCCGGGCGAATTTACGCTGAAACTTGTCTCTGGCGATGGCCTTAAATTCTCTAGCAGCGAAGCGAAGGTCACGCTTAACGATCAAGAAAAGAAAACCTTGAGCTTTGACGTTGCCGCAACCACAGCCATTGGTATCGCGAAATATTCGGTGGGCGTTAGCGGTAATGGCGCAAAGTTTGAGCGCAAATTTGAGTCCGTGGTGCGCCCAGCTTGGAATGAGACGCGGCGCGTGCGCTTTGAGACACTTAATGCGCCCGGCAGCGTTGATTTGAACGTTGGCACCAGCGATTTTTATCCAAGCACAGTGCGCTCAAGATTTAGCTTAAGTGGGCGCGCGCCCATCCCGGTGGCGGATGCCATGAAAGGATTGTTCGAATATCCATATGGCTGCATCGAGCAAACCACCAGCAAGCTGATGCCGTATTTGACGCTAGATGACGCCGCATTGGCAAAACTAGGCTTGCCGCAATCGAGCGTTAAAAACCGCGCGGAAAACGTGAGCTTTGGCTTGGGTCGGATCGCCTCTATGCAAGCCGAATCCGGGCACTTTAACTATTGGCCCGAAGGCGACTATGCCGAGCCGACTTTAACGCCCTTCATTACTGACGTGCTGGTCGATGCGCAAATGCAGGGCTACGCGATGCCGCCGCAAGTGCTGCAAAAGGCGCTGGAGCGTTTGAAGGAAAGCCTGCTGTCGGGCGGGGAGCTGAATTACGACCGCGTCTATAACGATAACTCCGAGCACCTGCGCCTGAGCTACAACGCCTATGCCGCCTATGTGCTAGCACGCGTCAATCAAGCGCCGTTGGGCAGCTTACGCTCGATTTTCGATGCGCAAGCTAGCAAAGCACTGTCACCGCTGCCTTTGGTACGTTTGGCAATTGCATTAAAAACGGCGGGCGATAATAAGCGTGCTCAGGATGCGCTGAAGCTAGCCTTTGGCGAAAAATGGGCGATGCAGCCAGACCGCTGGTTGGGCGATTACGGCAGTGTATTGCATGACCATGCACTGTCATTGGCGCTGGTTATAGAAGCAAAAATTGCACCGCCTGATCTGGATGCGCGGCTGTTAGAGGTGACCTATCTGGTGCGCGACAATCCCTATATGTCTACGCAAGATCGCGTGGCTTTGGTGCGACTCGCTAAAGCGCTGAGTGCAAGCAGCAGTCAGCTTGAAGGCACGCTGGTATTGAACGCAATCCCGCAACCGTTTAGCACAAGCGGCATTTTTGCGGCCGACTTGTCGTTTGCCGAGCTAAATTCCGGCGCTAAAATCGAGACGCAATCTGCAGGCCCGCTGTATTTAATGCAGCAAACCGCTGGCATTACCCGCGTAGCACCGCAGCCTAGCTCTGACCAACTCAGTGTCGCGCGCAAATACTTCAATATGGACGGCACACCCTTTGCCGGTGACAGTATTCGCGAAGGCGAGCGCTTGATCGTTGGCTTGACCATTCAATCGAAGATTTGGGCGAATGATTTGCTGCTGGTTGACCTATTGCCCGGCGGCTTTGAAGCGGAAAATCTCAACTTATTGCCCGCCGAGCAGCTCAGTGGTTTGAAGGCAGGCGAACTCAGCGTCAGCGATATTCGATCCCAAGTCAGCGTGCGTTTTGAAGAGTTCCGCGATGACCGCTATGTACTGGCGATGCCCATCAATGAAGGCGAAACGCGCTATTTCTATGTGGTGCGCGCGGTATCGCCTGGCACGTTTGTGGTGCCACCGACGCAGCTGGAAGATATGTATAGACCGACCCTAAGCACCGTTGGGGTTTCGATTCCGGCGCGGGTGACGGTGTTGGAAGGGAATTGAGGAAAACCTAAAGTCGTCATTGCGAATTTTCAGCCCAGTTTTGGGCTGGCCGCGAGCGTGAACTTCGTCATTGCGAGCAAAGCGAAGCAATCTTGTACTTTTGGCACGGCGTGCTGAGATTGCTTCACTGCGTTTGATGACGATACGAATTTCCGAGTAGATCGCCAATGCGATAAGCCATGAAACAATCGTTTTTCAAAATGACCTTTGCCAAAGCGGCGTCAATCGCAGCCATTCTTGTGGCACTTGTGTTGGCCCTAGACTATTTCAATCCGCCACCGCTAGAAAAATTCCTTGCGCAGCGTTCGGCGCAGCTAATTTTGGCGAGTGATGGTGCACCGCTGCGCGCGTTTCCTGATGCACGCGGCATTTGGCGCTATTCGGTCAGCGCCGCAGACGTCGCACCTGCGTATTTACACGTTTTACTGAACTATGAAGACCGCTGGTTTTATCGCCATGCGGGCGTCAATCCTTTGGCGTTAGCGCGTGCTGTCGCGCAGGCTGCGTTTCATGGACGCCCGGTTTCTGGTGGCTCTACCATCACCATGCAAGTGGCGCGCATTATCGAGGTGATCCCGCACACCACAATAGGTAAGCTACAGCAAATGCTGCGCGCTTGTCAGCTGGAGCGGCGTTTAAGCAAAGCGCAAATTCTCGATTTATATCTACGCTTTGCGCCCTACGGCGGCACTATTGAAGGTGTAGAAACGGCGTCGCGCGCCTATTTAGGCAAGTCTAGCCACGATTTGAGCGATGCCGAAGCCGCACTGTTGGTGGTGTTGCCGCAGCGCCCCAGCGCACTGCGCCCGGACCGCAGCAGCGCCGCCGCACAGCGGGCGCGCGATAAAGTGCTGGTGCGCATGCGGGATTTAGGCGTTTGGACCGCCGCGCGTGTGGCGGATGCCCGGCTTGAGTCGGTCTATGCCAAGCGCCTACGCGTACCGATGTTGGCACCGCTGTTTGCGCAGCGCCTGCATGCAGCCAACCCGGACGCGGACCAAATTCAAACTAGTATTGACACGCGCTGGCAGCAAATGGCCGAGGCGCGCGTGGCCAACCACATCAAGCGCTTTGCGCCCGCCACTTCCGCTGCGGTATTGATCGTTGACAATGAAACCATGCTGGCGCGCGCCTATGTGGGTTCGGCGATCTTTGGCGACGCGAAAAGTTACGGGCATATTGATATGGTGCAGGCGGATCGCTCGCCCGGCTCTACGCTCAAACCCACGCTGTATGCGCTGGCGCTAGACGCTGGGCTTATTCATTCGGAAAGCCTATTGCTGGACGCGCCGCAAGAGTTTGCGGGCTATCGACCCACGAATTTTTCGGAAAGCTTTAACGGCCCGGTGGCGGCAGCTTCCGCGCTGCGCTTAAGCCTCAATATTCCAGCGGTGGATTTGCTGGACCGCATTGGCCCCGGCAAGTTTTATGCGGCACTTGAACACGCCGGGCTAAAACTGCAGTTACCAACGGGTGCCGAGCCCAATCTAAGCCTAATTTTGGGCGGCGCGGGCGCGCGCTTAGAGGATCTTGTCGGCATGCATGCGGCGTTGGCACGCGGCGGTTTAGCGGCGCGAGTGCGTTGGACGCCGACTGATCCCAGCTCGGATCGCCGTTTGATGAGTGCGGGCGCAGCCTGGATTACCTACCAAATGCTCAGCGACGGCGGGCGTTTGGGTGCTGGCGATAGCGTTATGTTTGATCGCGGCAATCGCCGCCGCATCGCTTTTAAAACCGGCACCAGCTTTGGTTTTCGTGACGCCTGGGCGCTGGGTACTACGCCCAAAGTTAGCATTGGCGTGTGGATTGGCCGGCCGGACGGCACGCCAAACCCCGGCAGTTTTGGTGCAGTTAGCGCCCTGCCCTTGCTGTTTGAGCTATTCGACGGCATATCACAGGCAAGCTTAGGCGTTGAAGCCGGGCCACCGGCCAGCGTAAGTAAAGCCGACATTTGCTGGCCACTAGGCTTGCGTTTCGATGCCGCGCAGCCCGAGCTATGTCATAAAAAAATCCAAGCGTATGTGCTGGATGAAACCGCCCCTGCAACTTTGCCTGAGCGCAGCGCAAAACTTTGGCAAGCGGGCATTACCGAGTATTTTGCCGACCCAGACACCGGCCTGCGCCGCAACGCCAGCTGCTTAAACGCGCGTGTTGAGGTCAAACAAATCGCCCGCTGGCCGGCACTGGCCTACCCGTGGTTGAGCGCCCGCGTACGCGCCCTGGCAAATCTGCCCAACTTAAGCAAAGGCTGCGCGCCCGATGCAATGCGCCCGGAAGCCCTAGTAATCGAAGGCGTGTTGGATGGTGCCACTTTAAAACCGCCCAGCAATCGAGATGCGGCAAAAGTAGTGCCCGTCGGCATGCGCGCCATTGGCAGCGATTCGGCCATCAGCTGGCTGCTCGATGGCGTATTGCTGGCGCGCACGCAGGGCGGGGAAACTTTGAAGATGGACCTGCCTGCGGTGGGTCAACATCGCTTGGTTGCACTGGACGCACAAGGCCGCTTTGCCGCGATTGGGTTTTCGGTGATTTTGTGAGTTTTCGGTGATTTTGTGAGTTATTGCAGGGC
>JAYUUS010000003.1:0-2271 GCA_043754435.1 Rhodanobacteraceae bacterium
GCAAACGTTGGAAGCTTTGAGCGCAGATTGCGAGGGGCGCGGTGTGGAATTAGTCGAAGTGGCTTCAGGCTTTCGCTATCAGATTAAAATGGCCGTTTATCCGCAGGTGGCAAAACTGTGGGCCGAGCGGCAAAGCAAATATTCGCGTGCGCTATTGGAAACCCTATCGTTGATTGCCTATCGCCAACCGATCACGCGCGCGGAAATTGAAGCGGTGCGCGGCGTGGCGGTGTCATCGAATATTGTGCGCACGCTAGAGGAGCGTGAATGGATACGCGTCGTTGGACACCGTGAAGTTCCAGGACGCCCTGCCCTGTTTGGCACCACGCGCGGTTTTTTGAATTATTTTAAGTTAAAAAGTTTGGAAGATTTACCGACTTTGAGCGAAATTAAAGATTTAGATGACCGGGAAGTAGAACTAAATTTTGCACCCCTGCAGTACGCTTTACCCCAAGCAACACCTTCGACCCTGCGGGAAGCAGCTGTCACTTCTGCCACAGAAACAAACCACGACTCGGCCATGCCCGAGCCGTCAAACCATACATAGAGCAACAAACGCCATGAGCGAGCCCACGATCAACACCGCCGCCGAACTAGCCCAGAATCATTCGGCTCGAACCGAACCGGTGTCAAACGACACCCGTAAAACCCTTACCATCGCACGTAGCCCGCAAGCGCTAGAGCTGCGAGAGCGCCTGCAAAAAGTGCTGGCCACCAGCGGCCTTGGCGCACGTCGGGGCATGGAAGAGCGCATTTTAAAAGGCGAGATCACGCTGAACGGCGCGGTGCCAGAATTGGGCGCACAGGTGAAGGTCGGGGATCGCATTGGCGTCGATGAGCGCATATTCGTCGTCAAAATGCAGGAAGGCGACTTCGGCCGCATCTTGCTCTACAACAAGCCTGACGGCGAAGTCACCACACGCCACGACCCGGAAGGCCGCAAAACCGTGTTTGAGACGCTGCCTAGATTGCGCGGCTCCCGCTGGATTGCGGTTGGGCGCTTGGATATCAACACTCAGGGGCTTTTGGTATTCACCACCAATGGCGACCTTGCGCAAAAGCTGATGCACCCGGAAAACGAGTTTGAGCGCGAATACCTGTGCCGCGTGCACGGTGAGGTGACGGAGGAAATTGTCGCAAAACTACTTGCCGGTGTGGATTTAGAAGACGGCCCTGCTGCGGTTAGCTTGATCGAGTCAATGGACTCTGCCGGCGGCAGTAACGAGTGGTGGCGCGTGGTGATCAAAGAGGGGCGCAATCGTGAAATTCGTCGCTTATGGGAAGCGGTAGGCCTGACCGTTAGCCGCTTGAAGCGCGCCAGTTTTGGCCCGTTCACGCTGCCCAAAGGCCTGCATCGCGGTGAATTGGCTGAGCTCGATTTAAGCGACACGCAAAAAATTTGTATTGAGATGGGCATTTCGCAAACGCCAAGCCAATTGATCGCTGAAGATGAAGCGGCGAGCCGCTTGCGCCGCAACCGCGTTGTCGAAGGGCTCGAAGTTAAAAAGCGCTTTATCGCCGCTGGCAAAGGCAAAGCCGAGGCCTTTTGGACCGGTGAGCGGGGCTACGGTGGTGCCGGTTCCAGGCCGGTGCGCGCTGGCGGCGGTGAATTTGATTTAGGTGGCGCGCCAGGCAGCGAGCGGCCGCGTGATGGCCGCCCCAAGCGCGGCAAAGGCGGACCAATGCGTGGCAAACCGGGCGTTGGCCGCGCGGCATTTGTCGGGCCGATGGGCATGTCTAGTTTCGATGCCAATGCGCAGAATCCGGGTGGACCCAATTTAGCTCGTGGCCCGCGCGGGCCACGTTCCAACGCGCCCGGCAACGCGAATGGTGGCAACGTAAATGGGCCACGCAATGATCGCCGTGGACAGCGCCGAGGGCCCAGTCCCAGCACGCCGCTGGTGGACGCCGATGGCGCACCAATCTTGAGCAGCGACGGCCAACCGCGCTTTGCGCCAAGGCCGAATCGACACCGCAGCGGCCCACGGCCAGCAGGCGGGCGGCCAGTTAGTAACGTGGCAGAAGGCGCCACGCCAGGGCTGGAACCCGGTAATACGGGTGCAGAGCGCTCACGTTTCCCGCGTGAACCGGGTGCACAGCGCGGCCGTGGCCCACGCCGCGACGCTGGCCCACGACGCAGCGCTGAGCAAAACCCGGGGCAACGCCGTGATCGGCCTGCGGGTGCTGCCTTGGCAGCACGATCCAACATAACGGGTGCGCCGCGTGTCGGGGATATTGGCAACCGCATCGGCGAAAGCGTCGGGCGCAAAC
>JAYUUS010000004.1:0-6684 GCA_043754435.1 Rhodanobacteraceae bacterium
TGCGTGCGCCAACGCTGGCGCTTGCCAAAGGCGGATTCACGGCGACCCCGATCAACTTGGGCGAAACCTCTTATTTTCAAAACGTAGCCGAAACCAAAGCGCTCGCTGCGCCTAATTTTGCCGAGGTAAAAGACGGCATGCGCAAAGCCATGGAGGAAACGCGTGCCGAACGATTGATTGACAAAATCAATGCACAGAGCAAGGTCGAACTCCGCTAATCTAGCAACCTGTTTGAATACCGCTTGGCGAACGCTTTGAACATCAGCATGAATGAATCGATCAACCCCACGCGACTTGCACGATGTTTTAATGCCAGCACCGCGTGCGTCGCGGTTGCGCGCGCGCGCGACTTTGCCGTCGTTGACGTCAACTTGGCGTTTGAAGCCTGCACGGGTATTGCCCGAGCCGCAATTGTTGGCCGTACCACCGAAAGTTTTGGCCTTTGGCAAAGCCCGCAACATCGACGGCTGGTGCTTGGCGAGCTAGCGGAAAGCCACCGTCTAGTGAGCAAAGTGGTCAGTTTTAATGCCGCAAGCCAGCAATTTGCCGATGGTTTTTTGAGCGTAGAGCCGTTTCACTTTGCGGGCGAAGAGTTCTTTCTTTTTGTCGCGCAAGATGTGCGATTTTATGCGACGGCCGAGGAGGCTTTAGCGCGTCCGATGGCGATTAATCGGGATCTTTTTGAGAATTCAGTAGCGCTCGATCAAGCGCGAATTGAGTCCGATCGTTTGAAAGAGCGCTATCGCATCGTCGTTGAGCATTCGCGTGAAGGCGTTTATCTCGTCCAAAACGGCGTCATTATTTTTGCTAACCCGGCTTTGGTGCACGCATTAGGTTATCCGGTAGAAGAGCTTATCGGGCTTAATTACACCAATGTTTTAGTCGATCCCTGCGATCGTGATTTCATGCGCGCGCGCATCGCCCTGCGTGCCAGCGGCGGCACGCCTGCCAGCACCTATGAAATTCGCGTCGTTCGCAAAGATGGCGCTTCGAGATTATTTTCAGTGCGTGCGGACGCATTGTCTTTGGGGGATGGCGTTGCCATTACCGGCACCATGCGCGATATCACCGATGAGCGTGCGAACGATGAAAAATTGGCACGCGCTGAGGCGCGCTACCGCAAACTATTTGAAAATGCTGCGGTGGGCATGTTTCAAACGGATCGCGATGGCAATTTGAATGAAGCAAATGCAGCGCTGCTGCGTATGTTCGGCTTTGCCTCGTTTGAGCTGATGCGCAGCAATTTCGTCAATTTGTTGTCGGCCATTGCCGATGTTAGAGATCGTGAGCTGATTCAAAATGCCATGCGTTCGGGGGAAGCGCTAGAAAATATTGAAACGCGGCTGATCCACCGCGATGGACACGAGTTTTGGGTGTCGATGTCGATGCGCTCAACCCAACACGATGAAAGCGCGCAAGCGTTAATCTCCATTGAAGGCAGCATGCAGGATATTTCCGCGCGTAGGCTAGCTGAGCTGCAGCTCAAATTCCAAGCCAACCACGACAGCCTTACCCGGTTGCCGAATCGGTCCCGGTTTGAAGCGATATTGAGCGAGTATTTTGAACGCTTGCGACACCCCACTCAACGTCAGATAAACCCCAAAAATGATGAGGCTTATTGGGTGTTACTGCTGGACTTGGACGGCTTCAAAGTCGTCAACGATAGTCTAGGCCATGCGGCGGGCGATGAGCTGTTGGTGATGATTTGTGATCGCATGATCAAGACCTTACCCCATGATTTGGTACTGTCGCGCTATGGCGGGGATGAATTTGCGCTGGTTACCCGATCGCCAACATCGCAGTCTGCATCAACCGAGATTGCGGAAGGCATACTGGGTGCATTGGGCATGCCATTTCTGGTGCGAGGGCAACAAATTTTTGCCTCCGCCTCGATTGGCATTTCACGTATGGACGCCAGCTATAAAGACGCACAGCATGTAATGCGCGATGCCGATACCGCGATGTATCACGCCAAAGCATTAGGTAAAAGCCGCTATGAGCTTTTTGATGGTGCCATGCACCGCGCGGCGCAATCGCGTTTGCAGTTAGAGACAGATTTGCGCTTCGCCCTCGAACGCGGCGAATTTGTAACCTACTATCAACCGATAGTGGAATTGGCAAATGGTAAAATAGCCGGCGCCGAAGCGCTCACGCGTTGGCAGCATCCCTTGCGTGGCCTGCTCTTGCCGGGCGAGTTTATTGCGGTGGCGGAAGAGTCAGGTTTATTGATTGGCATTGATTGGTATGTGATCGATCAATCTTGCCGCCAGTTGGCGCTGTGGCAACGCGAATTTGGTGTGAACGCGCCCAGCTCGGTGAGCGTGAATATATCGGATCGTTTATTCGCTAGCAGGGGCTTTTCTGGGTCTCTCAGTGATTTATTACGGCGTAGCGGCGTGCTTCCGAGCGCGCTGCAGCTAGAAATTACCGAAACCGTCTTTCGCGGAAATTATGCCGAAACGCTGGTGATTCTGCGCGAGCTCAAGGCGCTGGGTGTGCGTTTGCTAGTGGATGATTTTGGCACCGGCTATTCGTCCCTGGTTTCCTTTACCCAAGCGGCCTTTGATGGCCTTAAGATTGATCGCGGTTTTATTGAAGAGATTGAGTCAAACGAACGTAACCGCGCGCTGGTTAAAACGATATGCCAATTCGCCCGCGATCTAAATATGAGCGTGGTCTGCGAAGGGGTTGAGCGTGCAACTCAAATGCAGATTTTAATTGATCTAGGCTGCGTATTTGGACAAGGCTTTCGCTACGCCCCCGCGTTGCCGCCGGAAGCATTTGCGAGCCGTTTGCGGCTGGCGCAGTCAGCACGACCTTAGTTGGACGGTGTGCGTTTTTCCCGCAATTTGTTTTTCCGCATCACTTCGAGTTTCCAAGTTAATATTCCCCTTTAGAAATCCGATGTAGATATCCTTATGCTTTTTCGTTTAGCCTTAATTTTCGCTTGTAATTTTGTACTCACTAGCTTGGCTGTGGCTCAAGATGATCTTGATGCCTTACCCAGCAGCAGTGAAACCGTGCAAATCGAAGTATTGGTGTTTAGATTCCCCGGCAAAGGTGCCGGTTCAGAGTTAAAGCCCGGTCAAGCACCCGCGTCTAATGTTGGGCAAGCCATTTTGAGTTCTGCTTCGGGCGAACACTACAGCGAGGTGGAACCCAGTCAGCGCCGTCTCAGTGGCGCTTTGGCTAGAATTCAGGCGAGTAGCGATCTCAAGCCGCTGCTGTTTACCGCATGGCGACAAAATTTGTCGGACGCGCGCTGGGTAAGTTTGCAAGCGTCTGGAAGTGGCGCAGAAACCTCGGGCGCGGAAAAAATCAGTGGACGTTTGCTACTGACGCCGGGAAAGCCGCTTGGACTTAAACTTGAGCTGCAGCTTGATGGCGCGCAATTAGAGGGCGTTGCGAACGCCGCGTCCAGTCAGCGCTTTCGCATGCGCGCAAACCGCCCCGCGCATTTTGAGGAAACTCTGTATTTCGATCACCCCGCACTCGGTGCCCTGGTGCGGGTAGACTTGAGCCATCAATAAAAATTAGGAAAAAATTAAGGCTGAGTGAGTGTGAAGGCTCAGTGAAAAATCAGCGCCGCGCCGCGCCCGGCCTTAATTTCGCTCACAACGCGTGGTAGCTCGGCTTGCACGGCTTGATATTGGGCAGCGCTTAAAAAAGTGGGCAGCCACTCAGAGTAGGATTGCGGTGCACAGGTGCCCCGGATACAGAAGTTGGTCATTAAATTAGACTGCGCACCGCAGGGCATGCCTAGTTCACAGGCAGCGAGCTGAAACACCGCTCTTAAACTGTCTAGTTCTTTATCGGGCCAGGGTTTTTTACCCAAATTGCCCCAGTTGAAGCCAGCCAAGCTGAGTGATTTTCCCGCCTCCCAAATGGCTTCTGGGTCGGATGAATTGAGCGCAGTTTTTAATTCGCTCTCGAATCCGGCTATGGTTTGCGCCGTTGGGCTGACCAATTGGCGTAACATCAATTGTGCCACTACATCACCCCCTGCGGCGGCCTGCTTTAACCAACGCGCGCGTATTTCATAAACATCAGGCGTTTCTAGCAGTATCGCCTCGCAGCGGCTGTAGCCGGTATTTGCCAGTGTAATGCGACGGGTGCGAAACGGGTCATCCGCTTTTATCGAGGATAGGAATAACTGCATCCATTCTTTACGCGTTTTGGGGCCAGTAAAAAAGCCGCAATATTCGTAAATTTTGAGCAGTTTTCGCGCGCTGAGCATAGACACCGGCGCTTGCGCCAAATTTTTGGCTAACGCGCTTAAATTAGGTGCCGTTTCTAATTCAAACGGTTGTGATGGGAGCACGCCAGACGGCTTGGTCACAACGTGAACCGGCTTGGCAAAAACATTTGAAGTTAGCGCGCAGCCAGCGGAAAGAAAAAAAACGGCGCGAAAAAGGACTTTAATTTGCATCAATTAGGTAAAAGAAAAAGAGAAAAAGTCGAATTTTTACGCGGTCAGAGCCAGCGTTACCCAAGGTGAAATTAATTCGCGTCCTTCCGGGGCATACGAGCGAAATTCCATCAGTTTAAATGGCACCGTATCAAGTTCGAGCGTTTCTTCATCCCGTATGATTGGGCCGTTAAATTTGATCGTGAGCGCGCCCAGTTCAGAATTGCCCAACGCCTGGATGCAATGGCGCAGCTCAACGCTGCTAGGCCATTCGTTCAGCGCGCAGGAAGCAATGGCGATGGTGGTGCCATCAGGGGCGAGCGCGCGCACTTTGGTCAGGGTCAAAGTATTCACTTGGCGCAGCTCAATGCCAAACAGCCAATCACCCCGCATATCAATGCCACGCAGCACTTCGATTGGACGCCGCCGCACTAAGGGCGCTAGCTCCGATTCGATGACCAGCACGGTTTTTGTGCGCTGCGCTGGGTAACTTTGGTAAGGTTCGTTATAGGACATGGGCGTCTTGGCTGCCGACAATGGTGCAAGTCTGTCACATTGCCCGCGCGCGCGCGCAACAATCGCGGCTAAAGGCGCGTTTTTACCTATTAAATAGGGCGTTAAAGCGGGGAATTGGACAAAATTCCGATAAACGCATTGTTTTTGGTTACCAATGGCGCACTACCTGCGCTGAATCGAATCAACAGAATCAGGTTTGCCGTAACAGGCGTTAGCCATTAGCATCTGTGCATTCGAATTTTAAGCAAGGAAGCGCCATGCGCACGCATTATTGTGGCTCAGTGAATGAGTTAGTGATCGGTCAGACAGTATCTTTGTGCGGCTGGGCCGATACCCGGCGTGACCATGGTCAGGTCATATTTATTGATTTGCGCGACCACGAAGGCATTGTGCAGGTCGTCGTTGAGCCCGATCAGGCGGCGGCGTTTAAGTCGGCAGAAGCCGTCAAATATGAATATTGCCTACGCATTACCGGTCTTGTGCGCGCACGCGACAAAGCGGCAATCAACGAGAAAATGCCGACCGGTCGCGTCGAGGTTTTCGCGACCGAAGTCGAGGTACTCAATGCGGCGGCTCCTTTGCCGTTCATGCTCGACGAAGTGCCAAACGAAGAAACGCGGCTGCGCTATCGTTATTTAGACTTACGTCGTCCGGCGATGCAGCGCACGATGCGCATGCGCACCCAATTGACGCAATCCATTCGCAAGTTTTTAGACGTGCGCGGCTTTCAAGACATTGAAACGCCGATTCTGACCAAAGCTACGCCCGAAGGCGCGCGCGACTATTTGGTGCCCTCGCGTGTGAATGAAGGTGAATTTTATGCCTTACCGCAAAGCCCGCAGCTATTCAAACAGCTGCTAATGATGGCGGGCATGGATCGTTATTATCAAATTGCCCGCTGTTTTCGCGATGAAGACTTGCGCGCAGATCGCCAGCCTGAATTTACCCAGCTTGATATTGAAATGGCGTTTGTTCGTGAGCGCGATGTGCAAGATTTGGTTGAAGGCATGGTGCGCCATGTGTTTAGCGACGTTGCCAAAATTGAACTACCGCAGCCCTTCCCGCGCATGACATACAGCGAAGCGATGCGCCGCTATGGCTCAGACAAGCCGGATCTGCGCAACCCGATGGAGTTAGTGGATGTTGCAGAGCACTTAAAAGCGGTTGAATTTAAAGTGTTTTCCGGCCCGGCAAACGACCCAGCAGGGCGGGTGTGCGTGCTGAAAGCCCCCGGCGGGGCGAAGCTGTCACGCAAGCAAATCGACGAATACACACCCTTTGTCGCGAAATACGGCGCGAAAGGTTTGGCGTGGATTCGTGTTGATGATTTAGCGAAAGGCCGTGAAGGCATGACTAGCCCGATCGTCAAGTTCTTGGACGACGCGGCGTTAAATGGCGTGCTGCAAGCGGTTGATGCCAAAACCGGCGATATTTTGTTCTTTGGCGCCGGCCCCTACCAAACCGTCAGCGACTACATGGGCGCGCTGCGTTTGCAGGTCGGGAAAGATTTGAAGCTGACCCAAGCAGGCTGGGCGCCGCTGTGGGTGGTGGACTTCCCAATGTTTGACTACGACGCGGATAACGCCCGCTGGGTCAGCCTGCACCACCCGTTTACCGCGCCCAGCATTGATTCCGCCGAAGCGCTAAAAGCCAATCCAGGTGCCAGCTTGAGCCGGGGCTACGATTGCGTACTCAATGGCTCGGAAATCGGCGGTGGCTCGATTCGGATTCACCGGCCAGAATTACAGTCAGCGGTATTT
>JAYUUS010000005.1:0-2268 GCA_043754435.1 Rhodanobacteraceae bacterium
TCGCATGACTCGGGGACAAACATGGTTCGCTACTCCTTTTGTTGGAGGGGACTTGCACCCCCTACGCTTTGCCGGTTTGTGCCGGCGCACTCATTCAAATCCTCACGGCAAATACGCGCGGCTTCTGGGCTGGTTGGTTCAACTAAGCCTTTGATTTCCAACTGGAACTCGCCGGTGCCGTGATTGAAACCCACGTTGCAGCGGTTTGGATCATAGCCCGCATCGTCATAGTCAAAGCCTTCACTCGCTACATTTTGCGGATGCTTCGCCTTGAATTCGAATCTGGGTGCCAGCACTTGTTCCATCAGCAAGCTGGCGGCAATGGCTTTCAGCGTGTCGTTGACCGCCTCCGCCACCGCTTGTTCGGATGCATCCGGCTCGGCAATCAAGTTGGTGAAACGCGCGCGCTTTTTGTTTGGGGCATCGCGCGTGGCGCGGCCGACGATCTGCACAATTTCGGTCAAGCTGGACCGATAGCCCACCGTCAGCGCATGTTCGCACCAGATCCAATCAAAACCTTCTTTCGCCATGCCCAGCGCGATCACGATGTCGACATGATCGCGGTTGTGCTTGTGCAGCGGGTCGCGCAAGGCTGCGGCTACTTTTTCACGCTTAAGCGCATCATCATCAACCAGATCCGCAATGCGCAGCGTGCGCCCGCTTTTGCTCTTGACGAGCTGAAAGCCGGTTACGGGATCGGTGCCTTGCCAAACGCCCAGCGCGTCGATAATGCCTTCGACCTCGCGGATTTTATCCTTGGTGCTTTCCCGCGAATTGACGTTGGGAATGTGCACGATGGTCTTTTCATGCTCGTTCAAAACCTCAAGCAAGTCTTTGCCATAAGTGCCCGAATAAAAATAATAGCCAATATCCAGCTGCTTTAAGTGTTGATAGCCGTTGAGCTGTTCGTAATAGGTGTAGGTTACGGTTTCAAACTGCGCTTCATACAGCGGCGCCAGCACGGGTGCCGCATCGCCGCGAAAGTACGAGCCCGTCATCGCCACGATATGACAGCTGCCGCGCTGAATCAGCTGCTCCAATTGCGTGCCTAACTTATTGTCGGCGTTGGCTGAAGCATGATGAAACTCATCCACCGCCAGCAGGCGGTCATCAAAAGCCTCAATGCCAAATTTTTCCACGGCAAAGCGAAACGTCGCGTGTGTGCAGACCAGAATTCGATCCTCGCTGCTCAAAAAACTACCCACCGAGTTCACCTTGCCGCCGTCCTCCCCCGGCGCATTGCACAGATTCCACTTCGGCTGCACGAGCCAATCTGCCCAAAAGCCGTAATCGCGCAGTGGTTCGTCATTAAAGCTGGCACCGATGGACTTTTCCGGCACCACAATAATGGCTTGCTTGCGGCCCTGGTTGTGTAATTTGTCCAGCGCGATAAACATCAAAGCCCGGCTTTTACCCGACGCCGGTGGCGATTTAATCAGCAAATACTGCTCACCCCGCCGCTCATACGCGCGCTCCTGCATCGGGCGCATGCCAAATTCGTTCGCATTGGTCGAGCGCCCGGTGCTGGCATAGGCTGTTGATATAGCGGGGATGAGTTTGCTCATGAGTTTGCCTTACAAGCTCCCTCTCCACGCCCGCAGTCTTAGCAGGAACCAAACAATTCGCGCGGGGAGAGGGTTGGGGTGAGGGGAAAATTGGTGTGTGAGAGGGGGAAATTGGTACGAGTAACAAAGTCAGCGGAAGATTTTTACCCCTCACCCCAACCCTCTCCCAGCATTAACTCTTTGTTTCAATTGGTATTTTCGGGCGTGGAGAGGGAGCTGTGTATTACGCCGAATCACCCCGCAAAGCCGCCAAAATCTGCGCCGCGACACGATCTGGGTTGCCATGCACCGCCTCGTCCTTAAAGCGCAGCACGCGATAACCTTGCGCTGCCAAATACGAATCACGCGCATGATCATAAGCCGCGCGGTCATCATGAGTGATGCCATCGCACTCGACGATCAAAGCGTGTGGCACACACACAAAATCAACCGTGTAAATGCCAATCGGGTGCTGACGCCGAAACTTGAAACCGGCTAAGTCGCGGTCACGCAATAAAATCCACATCACTTTTTCTGCAAGTGTGGATTTGCGACGTAAGCGGCGTGCGAATTGCGTTTGGTTTTCGGTTTGATGCATGTTTTGCTTTTAAGTGGCGTCGGTCGCTCGGATTATTTTTACCCCTCACCCCAACCCTCTCCCCGCATTAACTCTATGTTTCAATTGGTATTTTCGGGCGTGGAGAGGGAGCGTGTACGGCGCAAA
>JAYUUS010000006.1:0-19999 GCA_043754435.1 Rhodanobacteraceae bacterium
TGCACAGCACCGGCGGCTATTTGGTTTACGCCAGCTACACGCACGAATGCGTGTTCGATTTGCGCGAAGGCGACATCTATTGGTGCACCGCCGACATTGGCTGGGTGACGGGCCACAGCTATGTGGTCTATGGGCCGCTGGCGAATGCCGCGACCACAGTTATGTTTGAGGGCGTGCCGAATTACCCAAGTTATGCGCGCTTTTGGGAGGTGATCGACAAGCACCACGTCACGATCTTCTACACCGCACCCACCGCGATCCGCGCGCTGATGCGTGAGGGCGATGACTGGCTCAAATCCAGCTCGCGCGCAAGCCTGCGGCTGCTCGGTAGCGTGGGTGAGCCGATCAACCCGGAGGCGTGGAACTGGTACCACCGTGCGGTGGGCGGCGGGCGCTGTCCGATTGTGGATACTTGGTGGCAAACCGAAACCGGCGGCGTGATGATTAGTCCCTTGCCGGGTGCCACCACGCTGAAACCTGGCTCAGCGACGAAGCCGTTTTTTGGCGTGCAGCCTGCCCTGCTCGACGCCGAAGGCCGCGTGCTGGAAGGTGCGGCTGAGGGTAATTTGGTGATTGCCGATTCTTGGCCCGGGCAGATGCGCACGCTCTGGGGCGACCAGCAACGCTTTATTGACACCTATTTTACCGCCTATCGCGGCTACTACTTCACGGGCGACGGCGCGCGCCGCGATGCGGATGGCGACTACTGGATTACCGGGCGCGTCGATGATGTGATCAATGTCGCCGGGCACCGGATGGGTACGGCGGAAGTGGAAAGCGCGCTGGTCGGCCATGCCGCCGTCGCCGAAGCGGCTGTAGTTGGCTGCCCGCACGAGATAAAAGGCCAAGGTATTTACGCCTATGTCACGCTTAAAATTGGTGTTGAAAGCAGCGATGCGCTGATGCGCGAACTGATCCTGCATGTGCGCCATGAAATCGGCCCAATCGCCACCCCCGATCACATTCATTGGGCACCCGGCTTACCGAAAACCCGCTCCGGCAAAATCATGCGCCGCATTCTGCGCAAAATCGCCGAGAACGAGTTCGAAAACTTAGGCGATATCTCGACCTTGGCCGACCCAAGCGTGGTGAAAACGCTGATTGACACGCGGTTCAATCGGTAAAACGTGACAGTGCGATCACTGCATTGAGTCCGCCAAAAGCGAATGAGTTAGACAAAGTCGCGTGCACTTTGACTGACTGCGCGACATTGGGCACATAGTCCAAATCACAAACGGGGTCGGGAACTTGATAATTAATCGTTGGTGGCAAAACACCGTCTTGCAGCGCACCGATGCAGGCGATCAACTCAATAGCGCCCGCAGCACCCAGGGCATGACCGTGCATAGACTTGGTAGACGATATTTTCAATGCGCCGACATCTGGGCCAAAAACCTGTTTGATCGCAGCCGTTTCGGTCGCATCATTTGCCACCGTGCCGGTGCCGTGCGCGTTGAGATAACCAATGGCTGACGCGGCAAGTTTCGCATCTCGCAGCGCAGACCGCATTGCGCCCGCCGCACCTTGTTGGCGCGGCAGCACAATATCGGTGCCGTCTGCGGTCATACCAAAACCTGCGAGCTCGGCCAAAATAACCGCACCGCGCGCTTTTGCATGGCTTAAAGTTTCCAATACGAATATCGCCGCACCTTCGCCCAAAACCAACCCGCGCCGGTCACGACTAAAGGGCCTACACGCATCGTCGGTGAGCACGCGCATGGCCTCCCAGGCACGCATGGTGCCATAGGTTAAACAGGCTTCAGTACCGCCGCTAATGGCGACATCCACACAGCCACTGCGCAACAACAGAGCCGCCTGCGCCATAGCATGATTGGCCGATGCGCACGCACTAGACACCGCAAAAACGGGGCCTTGCAGGCCATAAGTGATGCTAATGTTGGCGGCGGGCGCATTCGCCATTAACCTGACAATGGTAAAGGGATGTAGTTTCGGATTTTGCTCGCCATAGAGGCGTTTTAATTGCGCATCGTGAGTCGTTTCGCCACCCACGCCCGTACCAATAACAACCGCTGTGCGCTCAAGTAATTCACCGTTAAACTCCACACCCGATTGGGCAATCGCTTGCGCTGCAGCAACTTGCGCGAACTGGGAGAACCGATCAAGCGTTTGCAGCTTTTTATCGCCAAAGTAATGCGTCGGTTCAAAATCGCGCACCTCGGCCGCAATCTGAACCTTGAGTGCGCAAGAATCCCAATTGCGTATAGTTGAAACCGCGCTTTTACCCTCGCACATGGCTTGCCAGGTTGATTTTGCATCCAAACCAAGTGGCGTCACTGCACCCATGCCGGTAATGACGATGCGTTCCACTACGAAACCGCTTTTTTTGCGTCACGTGCGGTGATCGCTTGTTCGACCGCCGCGATCAAGTCCTTAATTGTGCCATTGGCCAAACCGCTATTTTGATCGGGGAAGTCAATCTTGTATTCGTCTTCAAGGGCAAAAATCACTTGCACTACATCAAGCGAGTCCACGCCCAAGCCTCTCATGGTCGACGTCATTTGAATAACCCCAGCGTCAAGCCGCGCTTCTCGGGCGATTATGCTTAAAACATTTTGTTCTACAGTGCTCATAGCACGGCCCTCACTGGTTGAGTAACAAGTACGCTCGATGATTTTGCCGCTGTGGTTACATGTGGCACGACGTTCTCCGCACCCAGATGGTGGTCAAAAAAAGCCAAGCTGCGTTCAATAAGCACTTTATATTCCTGATCGATCGTGACCATGTGGTAGCTGTTTTCGAGCAAAAGCAGGGAAACCTTACCCGCAACATTGTCAACGATAAGTCGGGCGTTTTTCGTGCTGGCAATATCGTCGTGGGTGGCGTGCACGACCAAGCAAGGTGCGCGCACTTGCGAAAGCTTGGCGCGAACTTGTCCAGACAGGGCAAATAACTGGGCTAAACTGGGCCACGGATTGCCTGGCAAACCCGCCAAGGTGCTGTCACCTGAGTTCATATTTTGCAGAATGCGTTTGCGCAGGCGCTCATCTTTTAACCCATACGGGTGCGTTTCCATGAAACGTCGCTTATGCCCAAATCCTAGTTTTAAGATCAACGGCAATAAAAAAGACAACTTGGCAATTTTTGGAATCGCCCAGCCATCATAGCGAAACGTCGTGCCATAAAGCGCCAGCCCATGAACCCGGTGCGGTTGCTCTTGCGCATATTTCAGTGCCAATAGTGCGCCCATGGAAAGCCCGGCCAGATAAAGCTTATCGACATGCTCAGACAAGCGCTGAGCGGCTTGAACCACGCTCTGATACCAATCTTGCCAAGTGGTGGTCAACAAATCTGCTTCATCGCCGCAATGACCAGCCAACTGCATGCCATAGACGGTGTAACCGGCCTCATGAAAGCCTTTTGCAACCTGACGCATCTCTGCTGGTGCGCCGGTCAAGCCATGGATAAGTAAGACACCGTTGCGTCCAGCTTTCCAAAAAAAATCAACGTTGCTTATCATAGGAATCCAGTCGGCGCGGCGGCTATTGAAACGATCTTATCGGTTTAGTTTGACCAAACGTTTGTTTAAATTACCTAAGGACGTGCTGACTCAATTTGCCGCTACCCGAACGATGACTTGGGTGCCAATGCGTAAGGTTTGCGCATCAATATCCAATAGGCAATCGACGTGTTGCAGGCCGGTTTCCGCTTGCTCAGCGGTCGCACGCGTGGGGCGGAAAATCGGCGCGATCCAGCGAACTTTTGCGGCTAATACCTTAGCAGATGTATCACCTTGGGTTTCTACGCTAGCGGGCATGCCGATTTTGACTACGGCGATATCCTCCTCGTTGAGTTGTACCCTAATCCGCCTTGGCCCATCTGGCAAAAGCACGATCAGCGCGTCAGTGCTATTGGCAATAGCTGCTCCAAACTTGGCGTTCTGATCGATGATCAGGCCAGCGACCGGGGCGCGTATCGTTAATTCTTGCTCGGCAAGTGTAAGCTGATCAAACTCTGCTTGCGCCAGTTGAATATCGATATTAGCCAAACTGAGCTGTGCCGTTAGCTCTGCCAGCGCGGCGTTTGCGTCGTCAGATGCTTGGCGCGTGCCCGCACCCACTTTGGCAACATTTTCTAGCCTTTGCGCACGCAACCGAGCGGGGGTGAGCGCTTTCGCCGCCTGTGTTGAAATCAGTTTTGCGCGTGCCAGTTTTGAGCGCGCCAAAATCTGTGCTTGCTTGCCATTAAGATCGCTCAACTGCACTAGAATTTGACCCGCGCGCACCTGATCCCCTTCATGCACCCAGACCGCGCTGACCCGAGCGAAAGCGACTGCGGACGGTGCCGCAACAACGCTGAGCAGCCCGCTTTCACTCTCAACGACCCCACGCGCGACGGCAACAATGCGCTCATCGGGCGTTGCCTGCGCCGCGACGCCTGCCAACGCTTGTGTCGGCGCTTGTGTCGGCGTTTGTATCGGTGCTTCTGTCTGCGCTTGGCAGCTCATTAGTAGACAGACAATAGCCGGATAGAGCAGGAAACCACGGATAAATTTTCTATTCAAGGGCCAACTCCAGAAGGATCCGACGCGCCCGCATAAGCACTGAGCACGCCGTCTTGCATGTTCAGCACACGATCTGCAGCCTGGATGAGCCGCGAATCGTGTGATACACAAAGCACCAGGGTGCCGTTCACGCGGGCGATGTGTTGCAAGCAATTGATAACTAGCTTGCCGCTTGCCGCATCTAAAGCGCTGCTGGGTTCGTCGGCAAAGATCAGCTGCGGCTTTTTTGCTAACGCTCTAGCCACTGCAACACGCTGTTTCTCGCCACCGGAGAGCTCATTTGGCCGCAAGTGCGCACGTTCCGCTAGTCCAACCGCAGCAAGAGCGGCATGCGATTCATCACGCGCGCGCCTAGATGAAATTCCCATATAGCCCAAACATAGTGCAACTTGCTCCCAAGCACGCAAAGCGGGGAACAAATGAAAGCCTTGAAAGACGAACCCAATGTGCCGCAATCGAAACGCGGTAAGGGCACTAGCGCTCATATTCGCCAGGTTTTCGCCAAAGATGCTGACGCTACCGCTGTCCGGATGCGCAAGTCCACTAAGCAGCGCAAGCAAGGTGCTTTTGCCGCAGCCTGACGGGCCGCAAATCATGCTCAGTGCACCTGCTTGTACCTCGATGCTCAAGCCGCGCAATACGTCGGTGCGGATCTTTCCGCTGCGATAGCTCTTGTACAATGCTTGCCCCCGCAACGCGTTCATCGCAGCAAACTCGCCAGTTCCGCTCGACGAATGCCGCGCAGCGTCCATAAGCCGGAAACAACGCTGAGCAAAATGCAGAGCATAGCGATACTCAGCACATTAACCCAATCAAGCGCCATCGGCACATCATAGCTTTGCGCAAACGTCACAATCGTCATACTCATCAGCCCGCCGAAAATAGCGCCCGCAAAACCTATGTAGCCAGATTGTTCCAACACCACTTTAGCGAGCGACCGAGCGCTGACGCCTAAAGCCAGCAACATGACGTATTCCTTGATTGACGCGTTAATAGCTCCGCTCAATGCCTGTGAGCTAACCACTGCACCCACCACCAGCACAACCAAACCCAAAAATAAGTAGCCAACGCCTGCACCAGTTTCCAGCATCCAATAGTGTTCGGTCTGCACGGCGAAGTCGTGTGCACTCATCAACTTGTATTGCTGTGGCAGGCGTGAGCGCAGCGCAAGTAGAGTCGCTTCAGCATCGTTAGCGCTTGCCAAAGCTGCAACAAAATAGGTGTAGCGATGATCCACAAACGCGGGCGGATCGATTGCTTGGCCGGTTTGTAAGGAACACAGCACACTCGCCCCGCCTAGCGCCCGCAGCCCACTAGTCATACCCACGACGTGCACGCGATGCCCGTTTATCACCGCAAATCCCGCCACATGCGCACCTAAATTTTCTGCGTCTGCACGATCGACAAGCACACTGTCAGGGCGACGCAGCAGCGCGCGCAAATCGGCACTAATTGCATTGGCAAACATGAGGCTACCGGGTGCTGTGGCGATTGCGGAAACGACCACGGCGGCGGTTCCCGCGCGGCTCTCGGTGTGCCAGTCGGCGCTGATCCAACGATATCCCTCAACTTGGCGAACCCGCGAATCGCGCATTAATAAAAGTTGTGCATCATTTGCCAGCAAATTACCCAAATCCACACTCTGGGAGCCGGCAGTTGCGAGCCAAATATCAGCTGCAGAGGCACGCACGGGGATACTTGCGCTTTGGAAAATTCCCGACAGCAACGCTGACTGCACAATCAACAAGAGCGCCGCGAATGCAACACTTAGCAGCGCAGGTAAGAATTTCCGCCATTCATAGATCACACTTTTGCGAGCCAGCGCGATCACGGCCGCACCCCAGGATTATTGTTTGCGTTGATGGCGCTGTTCATGTGCCCAGTGCCAAGCGCAGCGCGATTTGCGCCAACAGCGCCTCCTCCTCAGCATCGACCCGCGCAAGTTTAGCGTTATTGAGCGCCAAGGTAGCGTCGTTAACATCAATCAGACTCGCTTGAGCTTGGCGCGATGCGTGTTCAACTTGCATGAGGGTCTGTTCGGCTGCACTAATTTGCAGCTCGGCTTGTCGTAAATTCTGCTCAGACATCTGCTGTTTACTAAGGGCAAGTTCCACTTCGCCCAAGGCTACCTGTAGCGCTTGTTGGTAGCCTAACATTGCGATTTCTAGTGCTTGCTCTTGCGCCGTCACTTTGGCCCTGCGGGCACCCCAATCGAACACCGGAATATCGATAATTGGACCCAGTTCGGGTTGCCAATGTATTGCACCGTTGCTGCCGATAAAAGCACCAATGGCTCCAGCCAAAGCCAAATGCGGATAAAGCTCAGTGCGCGCCATACCCAGCGTGGCACCGGCGCGATATACCGCTTGCTCAGCCAGCGCGACATCGGGGCGCAAACGCACCACTGCGATGGGCATTGGCAAGATCGAAGTAAGCGCCACCTCCGGTAGCGCCTCAGTTGTCTGCGCGCGCGTTGGCGGTGGCGTCCCGGCTATGAGTAAACTAATCGCTTGCTCATCTGAAAAAATGTCAAATGCAAGCTTTTTTAGCTGCGATTGTACGTGCTGCTTTTGGGTCGTCAGTTCTTGCTGATCGGTAGCAATTGCCAAACCTTGGGTAATACGAACGCCTATTAGACGAAGGTTTTCCGATGCAAGTTGATCTTGCTGAACTAAAAGTGCCATCCTTTGATGATCAGCACGCACATGAAATAAATGCTCCGCCACTTGGGTGGTGACCAGAAAACGCGTTGCATCGCTGTATAGCTCTGCGGTTCGAACATCGACCTGGGCGATCTGACGTTGGTTGGCGCGTGCCCCAAAAAGTAGTGCTTCCCATTGCGCCTCTAGCCCGATACGAAAATAAGTGCGAGTTCCTTCAGGATTGCTGCTTGATCGCGTGCCAATCTGTATCTGCGGTTTTTCGCTGGCGCGCTGTGCAAGGCTTAGCGCTTTGGACATGACAAGCGCAGCACGGGCTTTTGCGATATCCCGGCTATTTGCCAGAGCCAATTCAATCAAGGCGTTTAATTGCCTATCATGCCAAGGTTGCCACCAGGGCACAGAGCTTGGGGCTGCGCGATCAGGCTGCAATTGCTCCGGCGCTGCATGCTGCCAATGTAGCGGCACCTGTGCCGCTTTGGCGTCAACAATTTTTTGCGCAACGTCTATCTCAGTCGGCAGCGACTTACATCCAGTAAATACGCAAACCAATAAAACAGCAGTATGCAAACGGCTACGCATTTGCGCCCAGTATCTAAAGTGCTGCTTCGATGATATCGCTTCGACTGTTAATTTGATCTAGAGAATGGCTTACCTCCTGGCTCACTGCGCTATTGAGCAGGCGATGGGGTGATTTTCTTGCGTGGATTTAACGCCTGGCTCATTAATCTTGATTTTCACGATTCATCGGCTTAGACATGCTCGATCAAATACTAGATGACGGTACCGACACACCTGACAATACCTTAGCTGATCTCGCCTGGGCCATCGCCTGCGACTTTGATGGCACGATCAGTTTGCAAGACACTACCGATGCGGTGTTGGCGCAATTTGCCACGGCTGAATGGCTGACGATAGAAGCCCAATTTGAATCTGGCGCGATCAGTTCAGGTCAATGTATGCGCGACCAAGTCGCACTGATCCAGGCAAGCGCCGAGCAATTAGAAATATTTTTACGTAATTTAGAGTTAGACCCTGATTTTATTCGTTTTGTCGAATTGGCGCGTTTTTATAAATTGCCCATACAAGTCATGAGCGATGGTTTGGATCACAATGTCAAGCTATCGCTCGAACGATTAGGCCTAAATCTGCCCTTTGCTGCCAACGCGCTTGAGCCGAATGGCCGCAACGGTTGGCGCATGCGTTCCCCCTTTGCTAACGCTGCATGCCGTGTAAACGCGGGCACTTGCAAGTGTCAATTGATGACAAAAATGGCCAAGCAAGCTGCGCAAGAAGGCGACAACTTCAGCCAGATTGCGCCCGCACTCCAGCCACGTCGCGTGCTTTTGATCGGCGATGGTCGGTCAGATTTTTGTGCCGCCACCCAAGCCGATTTTGTCTTTGCCAAAAGTAAATTGGCGCGACATTGTCAACTGCATGGCATCGCCCACGCCGAAATCCACAGTTTCTCGGATGCCGTAAGACTGCTGCCCGCTTTACTTAAAGGCGACCTGCTCGTGTCTGAACCAAACCGCGCCGACACATCCCTTATTTCTTCCAACTATTCAAAGGTTTAATAATGCCCTCGCCCATTCCAAGCATCGAAACAGAACAAGACTTAGTACAATTCGACGCTGAGCAGGCATTGCTAGCGGATGAAAATCTTTATTGTTCATTCGGCGACACGGTGCACTATAGCAATCCACCGAAAATATTTTCCAGTTGTGAAGGCAGTTATCTTTACGATGCTAAAGGCACTTCTTTTTTAGATTTGCAAATGTGGTATTCGGCGGTTAATTTTGGCTATGCTAATCCGCGCCTAAATGAAGTGCTTAAGCGTCAAGTTGACACGCTCCCCCAAGTTGCTAGTCAATATTTACATGCCGAAAAAATTCAATTAGCAAAAAAAATCGCCCAGAGCTGCGAGTCAGCTTTTGGAGAAAAGGGCCGCGTGCATTTTAATGTCGGCGGTTCGCAATCAATTGAAGATTCACTTAAGTTAGTGCGCAACGCGAGTGGCGGCAAAAGTTTAAACTTTGCATTTGAGGGCGGCTACCACGGCCGCACTTTAGGCGCTTCAGCGATCACCTCAAGCTATCGCTATCGCAGGCGCTATGGTCATTTTGGTGAGCGCGCACAGTTTGTGCCATTCCCCTACTGCTTTCGCTGTCCTTATAAGAAAAAACCGGAAGATTGCGGCTTATATTGCGTTGACCAATTTGCCCGGCTGTTTGACAGCGAATATTACGGCGTGTTTGACCCAAAAACAAATATTGCCGAATATGCGGCTTTTTATGTTGAGGCCATCCAAGGCACCGGCGGCTATGTCATTCCGCCCAACGGTTATTTTGAAAAACTCGGAAAAATTCTTAAGCAACGCAATATTTTATTAGTGGATGATGAAATTCAAATGGGATTTTATCGAACCGGCAAGCTGTGGGCGATTGAGCATTTTGCGATCCAGCCTGACATACTGGTTTTCGGTAAAGCGTTAACAAATGGACTGAACCCTTTAGCTGGCGTTTGGGCCAAAGAGGCGTTGATTAATCCCACTATTTTCCCGCCCGGCTCTACCCACTCTACTTTTGCGTCGAACCCGCTCGGTACCGCAGTGGGGCTGGAAACCATGAAAATGTTCGCCGAAACCGACTATGAGAAAATGGTGATGGAAAAAGGCGCGCATTTTTTAGCCGGCTTAAAAGATTTAAAAGCACGACATAAAGAAATTGGCGATGTTGCGGGCTTAGGTTTAGCTTTACGCGCAGAGATCTGCACCTCTGACGGCTTTACCCCTAATAAAGCACTTGTTGATAAAATGGTCGATATTGGTTTGCTAGGTGATTTAAATGCAAACGGTAAACGCATGGGACTTATTCTAGATATTGGGGGATATTATAAAAACGTCATCACTTTGGCACCCTCTTTGCATATTTCCAGCGCAGAAATTGACTTAGCGCTTAGCCTGCTAGATCAATTATTGACTCGCGCCAAATAGAACTGATACGGTGTCAACTCTAATCGCACTGTTTTGGCTCAGCAATATTGCTCTCGATTGCGCGGGTCACATTACATTAAAATACGCAGTCCTTGGCGATGAATTGCAGCAAGATAATTCGCCGGTCGAAACCACCTTTGTCTATTGGCGCAGGTTGGCGAAGTCGCACTATCTGTGGCTTGGCGTCAGTTTTTTTGTTGGCGAATTTTTTGCGTGGTTAGGCTTTTTAGCGCTAATGCCTCTATCGCAAGGCGTACTATTGGGCTCAGTTAATATCGTGGTGATGCTATTACTTGGTCGCTGGCTGTACGGTGAAGTTTTAAATAAATGGCGCATTTTTGGTTGCGGATTAATTTCGGCAGGCGTCATTATGGTGGGTGCCGGTTAGCTAGAGATTTATAAAATATGAAAATCAATATTTTCTGCTTACAGTCTACCGTATATGAGTGAATCAAATAAATTAAAGAACTATTTGCCGGGATTTGCTGCGCTATTATTTTTTGACACGCTCGTGCAGATTTCGCTCAAGCTAGCCAGTCAAAATGCCGGTGCCATTGTGTTAAGTTGGTCAGAATTAGCGTCATGGTTAGCAAGGGCTTTTTCTAGCGTTTGGATTTACCTGGCTATCGCAGGCTATCTCGGTGCATTTTTTTGCTGGATGCGATTATTGAAATACGCGCCTGTGGGTCCGGCTTTTGCCGCCTCACATTTGGAAGTGATCGGTGTTTTGGGCTTGAGCAGCTACCTCTTTCATGAACACTTGTCAGGCCTGCAATGGCTGGGCGCTATTGCAATTGTGTTGGGCATATTTGCCTTGGCGTTAGGGGAACGCGATGCGCTTGTTTGAAGCGCCACCCAGTGCTGGTTTACCGACACGGTTGGCGGATCTGGTTGTGTGGCCGTCGCGAAATTTGACTGCACACTCAGCGCGATTTCTAGGCGTCGACGACGCTATAAGCGCGTGCTCTGGCACGGCTTGTTTGGTGATCGCGCTGCATACCCTCATGCAGATCAGTCAACGGCGAGTGGTCATCGTGCCGGCGTTTACTTGTCCATTAGTGGCGCTTGCTGTGGCCCACTGCGGCTTGGAACTAAAAATTTGTGATTTAGCACATGAGCGTATGGATTTTGACGATGCGATGCTGCTTGGCTTAGTGGACGATTCTTGTCTAGCAATTATTGCTACACACCTAGCTGGGCGCGTATTAAATTTGGCACCCATTTTGGCAATCGCTCATGCTGCTGGAGCGCATGTGCTCGAAGATACGGCAACCGCTTTTGGCGCAAAGATTGCTGGCGAAACAGTTGGCCTGCAGGGCAGTTTTGGGTTTTTTAGTTTTGCCGTGGGCAAAGGGCTTTCCACCTTTGAAGGCGGTTTGTTGATTTCAAAAAATCCGGCACTTTTGTCGCGGGCCAAAGCCTGGGCTCTAAAGAATATCCCGCTGCGCGCCGGGCTAGAAATGCTGCGCGCTGTTCAGCTGCTCGGGCTGCATCTATGCTATCGGCCAAGCCTATTACCGCTTTGCTACCGCTGGCCACGGCTACAGGCCACGCGCAGGGGCGATATGCTCAGCGCTTTGGATGATCGTTTCGCTGGCCCGATCCCACTTCACACCTTGGGTGCTTGGCGGCAAGCGGTCGGCAGCAAGGCTATGCGGCGGCTGCAGGCGCATCAGCTTGACTGCGAACGTCAAGCGCAGACTCGAATCGCGCAACTTCAGCGTTGGCCGGGACTAAAAGTGATGCAGGATGCGCCAGGTGCTTGCGGCGTTTGGCCGCTGCTTTGGTTGATCTTGCCGAGCGAATCTGTTTGTTCGGTGATTTTCACGGAGCTGTGGCTGCTGCCGCTTGGGGTATCGCGCTTGTATGCCCAAGCATTGCCGGACTATCCGCTGCTAGATCACGGCGTGAATTGCGATGGAATCACCCACCCAGAACCCAAAACTGTACATGCTGCGGTACCGAACGCGCGTCAAATTGCGGCGCGCAGCTTGACTATTAGCAACAGCCTATGGCTCAGTGATGCGCATTTTGAACGGATTCTGGCCGTACTCGCCAAGCATCTGCCAGGGCCAACAACAGCCGAGAATTTAACTCCTCGTGTTGAATCTGCCATTGCGGCAACAGCGTTGGATCAGGTGGTTGCTGTTGATCCAGGCGGCTCAGCCATCGCTTAAGCCAGCTGCGGTAGCGAAACGACGAAACCTCGCCGCAAATATCTGCGCCAACAATACGACCGCGCATGCACCCAATCAGGGCCAATATGTCCGCTTCTAATAGCAAGCCTTGATCCCAATTGGTTTGCACCACCGTTTTTGCCAGCACGTCTTTATCAATTGAACAATAAATCGGCTCTTGACTTACCTGCAGCTCACAGCGCAAAGCATCAATCATCGCTTGAGGGCTAGGATAAGTACGAATTTGCTGATCTAAGCCACGCTGCAATGCCCAGTCGGTATTTACAGATAAACAGCTGTAGCGCAGTTTTCCCGTCCGCAGCGGTGCCAAGTAGTTCGCCCACGCTTGGCTTTTCGAAACGTCATTTGAGCTAATGCCCAATACATGCACACTGTGCACAAATGGCAGCGCGCATACTCGTCGAACCCAGGATCCGCAGTGAACACCAAACAAATAACGCATGTTGTCTGGATGGTTATCGAGCACTAAAACACGCAACCCTTTATGCGCTGCTTGACGCTCAATCAATGGTAGCGACAAATGATGAAAATCGCCGCTGCCCAACAGCACAGGCCCTGCGATTTCGATAGGTAATTGCTTCGTGAACGCTTTTAGCGCACGCACGCTTGACGAAAAACGTAATGACTCTTGCATCGCATGTAGTGCCAGCGTGGGCATATCGCCACTATTACAAGTGCCATCGATACCCAAGGCGAACGGCGATGGTAAGTGAAGGGACGTTAGACGTGCCAAAGGAGGCAACAATGGAGGTGCATGGGCGGCCATCATATTTGTGATTCCAAAAAATGCTTGTCCGCCTCAAAATTCCCGCTCAATTTACGCAACAGGTATCGCACCACTGGATTGCGCGCATAAACGGCGTGCTGGGTCATGGTAAATCGGGCACCGAGCGTTGCTTTGACTTCAGGATCTGTCCATCCAGCGATGTAGGTTGTCAGTTTATGACGCAGCGCATAATCAATATTATAAAACCAACTGACAAAATATAAATTCAGTTCACGGGCCTTTGGATAGGAAAAACCAATATATTTATCAACCAAAGCCGTACCATAGACATAGCATAAATTAAAACCGATTAACTCATTCTCGCTACGATATAGAAACACTATTCCGCCGCTTTGACGATCTTGGAACACGGCACGGAAAAAGTCTGGTGTATGACAGTCAAAATGCAGCTCACTCTGTTGATAGACGTTTAAATACAATTGATACAGTAGCCCCAGAAGTGCTTCATCTTCTAGTGCTGCGCTACCGGCGTGCAGTTCAATAATTTCAATTTCGGCCCGAGCACGCAATTTGCGCCGTAAATTCTTTCGCCGCACTGCTGAAAGCCGACTTAAATATTCATCAACGCTGGCAAAATTAATCGGCACATAAGCTAAAGCTTGACCGGTAAGCATTACAAATCCAAGCGCCGTTAAATTTTGTCGCAAATTCTTTGCTATATCATTACTAATGGGATTTAACAGGCTCGAAGCCATCGGCAAATCTTTAACGATCGTCAGTGGAAATTTGGTGCGCAGTTCCAATAAATCCATGCTGAGTTTGGTCATATCCAAGTCTGGCGGTATGCTCAAGTACTCACTAACCGTGCTGCCTAAAAACTGACAGCGCCACTGCAATAACTTTCGCCATTTTAAGAAAAACGGTAGCCGCGACAGACGCTTTTTCAAGCTGGCATCAGCGCTCGTCAGCACATCAAATGGCGCAATAAACCCTGGCATACCGCCGCACACGTTGGCGGTAAAGCCCAACGGCGGGAAACGCGCAAACTGCGACCGCAATTCCGCAGGTTCCAGGGCGGTAACGCTTTCAAACGCGCGCGTATTTTTTGCGCCCGTCAGCGTCAGAGTAAGTGTGTACTGCTGATCGTCAATTTGTTCGGTCATGCTCCAGTCGTTACTTTCACACAGGCGCAGCATCAACATCAGCGCACTACTGCGCTCGCGCTCGGGCACCTGTTTGACGCTGATCGGTGCAAGGTATTCATAACCTGGCTCGACATAGCTCAACTCGATACAGCCATCCCAAAATTTGGCACCAATGCTGCCGCCGTGCCGTCCTTGCATCACCCGGCGTAGCATATTGCTAATCACGGCACGCAAGGGTGTGGCGCGAACCGCTACACATAGGCCCTCGCCTTGTAAGGCGCGCCACGTGATAGCGTCATTTTGCATCATGGCGCTCTGCTGAGCACATGCGTGCTGCAGCACTTGCGATACATCAATCGGCGTTTCGGCACCCGCTACAGCGCTATCGCGAGCCAACTCCATCAAGGCATCCATCAACTCACTCAGCTCTGCTGCGCCCCGCTGCACGCGCTCAACGCGGCGACGCGAAGCCAGTGTCAAGCTGATATCGCCTGCTAATACTTCGGTGGCACCTACAATAACGGCGAGTGGTGTGCGCAATTCATGGCTAGTATCGGCGTGAAACTGCTGCTCCCGCTTTATCAGTTCGCGATGTCGGGCTTGAAAACCATCAAAAGCGCGCGCTAATTCGCCGACTTCATCTTGGGCAAAATTGGGAGCAAACGGCGGGTTTTTTTGACTGGGCTGGATACTGTTAACTTGCTTAGCCAGCTGTGCAACCGGTGCAATCACCCGCTTTGCAAGCGCTAAAGCCAAAATCGTGGACAAAACTGTGCCTATTAAGGTCATTCCCAGCATGGTGTAGTACAACCGCGCTTCGTCCAGTTCAAGTGCGGGTAGATTAATCACCAAATACAAATATCGCTTGTCGATTTGTTTGATCGCCACTAAGGCGTCAGGGTGTTCGGGCAGCGCGGCTTCATATATTCCGGGCAGTAATCCACGCAGCGCCTGCGGCAAACTCTCGGTATTTGGATCATCCACGAAATAGCCCGTCAGTTGGTTGCTGTGCGGCAAAACTACGGCATCGCCAGCATGGATGCGTTCGCTGAGGTGATCAACTTCGGCCTGAATGAGCTGATTCACCAAAATATCTTCATAGCGATTTGAAACATACAGCGCAACACCCGCCAAGCAGGCGCTGACAAAAGTACACAGCAAGCTAACCCACAGCACCAAGCGGGTGCGCAAACTCCAATTGCCGAGCAAGCGTTTCAAAATGTGTCCTAGCCCGCCAATTTATAGCCAAAGCCATGCACCGTGTGCAACAGGGCTTGCTCAAAAGGCTTGTCTATGGCGGCCCGCAATACCGAAATGTGCGCATGCAAAATACTCATGTCGAAGCGCTCTTCACCCCAAAGCACATGGGCAAGCTGCTGATGGCGCACGACATTGGGGGAATGCTGCAGCATCAAAACCAATAAGTTTAAGCAAGATTTTGGCAAGCTAATTGCGACCCCGTTGCGCGTTACTTGATTGCTCGACAAATCCAGCTGCAGATCGAGGCAGTGCAGCGTCCCACTGACTGGAGTTTGACCACGCCGGCTGAGCGCGCGCAACCTGACTTCCAATTCTGAAAGCGCAAACGGCTTGGTCATATAGTCGTCGGCACCCGTTTGAAAACCCGATAGCTTATCTTGCAAAGTATCGCGCGCGGTGAGCATCAAGATCGGTACATCGTTGCCTTCCGCTTTCAGCTGTCGGCACAGGCTCAGGCCATCAAGCTTAGGCAAACCGAGATCCAATATAATCACGTCGTAACTATTTTCCAGCGCCATCCGCAGCCCACTCGCACCGTCACTGGCATGATCCATAGCAAAGGCGCGCTGCTCCAGATAGTCCCAGATATTTGCCGCGATATCGCGTTGATCTTCGATCAGTAGAACGCGCAGTACGGGCATGCCGATTACTCGAAAGGGGCCAGGGGCCAAGGTGAAGTGTCGATGTTGAACTGCACGACGTTAATTTTCGCTAGGCGCACGCTCAGTATTAGCGTTTGAATGCCAGTAACAGCACGCCACTAGCAACCATGGCAATGCCGCCCCACTCACGAAGCGAAGGGCGCTCGCCTAAAAATGCGAATGCGAACACCGCCACCAGAACTAGACTGAGCTTATCCACCGGTGCCACCTTAGACGCATCTCCAATCTTGAGCGCCCGGAAGTAACATACCCATGATACGCCTGTGGCAAGGCCCGACAAGGTAAGGAACAGCCAAGTTTTTGCAGAGAGCTCCAAAGGGTTGGCCCATTTACCTGTGCACGCAACAAATACCGACAGCACCACGATGATAATTGCGGTTCGAATCAAGGTTGCCAGGTCGGAATCGACGCCTTGAATACCAATTTTGGCAAAAATGGCGGTCATTGCCGCAAAAACAGCAGACAGAATCGCCCAATAAAACCAGCCGGTTGATGTCAACATCTTATTTATCTTTAAAATTGCTTGTTGCTCAACTTTTACTCACTTTTACCCTGGAACGAGTCAAAGATATTCAGCAGCTCCGTCATCGCTTTTTTGCAGTCGGCCTGATTTGGGATGTCAGCGCGTAATGCGTCCAAGGGCTTTATTGAACAGTGTCGCTTGTTAAATCTGTCTAAGAAAGCCGACAACGCCACGCCAGGATTAAAAACCGCAAGCGCGCAGACAGCGATGTGGTCTGCGCGCTCAACTTATCCATTCTGATTAGTGCTTATTCCACTTCTAAATCGTTTGGCTAACTTCGCCGGGTTTGCCTTCTGATTTGGAGGCGAAATTACTTGTTCGCAAACCTAAAACTGTCATCACCCGGTGTGCGGGTACCTTGGCCGAGGTTATGCAGAGTCTTCAGTCCGGAGTTCATTTGCGCATTCACGCGATAGTCTTCCGTGATCGCGCTAGGCGCTTTTGCCATCGAGTTGGCAGGATGAAATGGCTGTTGTAGATCAGTCGCGGGCGCGGCAAACGACATTGACCACAAATACCACCACACCGCCATTTCATGCTTACTGGCGAAATCAAAGGAACCGTAATAGCTCGATTCCAATTCTGTGAAAGCGCACATTTTCAGCAAATCATAGTTGGCATCGCCAATAAAACCGTTGCTGGTTGCACCCGAGCTGCGATAGGCCTCAAAAATCATGCCCTTCGTTTTAAGAAAGCTAACAATGCCGCGCGCTACTTCGCCGGTCCAACGATTCGCCAAGTACGAGCGCGCGTCTTTCATAAACGCTGGGTCAAGTAGCGCCACACGCGCAGGGCGTGCCTTGAGTGGTAGTTGATTTGCATCGACTTTGTCGCTCAGCTGTTGCGCGACGTTGATGACCATTTGTGCGCCTAGGCTATGTCCAACCAAACGCAACTGGGAACCGCTAAAGCCAGCCATAGCGGACGCGATGGCGTTGGCGCACATGGTGCCCGCGCTAACGCTAATGGTGACGTTGCTGTAACTACCATCGGCTTTGCGCCAGCGCATGCCTTGCGGCCCGGCTGCCGACCAAACTTTAGCCTCGGCATCCTTCACTTCATTTTCGTCAGCAAACTGATTCCAGTAGCACACGCCCACGTTCCAACCGGCGTTTTTCCAGGCGTTCGTCAAATCGACGGGTGCCTGTGCGTTCGCACGGTCAAAGGTTTCACGGGTACGATTTTGAGTAGCGCCTTTTTGCCAGCCGTGGATGTAGATCATGGTGGGCTTACTCGGGTTGAAGTAGCTGTTGCCCGCCCCAGTCCATTTTTGTGCCTCACGGTTATTGCCGAAAAAATAAAGACCGTAATCCAGCGTGTTGTAGTCCACCGCAGTTGCCACCACGGCCGAACTTTGGCCGACAATGTGCAAAAGTTGCAAAGTAGGCGCAGCTAAGGCGTTTGCGCTCAGGCCGAGTGCGAACGATAAAACGATGGACTTCATTGTGGAACACTTCATTGTGGAACACTTCATTGTAAAACCCTCCCAGGAATAGTGGGAGTAGTCTTGTCCAACAGACCCAAGGCAGTCTTACATAATTAATAGTATTTGTTGCAAAATCCTCCCGAGCAATTACTCGAATGCCGAAATATTTAGCTGGCATTTAGAAAGTCGACGGGTTAAGCCGAATTCGTTTGAACACTATGCCCGCAATAACTCATTAATACTGGTCTTGCTGCGGGTTTGCGCGTCGACTTTTTTAACGATCACCGCGCAATAGAGCCCATGACTGCCATCCGTTGCCGGCAAACTTCCGGAAACCACGACCGAACCGGCGGGCACACGACCATAGCTGACAAGCCCGGTGGCGCGATCAAAAATGCGCGTGCTTTGGCCCAAATAGACGCCCATGCCGATCACGCTGCCGCGCTCGACCACCACGCCTTCAACCACCTCCGAGCGCGCGCCAATAAAGCAGTCGTCTTCTATGATTGTGGGCGTCGCTTGCAAAGGCTCCAGCACGCCCCCGATGCCCACGCCACCGCTCAAATGCACGCGCGCGCCGATTTGCGCACATGAGCCGACCGTAGCCCAGGTATCAACCATGGTTCCCGCACCGACAAACGCACCAATATTGACAAAACTAGGCATTAGCACGACATCGTGGCCTATGTGTGCACCAGCGCGCACGACTGCACCGGGCACCACACGAATGCCTAACGTGTCGAACTCTTGCGCATTAATAAAGCGCAGCGGCACTTTATCAAAGTAGTTTTGCGGGCTGGCAAGCATCGCTTCGCTATTATTGATGCGAAATGACAGCAATACCGCCTTTTTCAGCCATTCGTGTACCTGCCAGCCGCCAGCAATCGGCGCTGCGACGCGCGCCGTACCCGCTTCCAGCGCTTGAAATACCCGGCTGATCGCGTGGCGCAGGGGTTCTGGGCAATTCGCCGGCGTCAACGTGGCGCGCGCTTCAAATGCGGCGTTAATCTCGCTTTCTAAACTTTCAAAAGCAGTTTCAGTCATTGCGGTTTCGCCAATTGGGTGATTGTTGAGTAATGGGCGATGCTAGCCAATTTCTAAGTAGTTGTCTTATTCAGCTGCACTTTTGGGCGTAAACAGGGGCAATCTGCACGCCACCCCTTGTCAGGCAGCTACTCGCTAGGCATAAAAGGCGCACCGATCTTGTTTGAAGGAATTTTGTGGGCCGCTTAATCGCCATTGTTGAAGACGAACCCACCATCCGCGCCAATTATGCCGATGCGCTCAAGCGCTACGGCTATGAAGTGCAGGTTTTCGCAGACCGCGCGACGGCGGAACGTGCATTTGCATTGCGTCTACCGGATTTGGTGCTGATTGACGTCGGTTTAGGCGACGAACCTGAAGGCGGGTTTGATTTGTGTCGCGGCCTGCGCAGTCGCTCCTCAACGCTTCCCATCGTATTTTTAAGCGCGCGCGACACCGATTTCGACATTATTAGCGGGCTGCGGCTGGGGGCAGACGACTATTTGAGCAAAGATGTCAGCCTGCAGCAATTGCTCGCGCGCATCGTGACGTTGTTCCGGCGCGTCGAAGCGTTGCGCCAACCTATTGGCCAGGAAGAAGTTTTAGAGCACGGCAAGCTACGCCTGGAAAGCGAACGCATGCGCGTGATGTGGGGCGGCGTGGAAGTCGAGCTGACCGTGACCGAGTTTTGGATCGTCCACGCCCTCGCCCGCTACCCCGGCCATGTGAAAAACCGCGATCAATTGATGAGTGCTGCGCAAGTCGTAGTGGATGAAGCCACTATTACCTCGCATATCAAGCGCATCCGCAAAAAATTCATTTTTGTCGACGCTGAGTTTGATGCAATTGATACCCAGC
>JAYUUS010000007.1:0-2245 GCA_043754435.1 Rhodanobacteraceae bacterium
TCAAAGTAATTATGAGTCTAGACATGTTTGTAGCCCCTATGGCCTGAAAGTTATTATAAGTCTAACGAGTTCATGGCCATTAAAGAGTACGGTAGCCAACAAAATGAAGGTGTTTGTAAATTTTGGGTAACATAATTGGGTAAAGGCTTTCGTTCCAAGCACAAAAAAACCTGCTTTCGCAGGCTTTTTGTTTTCTTACTTTATTGCCAATTAGTGGCTCCTTCACCTGGACTCGAACCAGGGACACACGGATTAACAGTCCGTGTTGGTCAAAAACAACAACAGTTATTTAACCCATTTTCGGCTGTGGCAGCCTTGCTCGGGTTCAATCTGTGGAAGCATCTAATCGAAGTAGCGCCTATACGGTTTCACTCGTATCGACGAAGGGTGGCGTTGGTAAGTCTACGCTATGCGCCAACATTTCAGCGCTTTGTGCTGATCTAGGCTTACGCGTGTTGGTTATTGACTGCGATACGCAAGCATTAATGTCGAAGTTTTTTAGAATCGCAGATCGTGCGGACTATGGGCTAGGCCGTGTGCTGCGGACGCGTCAAATTGATGCGGATTGCATTAGCCGTTCGGATATCGACAACCTTGATCTCATCATGTGGGATGCCGATGTACTCGGCGCCTTGGAATCGTTGAAGTTGGGCTTTCGCGGTGAGCAAGCGATTGAACAGGCACTGCAAACTGTTCGCGACGCAGATTTATATGATCTGGTATTGATTGACACGCAAGGGGCTACGGGCTTTCTGCAGGATTTGGGCGTGGTGCCCGCTGACATGATCCTATGCCCGGTAGTGCCGGAAATCCTGTCCGCGCGTGAGTTTCATGATGCGGTTGTGCCCTTATTGCAGCGCTACGCCCAGGGCGCACCGGGAACGCGCTTGGCAACGGTGCCGTGCAAAGCGGTCATTAATCAGCGCACCCGTACGACCGATGCGCGCGAAATCACTGCCGCAATTCGCCAATCGTTTCCCACCCTACGCGGGCGTATGAGCATTTGTGGTACTGAGATACCCAAAGCCGCCGCCTATACGCGTGGCGCAACTTTACAAGTGCCGGTGCACCGTTTAGAGCCGGACAGCGACAAGGCGGGTGGCTCTGCCAGTAAAACGCTGCACCACTTGGTTTGGGAGCTATTCCCGCATTTAACCGGGCGTTTTGTTCCTGGTTCTGATGCTGCTGACGATCTTTTGCCTGAGGCTGTTGGAGCGTGGACATGAACGATAAAGTGACGCCTTTCTAGAAGCAAAAGCCCGACTACTCCGCGCTACTAAAATCTGAGTTGATGCAAGCGCAGCCATCGCCCGACGCGCCGACGCCGGAGCGTTATCGCCAGCTGGGCGTGGATGAGGTAGACGTCTACGAAAACAACCCGCGCACGACTGAGCATGCCGAATACGAAAACATTAAAGCGGCACTACTAACCAGTGGTATTGATACCGTGATGTTGCAGGTGACGCGACGGCCCGGTTCAGATCGCTATGTTTTGGCGTTCGGCGCTAATACGCGCTTACGTATTATTAAAGACCTTTGGGCGGAAACCGGCGACAGGCGCTTTGAAGCGGTACGCTGTATTGAAGTGCCTTGGGGCGGCGAAATTTGGCTGCAAACCAATCACCTCATCGAAAACACCAATCGCAACGATATGTGTTTCTGGGATACGGCTAAAGCGTTTGTTGATTTACATGCACGCATGGAAGCAGAACTTGGCATCCAGTTGCCTCACAAAGAGTTTCTTGAACAATGCAAATCTCGTGGGTCGATTATCAATCGCACTGCCTACGTCTTTTACAGCTTTGCAGTAGCAACTTTCCAACAATGTCGGTGCAAGAAAACGCTCAGTAAGCTAGTAATCGAACAAATCAAGCCGCGTTTTTCGGTTTACGAAACCATCGCACGGTTGGCTAAGACACCCAGTGAAAGCGCCATCATCACTGGAATTGAGACATTCGATTCATTGTGCCAAGACCGGTTCGACATAAAACAGCTGCTCGCTTGCACTGATTCGGCAGTTGCAGAATCTTTGGGCATGAGTCTGGTGCGGTTTTCTGGGGTTCTAGAAATTCTAAAGTCAGAACCCAAAGCGACATGGGAGCGTGTGCTTCAGCGATTGGACTGGCGCGACAAAGCCGCATTGCCCGTTAACGCCCAAGCCGGCGCAATGTACGCCCCCGCAACACCTAAGCCAGCCGTTTGCCCTGAACCAAGTACTTTTGGTGAGCCATCGCGGTTTGCACTG
>JAYUUS010000008.1:0-19918 GCA_043754435.1 Rhodanobacteraceae bacterium
GGCGATAGGAGCTGTAGTCAACGCCAGCAACGCGGCGGGTCAGGGTTTTGCGGATAAACATGCGCGACCCTAGCACAAAAATAGCCAGAAAAACCGTCGACTAGATAATTATGGCACTACCGTAGGAATTGGGGATTTCGCGAAGATGGGCTAGTCGGCAGCGCCCGCAGCGCCGAGCTATTAAAAATCGAACTGGATGCACAGGGTAATTTTCCGCTAAGCGCTGTCGCCAAACCCTGGCTCAGCATTGCCGGGCTTGGCCCCGACGGCAATGACCGCGCCCGCAAAATTGAGCTCACGCCCGATGCCACAATAAGCGTGCGTGGCACGCGTTTTGCCTACAATTTGGCGCAGCCTTCGGCGCAAGAGCAGGCGACTCGTTACCTATTCGCCTTCGACGCAGGCACACAAAGCTATCAATTCCAGCGCTGGACGAAATAGCCACCTTGTAATGACCTGTAAGCACGACATTGCGTGCGACACTGCATCCACTTACCCAACGGACTTTCACATGAGCGCGACCGCAACCCCGGTAAATATTTCTGTGCTGCATCAGGATGGTACGGCAACGCTCACAATGGAGCGTCCAAACGTACACAACGCCTTTGATGCCACCTTGATTGCTGAGATGACGGATGCGCTCAATGTTTTGAGCCTTGATCCAAACTGTCGGCAATTGGTTTTAACCGGACGCGGTGTCTCGTTTTCTGCGGGCGCAGACTTGAACTGGATGCAGGCACAACTGAGCGCTAGCGAGGCCGAAAACCTAGCCGATGCGCGCCGATTGGCAGCGCTAATGCGAGCGCTGGCATTTTTCCCCAAACCTACCCTTGCACGGGTCAATGGCGCGGCATTTGGCGGCGGCGTCGGGCTGATTGCGTGTTGCGATATTGCCATTGCCGTCGCCGATGCGCGCTTTGGCCTAACCGAAACCAAACTGGGTCTAGCACCCGCCGTGATTTCACCTTATGTCATTGATGCCATTGGCACCCGTAACGCCTTGCGTTACTTTCAAACCGCCGAACTATTTGACGCCGCGCGCGCGCAAGCGCTGGGTTTGATTCATGAAGTCGTGGCGGCGGATCAACTGGATATAAGCGTGGCGATGCAGCTCAAGCATCTGCGCCAAGCCGGTCCCAACGCGGTTCAGGCGGCAAAGGCGTTAGTACATCGCGTGGCGGGCATGAGCCTCGAAGATCAAATCTTGGTTGATGAAGAAAATGCCCAGCTAATCGCCAAACTGCGCGTCTCTGCAGAAGGTCAGGAAGGCTTAAGCGCGTTTTTGGGCAAGCGTCGGGCAAATTGGAGTATTTAGGGATGCGTGGAATTTCTGCCCCGCAGCTTTAACGCCCAAAGCGCCAAAACTACCAAAACAATCTCGACACTGAGCGCAAACACCAAAAATTTCGTGTGTACGCCACTCAGCGCCATTGCAATCGCGCGCACGCTGCCAATTCCAGCAAAACAGGCAGCCACCAGCACCAAACCCGGCTGACGCCAGTGCGGTTTAAACGCACACGCACTCATCAACAAGCCAAGCGCGATTTCCGCGCCACCATAAAAAGCGCGCGCTTCGGTCACAGCCTCACTACTGCTGAGTACAAAACCGAGCGGGCCGAGCAGGCCGCCTGGATCAAACGCCGCCATAACGCCAAAAGCCAAAAGCTGCAAACCCGCCAGCAACAACACGATGACTGCAAACATAGATACTTTCCTTTTAAATCGACTGTATTTCCAAGGTTAAATCACATCGCTTTTGATACCGCTTTGCTTTTATCATGTATGCCCAACGTCAACTCTTACGGCAGCACTTATTTCAACGCCCAACGCACCGCTTTCCACCGATGAACTCGCGCAATTTGCCAAAATTGGCATGCCGGACGCCGCTATCCATCATGCGCCGCTGCCCAATTTACGCCTAGCCCGCATAATTGAGCAACACCGCTCCGGTTTTATGCTCAGCGATGGCGCAAAAAATTTCACCGCGCAAGCGCACCCCAAACTCAAACAGCTCAAAGCCGGATTGCGGCCAGCGGTCGGGGATTTCGTTTGGGTAGATCATACATTGCAGATGTTCGCACATACGTTGGCACGCACCAGCGAGCTTAAACGCGCTGCCGCCGGTGAGCGCTTTGCCGAACAGGTGTTAGCCGCAAACGTCGATAAAGTGCTGATTGTCTGTGGCCTGGATCGCGATTTTTCGGCGCGCCGCATTGAGCGCTATTTGACCTTAGTGCATGGCTGCAATATTCCCGCCGCAATTGTATTGAGCAAAGCCGATACTTTAGAAGCAAGCGATGCCGCGCGCGCCGAGCTGGCCAGCCGCATTGGCAGCACGCCCGTCTATGCCTTGGACGCGCGCGATCCGGTCGCTGTGCGGGTACTGATGGCCGAGCTGCCAGCGGGCAGTACGGGGGTTTTATTAGGCTCCTCCGGTGCCGGTAAATCCACACTCAGCAACGCGCTGATTCAATCACAAGCGATGCAGGTCGGCACCGTGCGGGCCAGCGATGGCCGCGGCCGCCATACCACGGTACATCGTGCTTTGCTGAAATTAGACTGGAATGCCTGCTTAATTGACAGCCCTGGACTGCGCGAAATAAAGCTCACGGGCGATGAAGATGTAGGCGTGCAAACTTTTGGCGACATCAGCGAATTAGCGCTAAGCTGCAAGTTCAACGACTGCGTGCACGCCGCTGAACCTGGTTGCGCAGTACAAGCTGCCATCGCTGCCGGCACCTTAAGTGCTGATCGTTTGGCAAGCTACAATAAATTGAGCTTCGAATCTGCAATCGCACGAGCAAAAGCCAGTGGCTCGAAAATTGCCGGTAAAAGTCCAACTAGAAATATGCGCCGCTAAGTGTCGGTAAGGGGCTAAAAATACATCGAAATTTTGCGCTTTGCATTCGCTCAATTGCGGTTTAGCATAAGCCGGTCACGCAAATGAGCGTGCGCCCCTACACAACCCTGGAGAGATAACGATGGCAAAAGGTCTGGACAGCCAAAAGAGTAAAAAGAAAGAACCGTTGAAGACGCCAAAAGAGAAGAAAGCGGATAAAAACGCAAAAAAATCGGCTAAATAGTTGGCATTGTAAATAGCATTGCAAAGAACCGTTCGCGCCTTTAGCCTGTCGAAGGGCAGAGCCGCACAAATACTGACGCAGCCACATGCATCACAAAGATTGCGGCTACCTGCTTCGAATCTCAGCACGAACGGGTTTTTTCAGCGCCACGCCAGGATTAGAAGGGATTTTACCGCCTGTCTCTTAGCTACAAAACCCTGGCGCTAGCGCGTTTCAGCCATCTGTCATAGTAAGCCTGCAGATGTACCATGCCCTCATCGCCCGCTGAAAACTTCATCAGGCCACGCGCAAATTCTAAGGCGACAAACGCGGTGATGTCGGCCACGGTAAACCGCATACCCCCAACATAGGGCCGCTTTGCCAATTCAGCATCCAGCCAGCGCGCAACCGCCCGCACTTTTTCGCCCTGTGAACGCCCAAAGTCCGGGAACTGCGGCTGCTCCAGCGGTGCTAAACCTGGGTGCGTATGACGTATGCAATTGGCGAAGCCACCCAGCAGATAAAACTCGATTTGCCGATCCGCCATCTCAATGAATGCGCGCTCCTCAAAATCCACACCCATCAAATTCGGCTCTGGGTAAATTCCTTCAAGATAGCTGCAGATCGCGCGGGTTTCAGTCAATACACGACCATCCTCTAGCTCCAGCGCTGGCACCTTGGCGTGCGGACTCTTGGCACGGTAAGCCGGGTGCTGGTGCTCGTTTTTGGCAATGCTGACGGTAACCAACTCCACGTTAGTGATAGCCTTTTCCGCCAGAAATACGGTAACGCGGCGCGGGCTGGGCGCGCGCGGCGATACGTAGAGCTTCATGCTGCCCCGCCCGTGCGCGATTGACCGGTTTCCAGGATTTTGCGCGCTTCCTGCGCAAACTGCTGTGCGCGCGCGTCATCATCCGCCTGCAGGTTGAAGCTAGAAGCCGGCGTGACGATACCTTTTTGGACAGCCGGGCGGTCGCGTATCACCTCAATCCAGCGCTTGAGATCGGGCATGCCCTCGATAGACACGCCGCTCCACCGGTGCGTGCGCACCCATGCCCAGTTGGCAATGTCGGCGATGGAATAGTCCCCGGCCAAGTATTCGTGCGTTTTCAGATGTTCATCCAGCACCCGGAACAGCCGTGTGCATTCGCCCTGATAGCGGTCAATGGCCACCGGAATCTTTTCGGGAAAGTAGCGGAAAAATACATTGGCCTGCCCCATCATCGGGCCAACACCACCCATTTGAAACATCAGCCACTGCATCACCCGCGAGCGGCCTTTGACATCAAGCGGCAGCAGTCGCCCCGTCCTTTCCGCCAGATAAACCAAGATCGCACCCGACTCAAACACCGCGAAGTCGCCTTCATCACGGTCCACAATCGCCGGAATGCGGCCATTAGGGTTGATTTTCAAAAACCACGGCTGTTTCTGATCGCCCGCTGAGAGGCTCAACTCATGCATCGTATAAGGCAAAGCCAGCTCCTCCAGTGCGATGGAGATTTTATGGCCGTTCGGTGTGGCTGATGTGTAGAGGTCAATCATGGCGAACCTAAAAAGAAGCGGAAAACCATGGTATCAGGAGTATGCGTAATGGGAATTTCGAAGTAGTTTGAGCTTACTTGAGCTGCATACCGACTACTGCGGTCATATTGACTTATGAGATGGTGCCGACACACGGACTCGAACCGCGGACCTCCTGATTACAAATCAGATGCTCTACCAACTGAGCTATGCCGGCAAAAGTCGTGGCCTGTGGAACTGCTAGGCGGACGCTTTGTTTAAATGAGGCGGAAGAATACCCGCCAGAGCAGACTTGGCACAAGCACAAGTGCACAGAGGATTTGGACAACCATTCATAAACTGGCATAGACCTGCAATCGTGAATAAGCGTAGTTAAAATGCTGCATTGCAGCGTAATGCGCTCAACTACAGCATTAACCAGCCTATACTCACGTGATTTATTTTAATCTAAGGTTTTGTGATGCCTGCAATCGCGTCTCCGGGCAAAGCCCGTGGCTTCATCGTTCCCATTGGTGGTGCAGAAGATCGCACGGGAAGCCGCGAAATTCTGAAGCGTTTTGTTGACCTTTGCGGGCCAAAGCCTTCTATTGCGATCATTCCTACGGCATCACGCCTGGAAGACACAGGGCGTAATTATCAGGATTTATTTCGTGATTTGAACTGCGCCAACGCGGAAGTATTGAACTTTACCAATCGCGATCATTGTGACGACGCCCACTCGCTGAACTACTTAAGCCAGTGCGACGGCGTATTTATTACCGGCGGCAATCAGCTGCGACTGTCCACCACAATTGGTGGCACGCAGGTTGCCAAGCTGCTGCGACGGCGTAACGCGGATGGCATGACCATCGGCGGCACTTCAGCGGGTGCTGCGATTATTCCGGAACACATGATCGCTAGCGGTGATGAAGGCCCAACACCGCGTGCGCGCATGGTGCAGCTGGCACCTGGGCTTGGGCTTTCCAATAAAATTATGGTTGACCAACATTTTCGCCAGCGTGATCGCATAGGGCGTTTGCTGACCGCGATTGCGCTGAATCCTTTTGCGATGGGTTTAGGAATAGATGAAGACACGGCAGCATTTATCGGCCCTGACAATATTGTCGAAGTGGTGGGTTCGGGCACCGTGACTTTTATCGACCCGTTTGAGATCGATCAGTGTTCGGTCGCAGAAGCGGATGCGAATGAGCCGATTCAGCTCACTAATTTGCGTTTGAGCGTACTGAAGCACGGCGGGCGTTTTAATCTGGACACGCGCAGGGCGCTTTAACGATGCCAGTCATTCAAAGTGCGCAAGATGCCCAAAGTTCGCGATTTTTGGTGCGGCCAATTGAAGCGCGCGATGACGCGGCGGTGCGCCACATTATCGAAACGGTAATGCCGCAATTTGGTGCTGATGGCGCTGGCTTTGCCATTCACGACGCCGAAGTCAAAAAAATGTTTAGCGCCTATCAAATACCGCGCGCCTGCTACTTCGTCGTGGAGTGCAATGGCGTCGTTGCTGGCGGTGCTGGAATTGCGGCCCTTGCCGGTACGGGCACAGCAAGTGATGTTTGTGAACTGCGAAAGATGTATTTTTTGCCGGAATTGCGTGGCTTAGGTGCGGGCAAGGTGCTTATGCAGACCTGTTTGGATGCGGCGCGACGATGCAACTACCGAGAAGTCTATTTGGAAACACTGACCGGCATGGACGCGGCTGTGAAATTGTATGAGCGCACCGGTTTCAAGCGCTTAAGCGCGCCCATGGGTACAACCGGCCATTTTGGCTGCAACCGCTTTTACTCGATGGCGCTTTAAGCTCGAGAGCGATTTGAATGCGGGTTTGATTTAAGAACTTTTGCGTGCCTTGCGTCGGACTATACTAACCGCTCTGAACCGGAGTGCATGAGCATGGGTAGCGTTCGATATTACGGTTTTTGGCTGTTGATCTTGTTCTCTCATGCCATTTTTGCTGGGAACTCAATATGGACGACGGCCGGGCCGAACGGTGGTGGCGTGTTTGAGTTGGTGTTTGATCCAACGAATGCGCAAACCGCGTATGCCACCACGCGCGGTGCGGTTTACAAAACGCTTGATGCGGGTGCAACTTGGACGCGCGCTAGCAACGGCATTGTCGCAACGACGGTCTATCCCTTGCCCTTAGTGCTAGACCGTGAAGCACCGCAGATTTTGTATACCTTCGACTCCTCACTGCGGCTTTATCGCAGCAATGATGGCGGTGGCAGCTGGCAAATACTTAGTACCAATCTAAACAGCAACTTCTTGTTTCAAACCATTAGCGACGTTGCCGGGGAAACCGGCGCGCTGTTTATTGGCGGCGTTTCCCAGACTGCGACTGGTTTACCGCAGCTGTTCAAGAGTGATGCGACCGGCAAAATTTTTATTCGCGTTGGTGCTGGCCTGCCTGCAGACGCACGGATTGCCACCATCACCGTCGATCCACTCAATCCGAATCTGGTGTACGTCGGCGTGTATGGCAGGGGTGCGGTGAATCAAGCCTCGCTGTTTCGCAGCTTGAATGGCGGCTTAAATTTTTCGCCGCGCCTGAATCTTTTTAGCGCGCTGGGCTATCAGCCGGACGTGCAAGACTTAAGTTTTATTGCGGGCACGGGTGCCAGCGGCTCGCTGTTTGCCGTGATTAATTACAATATTTACCACAGTGCGAATGGCGGTGCGACGTGGACCGGCCCGCATGGCCCGGCAGCTACGATTACTGCGCATCCAAGCGATCCGTTTAAATCCTATGTTGGCCGTGCCGATGGCGCATTTATTTGGCTCGCCCCTAATCCAATGCCGACGTTTCTGAGCTTCAATGAAGGCTTCACGCCGAATAGTTCCTACTTATCAATACCCGGCAATGTCCCCATTCGTGCGGCAGTTTCCCGTTTAGTTGCGCAACCCGGCTTTCCGGCATCGGGCAAATCCCTGTTTGCAACCACGGATGGTTCCGGCATATTTGTGCGCCCAGATAGTGCATCCAGCTGGAGTGTAAGCGCTGGCAATCCAGCCGGTGTGGGCGTGCGCTCCTTAGCTATTCACCCGCATCCTTCGCTCAATATGGCGGCGGGCAGCAGCGTCATTTTAGCCGGACACAGCAGCTTTGCCGTTTCCTCACCCGGGCTTTATCGAAGCAATGATCCGGCCTTGCCCTGGCAGTCCTCTAACATTGGCCTGCGCGCCAATGAGTTGCGCGCGCTTCGTATTGATCCGACTACGCTGAGCGGTAGTATCGCCAACACCGTGATGTATGCCGGTGGCACCAGTTCTTTTGCGGATGCTTCCTACGGCGGTGCCGGTATTTTTCGCAGCGTTAATAATGGCGCTAATTGGCTGTCTATGGATGGCGACTTGCCTCAAGATAATACTTTGCACGCTAATATTGGCTTGGTTCGAGACTTGAGCCTAGACCCACGCTCCTGTCAAGCGCCACCTGCAACCGGCCCCTGCACAAGCGGTGGACTGCGGCGGATATATGCGCTCGCCGAAGGTTACTTAGTAAATAATGCGCCGAGTTTCAATTTAACGCATCGCCTTGTGCGCAGCGATGATTTTGGCGTCACCTGGACACGGCTCGACGGCCTAAGCGGCGGTTTGCCACCAAGTTTTAGCAATGCGGACATCGCGCAACGCATTACCCCGAATTCGCTGGTGATTGATCCCAACAATAGCAACGTGCTTTATTTAGGCACGGATGCGCTCTACGATGATTTCAACACAAGCGATGCGATTGTGCCCGCTGACCTTGCCAGCGGCATATTTAAAAGCGTGAACGCAGGTGCGACTTGGCAACACCTCAACGCAAATGGTTTGCCGACCAAATTGGGCTTTGCCAACACCCAGCTGGATGTCGCAAAACTTTTGATTGACCCGACCAACAGCAATATCCTGTGGGCCGCGCTCACAGATTTGCGTTCGAGCGGCGCTGCCACGATTTTTCGCAGCGCTGATGCTGGCCTGAGCTGGACCCGGCACGATGAGGGGATCAATAACAGCGTGGAAATGCGTGATCTTAGTTTTGATCCACAAGATCACAACATACTTTATGCGGCGGCTGGCGGTTATGAAGCCAATCCTGGCGCAATTTATCGTGGCGTTTGGAACCCCGCCACTCAGTCGATTGTCTGGCTGTCGATTAGCATCGGCCTGCCCGCAGAATCAGCCTACACCATTGCGGTTGATCCATTTAATGCCAACCTGCTGCACGCTGGCACCGACGCTGGCGTGGCCAGCATTACCCGCGAACCGGATCAAGACAACGACGGCATACCGGACGCGGTTGAGAACTTGGCACCAGACGTGCCAGGCGGGCTGGTTGGCCCAGGCGATGGCAATGGCGATGGTGTGTTGGATTCCATTCAGCGCGATGTTGGCTCAATTGGCGTGGTGCTTCGCGACCCTGATGGTGCTGGCGCAAACGCGGTGACTACTGATTTGATTAACGGTTCAGGCACCACCGCGTGCAGCAATGGCACCGCGCAAGCCGTGGACGTGCAGCTGATTGCGCCCGACGCACTGGGTCTAGACGGCGTTGGAGGAAGCTTGGATTACTATCGACATTCATTGGGAACCAATAGTTTTGAAGTGTTGGACTGCCGCACTGCAACGATTCGCATTCGCTATCATGGCGCATCATTTGCCTCGCCACTTTGGACATTTCGTGTTTTTGCGCCGTTGATACCAGGCGATCAAAACAGCATCGGCTGGTATGATTTTTCCTCGAACGCGACGCGCATCAGTGCGGATACTTGGCAATTGAACCTCACGGCGGGAGGTTTTGGCAGCTATCGGCCGGAACTGGACGCGATCCATTTTGTCGGTGGGCCGGCATGCTTCAACCCAATTTTATTTCGCGATGGTCTGGAAGATAACCCGGTTGTGCTTCCAAGTTGTGGCAACTAGGCACCACGCGAGCCTGATGCAGCGTTGCTATCGCTGCATCAAACTCTAAATCGGGCCGTAGGCTGCCGCCTCATCCGCTTTTCCCCAACGCGTGTAAAGATCAAGTAAGCGTGCGCGAAAGGCGATACAGCGTGCGTCGTGATCGCCAAACTGTTTCTGTGCGGCGCTATAACTTTTCTTTAGCCATGGCTCAGCATCGGAAAATCGCTTGCCTTCCATCAGTGACAGCCCAAGATGGCCATGCACGACGGCCAATAGCCAGTGGTTCGCAGGAAAGACTTGCTCAGCGCGAATGTTGAGTTCTTTAAAACCAGCAATCGCTTCGTCAATACGGCCGAGATTGCGCAGCGCTGATAGATAGTTTGCCTGCATCATAATTGTCTCTGGGTGCAACGGCCCATTTGCTTTTAGATAAAGCTCCGAAGCTTGGCGAAACAAAATTTCTGCTTTGGTAAAGTCCTTGCGCTGGCTGACGATGACGCCGAGCATATTGATCGCCGCTAAAGTATCGGGGTGCGTTTCGCCCAAGACCGCGCTGCGGCGACGAAAAACGGCTTCGATTTCAGCCTCGGCGGCATCAAGTTGCCCCGCAGCACGCAGTGCATTCGCATAGTTTGAACGCATGGTCAGTAAGTTCGGATGATCTGCTCCTATTGCTAGCGCGCGCACCGGAATTTGCTCACGAAACCCGGCAATCGCGGCGGCGTAGTTACCACCTTCAGCCAAAGCCAGCAAGACATGCGCCTTAAAGCCTAAGGTGTCTGGGTGGCGCGGGCCAAGCGCGGTTGCCGCAAGATTCGCGGCCTCCTGATAGCGCGTTTGCGCTTGTTGGTAATCGCCTTCGCGGAAGGCCAAATTAGCAAGTAGGGATAACAGCTGAATCACCCTCGGATGCGTACGACCCAGTCGCAATTGTTCGTTGGTGTAGGCCTCGCCCAGCAAGCGTTTTGCCTCATCCCATTTGCCCTGCTCACCCAAAATGTCAGCCAATGCCGCCTGCGCGCCGCTGATCGCGGATTTTTCTGACCGCATCAAAGCAAACTGCAGCGTTTCGCGCGCAAGCTTTTCCGCGCGTGCGCCATCGCCCACGCCCATAGCCGCCGCCGCCGCTGCACGCCGCGCATCCATAACCGTGTCGCTACTCAGATTGCTGGACTTACTGTTTATTTGATCTATCAACGGCAGCTTCGGCGTTAACAGTTTGTCAGCCGCCTGGAATTCACCTTGATCCGCTAACGTAATAGCCAACTGTATTTCTGCATCCAGGCGGGCCGCATCCAAACGAGACAGCGAACTTTGCGGCGTCACAGGCAATAATTTCAGCGCCGATTCCAGCTGCAGCCGCGCGGCGCCCAACTGCCCCAAACGGCGCAAGGTGCGTCCTAACATTGTTGCCACCTCGGCGCGCAGCTCAGGATTTTCACCAAGGCGCTTGTCCAAATTTGCCGCCGCTGTGGCCAACGCGTCAACCACGCGCACATTGCGCGTTTCCGCTGAGCCGCTTTCCAGCCGCCAAGGGTCGGGCGAGGCGATCATTTCCTCCAGGAAGGTGCGGGTGGCGACTGCGCGTGCCGATTCTTCGGCGGCGCGATCCCGCTGCAGCCTAGCCTCAACCAGTGCAGCTTGCGCACGGAAACGTTGCTGAGAAGCCTCAATCGCCATGTAGCTAGTGCCGATAATGCCCAGCAATAGCGACACCAGCACCGCCGCCGCCGCGCCCACGATCATCTTGTTGCGATTGACAAATTTTCGGAAGCGATACAGCTTGCTCGGCGGCCCGGCAAGTACCGCTTCCCCTTGCAAATGCCGTCGAATATCCGCCGCCAATTCCGAAACCGAGGCATAGCGCAGGTCGCGCTCGCGCTCCAGCGCTTTGAGCGTGATCCAATCCAGATCGCCCACGAGCGAACGCGATACGCTGGTCGCATCCGCCGCCATTGCGCGTTTCCATTCCGCTTGGTTGATGCTGTGGTCTCTTGAAATTTCGAGTATTTTTTGACTGGGTGACGAAAAATGCGCCGCGCGCAGCAGGTTCGCTAGGCCAAACTCGCCTGCGCGCGCGATCATGTCGCTCGAAATCGGCAATTCGTGCGTGATTAGGCGATACAACACCACGCCGAGCGAATAGACGTCTGTGCGGGTATCAATCGCGGTTAGATCACCTGCGGCTTGCTCAGGGCTCATATATGCCGGTGTGCCCATCGCTACGCCCACACGAGTAGAGCCAGAATGGTCAGCGCCGCGATCCATGCTTTTGGCAATACCAAAGTCGATCACCTTGACCAGCAGCTGCCCCTGGTAATCCGCAACCATCAGATTGCTTGGCTTCAAATCGCGGTGAATAATGCCTTTTTGGTGCGCATGCTGCACGCCTTCGCAAATCTGCAGAAAAAGCTGCAAACGCTGCGCGATGTTCAAACCTCGGCGGTCGCAAAATTCATTGATCGGTACGCCTGCGACGTATTCCATCGCAAAATACAGGCGTCCTTCCGCCGTCGTGCCAGCATCCAGCACTTGCGCAATATTCGGGTGGTTCATCAACGCCAGCAGTTCGCGCTCGGATTGAAAACGCCCAACCACTTCGTCGCTATCCATACCCGCTTTGATCACCTTGAGCGCAACTTTGCGGCGCACGGGTTCACTTTGCTCAGCCAGATACACCGCACCCATGCCGCCCACGCCAAGTTCTGCGCGAATTTGATAGCGCCCGATGGTTTTACCAATTAAAGAAAGCTGCGATTCACTGGCTAGCCTTCTATTCGCATGCTCGGCGGCTTGTTCCGGAATCCATTTGTGCATTGTGGACGCCAACTTTATATTCGGGTCGCTTTCCAGCACAGCCGTTGTCTCAAACGTCGATTTCGGCGCGTTTTCTAGGGTGTGCTCAGTTGTTTTCGACACATCAGAATTTGCTTCCTGCTTACCGCTCATCTTGATCTCGCCCCAGCATTAGGAATCACTGCCAGTCTATTACCAACGTCCCGCTGCGCCTAGTTTTCTAGCGCCCGATAAAGTGGATAACTTTAAGCACCGTCGCTAGCAATTCGCTACCATGCGAGGCCCTCGCACCTCTTGAGGCCATAGCAAACACCGATGGCGCGCATCCCCGAAAGTTTCATTGATGACCTACTGCAGCGCATCGACATTGTCGATGTGATTGGCAAGCGCGTGCCGCTGAAACGTGCCGGGCGCGAATTTCAGGCGCGCTGCCCGTTTCATGACGAGCGCTCGGCATCGTTTACGGTCAGTCCACAAAAGCAGTTTTATCACTGTTTTGGCTGCGGCGTACACGGTTCGGCGGTCGGGTTTTTGATGAATTACGAAAACATGGATTTTTCTGATGCGGTGGAAGCGCTAGCAGCGGATGTCGGCCTTGCCGTACCGTTTGAAGGCGGCGGCTACAAACGCGTCGATGGCTCAGATGCTTTATTTCCCGTGCTTGCCGATGCGACCCAGTTTTTTCGGCGGGAACTGGAATCTTGCCCTGAGGCTAAGGAATACCTGGAGAAACGCGGCGTTGATCGCGCTGCAAGCGAACGCTTCCAGCTCGGCTGGGCGCCGGCCAACGGCAATAAGCTGATGCAATCGCTGGGCACCACGCCAGAGCGCAAAAAAGCGCTAGAAATGGCGGGGCTGACTGGCTCAGGCAACACCGGTGATTACGCTAAGTTCCGTGAGCGCGTGATGTTCCCGATCTTGGACAAACGTGGCCGCACGATTGCGTTTGGCGGCCGCATCATTGGTGCAGGCGAGCCGAAATATTTGAACTCGCCGGAAACCGCGCTGTTCAAAAAATCGCAAGAATTGTATGGGCTGTATTTCGCACGCCAGTTCAAACACACGCGTTTGGTGGTGGTTGAAGGCTACATGGACGTGCTGAGCCTAGCGCAATTTGGCGTCACTGAAGCGGTTGCCACTTTGGGCACCGCCACCAGCCGCGAACATGCCGAACTGCTGTTTCGCAACGCCGAAGACGTGGTTTTTTGCTTCGATGGCGACCGCGCGGGCCGTGCTGCCGCTTGGCGCGCACTGAATAATGTATTGCCGCGCATGCGCGAAGGCCGCCAAGCGCATTTTTTATTCTTACCCGATGGTGAAGACCCGGATTCGATTGTTCGCAAAGAAGGCATGGAAGGCTTTCGCGCGCGTTACTCAACCGCACTGCCGCTGTCAAAATATCTATTTGATGAATTGGCAAAAGAAAGCAATCTTTCCAGCCTCGACGGACGCGCGCGGCTAGCGGAAAAAGCCCGGCCCATGCTGGCGCAAATTCCGGAGGGTGCATTTGCTGAGCTGATGCAGGCGGAGCTGTCACGTCTAACTGGCGTCAGTCAAAGCATGAGTGCCGCAGCTGATTCCCGCGAACGCCCGCGTCAACAAAGCTTTGCAAAGCGCGAACAAGGCGACGGCAGCGCCGCCACCGATCTAAGGCAAGGTACTCTGGTTCGCCAAGCAATCACCTTATTGCTCGGCGCGCCCGAAGTTGCAATATCCGCCGAGCCACCTTATCCCTTTGCTGCACTTGACTTACCCGGCATTTCATTGCTGCTTGCATTAATCGAACTTGCCCGCGAGCGGCCGGAAGCGAATGCATCCAGCCTAGTCGAGATGTTTGATGGGCAACCTGAGCATCCGGCGCTGCTCAAGCTTTTAGCTGCGCAAATTCCAGGTGAAACCGAACTTCAAAAAGCCGATTTTTTGGCAGCGCTAGAAAAGCTTAACAAACGCGCTAGAGATTGGCGCGTGCAAATTTTGAAAGAAAAACTTGGTTCTGGAAAGATCAGCGAGGACGAGAAGCACGAGTTGCGGGAGATTTCAAAACGCGGTTACATCCATTAAATTGCATCTTATCTACCTCTGTATAACCAAACCATTAGCTCGCTTGACCTGATAGGGAAGTGTAATTCTGTTGATTAGATTTTTCTTCGCGAAAGCGGCAGTAATCGCAAACGAACCCGCTTTGGGTCGACAGTTATTAATGCGCCTTCGACGAGCTCTGCTCGCATTTGTGTCAAAGCTGCAATGACTTGTCTAGCGATATATTCGGGGCGCAAGTCGTCGCATCGAATTTGAACGATGCTTGGTTTTTGGCCATTATTTGCGGCTAACATGTCGCCAAAATCTAGATCGTTTGTTATCACTATACAGTCATGTTGGTGCGCAAAGGCCATAATTTCGGCATCTGAGGCAGAGCGAGAGCCAATTGTTGACCAGTGTTCGGCCTCAAATCCTGCCGAACGGAACACTTCCACCCAACGCGGCGACAGGTTCATGTCAATCAGCAACTTCATTGCTTTCCTTACACTCAAGCGCTTGCTATCAAGACCTCACGTTCGTCAGCGCGCCATGCTGCGTATCGCAGCGCCTGCATCACATCTTCGCGTTCCAAATAGGGATAGTCGAGCAAGATTTCATCAACACTTAAACCGGCACTGATTTGCCCGACAATCATGCCGACAGTAACGCGCATGCCGCGAATGCAGGCTTTGCCACCCATTACCGCAGCCGTCTGAGTAATTCGATCAAGTGTTTCCATGTTTTTTGCTCCATATCTAGCTTGCACAGAGACTAACATCGGATTGTTCAATACGGGCGGTTCGCAAACGTTTTGCCGCCCAAGCAAGCTCAACCTAAAACCATAAGCCGCCCCTCCAAATGCCGCCGAATCGACTGCTCAAGCGTCAGCCCAATCGCAATTTCAAACGCGCCTTTGGCCTCTGGGTTTTGCCCAGCCAGCACGTGCAAATGCGCTTTTGCGACCCACCAGGATTGGAAGGATTTGGATTCGGCTTGGATTGCGTTTAATTCGGCTTGGCCAAGTGCAATATCGCCGGCCTCGGCATAGGCAACGGCGGCGGCGACCAGCGAACCGGTGGTTGGAAAATGGCTGTTTAATTGTTTGTACAGTGCGGCAATGCCCTGCCACGGGGTGATTCCGGTGAACAGGCGGTGGCAGTGTGCCGACTGAATCGCGGCTTCTAGTTGATATGGGCCGGGTTGGCGAAAGCGCGCGGCGTTCCAGAGCAATTGATCGGCGGTAAGAATGGCATCCCGCTGCCACAGGCGCGTGTCTTGCGCGGCGAGAGGCACGAATTCGCCCGCCGCCGTTCGCTGCGCGCTGCGGCGTGCATGGCCGAACATCATCAGCGCCAGCAAGCCTTTTGCTTCGGCGGAGCTTGGCATTAATTCGCACACCACGCGACATAAAAAAAGCGCTTCTTCCTGCAAATTGACAACGCGATTTTCTGCGCCATCAACGGCTTCGACGCCATAAGCGCCGTAAATGGCCTCAAGCACTTCTTGCAAGCGCGCCGGAATTTCTGCGCGCTCTGGCTCTTCAAAGCGCAGCCCTGCGTCACGAATTTTCTGCTTGGCACGTACCAAACGCTGCGCTAGTGCTGTGGGCGAAACCAGCATGGCTTGGGCAATTTCGTGCGCGGTCAAACCTAAAATCGTTTGCAACATCAATGCACAGCGAAGGCTGGCATCAATGGCCGGGTGCGCACAGACAAACATGAGCTTGAGGCGGGTGTCGGGAATATCGAAACTTTGTCCGCGCTCCTCGCTGTGCATATCTTCTAAAAACGCGGTGGTCGCCGCATCAAAGCGCACGCGGTTATGCCTCGCACTTTGCAGAAGCTGGCGTTTTGCCACCAACATCAGCCAAGCGTCAGGTTGCTCCGGCACGCCTGATACCGGCCAAGTTTCCAGCGCTTTGACTAAGGCATCGGCCAATGCATCTTCCGTTGCACTAATATCGCGCCATTGCGCCCCCAGCCAGGCGACCAGCCGCCCGAATGAGGTTCGGGCGGCGAGTTCAGCGGCACGCCTGGATTGCTCGGCGTATTGCATTTTTACTGGGCGGGCGGTGGCAGTACGGGCCGAACCTCGGTGGTGCCGGTGCTCACGTTCGGGCTACGCGCCGCCCATTCCAAAGCGTCGTCCAGATTAGCGACTTCGATGATGAAATAGCCGCCCAAATGTTCTTTGGTGTCGGCATACGGGCCGTCTTGAATGCGGCGTTTACCATCGCGAATTTGCACATGCGTACTGGTGTGCGGCGGCTGCAGGCCATTGCCGCTGACGATAATGCCGGCTTGCCCCACCGCACCAATATAGGCGTTCCATGCGCCCCAATAAGCGGGCGCTGCTTGTGGATCGTTACGTTGTGCAATATCGGCGTCGGTTTCTTTAAAAATAAGCATAAATTGCATGTTGGTTGCTCCTGAGTTGGGTTTAGGTTCGAAATGTGGAGTTATTGCTTAGGCGCCATCGCTGCGCTGGGATTAACGCGATGCGGCCGTATTTCTATCGCTACTGCTGATGCCGGTGCTTTGCTGGCCCATTCGCGCGCGGCTTGGATATTTGCTGCCTCGATTACAAAATAGCCGCCCAACCTGGCAACACTGATTTTATTGACCCCCGCGTCGCGGATCGTTTCCCCAGCGTTTTCATCCAGCGCGGTACCTCCACGCATTACGCCCGCCTTTAGCAATACGTCGGCATAGGCGTTATAGCTCTGCCAGTAATTTTCGCTGGCAGATGGGTCCGTTTGCTTCTCCAGTTCGACCGGTTTTTCGTAAATAAGCAAAGAAAATTCGCCCGCGTGGACAGGCTGACCAAGAATGGCTAGGGCCAAAAGGAAAAGAAATTTCATTTGATTGCTCCGGTTAACGGCATTGACAGATTGTCTTGCCTGCGCAGTTGATGCTTGAGCTGGGTCACAATCGACATCGTGCAGTAAAAATATTCAGCACGCTTGTCTAGTCACAGCCTGCACCAAGAAAATACACTTGGAAAGCGCGCGCAGCTCGGACATACTTCGCGACCTTTAAAACTAGCTGCGCGCATGTCTGAGTTCATTACCTTTCTTGCAAAAAACCCCCTGATGAGCGCGGCGCTGTTAGGCATCGTCATCGCCTGGATTTTTTGGGAATTAAAACAGCTGCGTCGAGGCTTTGTCGCGCTCAACCCGAATCAATTGGTGGAATGGATCAATCGCAAAGACGCGCGCGTTTTTGATTTGACTGATAACAATGATTTTTTAAAAGCGCACATCTCAGGCGCAGTCAACATTCCGTTAGCTGATTTTTCTGCAACCCACAAATCGGTCAAAAGCGCACTGGATAAACCTGTAGTGGTTTATGACCGAACCGGCATGAAGTCAGACAGTGCAGCGGCTCAATTGGTTGCAGCTGGCTTTAAGCAAGTCGGATCACTCAGCGGTGGACTGGACGCTTGGCTTCGGGATTCTTTGCCCACCGCCAAGGGTAAATAATCGCTATTATCTAGGGCGAGACGCTGCTTGCATTAGATTACGGCTGTGTCGCCCCACAAACTTTAAATTTCGGAGTTCATTCATGACTGTTTTACGTAAACTGAGCTGTGCCCTAACGTTTGGTCTGGCTTTTACTGCACTTGACCCGGCGCTAATTGCCTTTGCGAAGGCAAAAGAACCGGCGCGCGAAGTCATTGAAACGACTTTGTCGGGGCGCAAAAATCCGAAAATTTCAATCGGCAACGGTGTCTCAAAACTGTTGCAAAAAGCGCAGAAATTAGCTGAGGATGAGAAATTCCCAGAAGCGCTCGTCGTCTTAGAAGAAGCGCTCACTAAGGCGAAAACGCCTTATGAGATCGCTAAGACCAATCAAATTAAAGCCTCGTATCTGTACAACACAGAAAACTTTGACGGCGCAATATTAGCCGGGCGCGCCGCAGTTGCGGCAAATGGTTTAGATAATGTGGAGCATTTACAAAGCAAACTCTTCATAGCCCAGCTGCTGAATCAGAACAACAAATACGAAGATGCAATCGCTGCGTTCAATGATTTTGCGGCCGATGCGCCAAAAATCAAAGGCACTGAATATATGATGCAGGCAAGCAACTACTATAATTTGGACAAATTCAAAGACGCGATTATTTTTGCAGATAAGGCTTTCGCTACCGGCGATACACCCGCAAATGCGTGGTATCAAATACGCCTGAACAGCCTCTATCAAGGTGAAAACTATGAGGGTGCCGCAGCCTACGCAAAAGAGCTCATGGCAAAGGATCCCGACAATCGCCAGTGGCTTTCACTCGCCGTGTCCTCGTATTTGGAGTTGGATAAAAATACCGAAGCGTTGGCATTACTCAATGACGCCAAGGGCAAAAATCAGCTGGACTCGGAGGCACTCTGGACACAGCTGTATCAGCTTTATAGCAACAACGATCAATTCAGTGAAGCGGGTGCTGCAATTGAGGAAGGAATTGCCAAAGGCTTTCTGAAAGCCGATGAAAAGCGGATGTCGTCTTTAGGGCAAAATTACTACATGGGCGCACAGGCGGTGGAAGGAAAGCCTGAAGCAAAACCGATGCTCGATAAAGCCATAGCAGCGTTTAAGCGCGCCATCCCGCTGGATCCAAAGAGCGGGGAAGCCGAGCTTTGGCTGGGGCAAATATACCTGCTTGATAAAGATGAGCCTAAACCAAGCCGGGATTATCTTGCGTCAGCGGTGACAAAAACTTTAGCCAAACCGGGCAATGCCTTTTACTTATTAGGCGTCGCTGAAGACCAGTCGGGCAACCGAGTTGCTGCAAAAGCGGCACTGATAAAAGCGCAGGGTTACCCAGAATCGAAAGGCAACGCAACGACCTACCTAAAGAATTTCAAATAGTCGCACAGAAATTTTGCGCCTGCCGCCTTGTGCGGTATGCGTCAATTGGTGTAGTTTTCATTCCATTCAAGTCTGTCGAAAGTCATGGGTTGCATGCACCATAGCGACTATGCCTTTCGTCAGCCATTCCACTAACAGAAGTCAATGACCTTGACCTAAGTATCAAGACTAAAAGCGAGAGACGATGGCCTCACGATTGGAAAAACAAAGCGGCTTGAATGTGCGTCGGATCACGGCAATCGCCCTGACCACCATCGCGCACGTTGTAATATTTGGCACGCTCATGTTGCCGGTAAAAGCACCTGAGAAAATTACCGGGCCACAAGAGGAGGAAGTGTCCATTGTTGACCTTCTGCCGCCGCCGCCGCCTCCGCCACCACCTCCGCCGCCGCCACCACCACCGCCGCCGCCGCCGGGTGCACCACCAGCTGCGCCACGACCGGCGGGTGCCGCCTGCACACCCGGCACTGCTGTCATGCTGCGGAAGCGGTCGTTCTGCTGCTCACGCTTGGCCTGCAGTGCGGCGACGTTCAACGTTGCGACCTTTTCGCCTTCCTTGAGGCCGCTCAAGACTTCGGCGTAGTCGTAGTTGGAAGCGCCAAGCCGAACGAGACGCGGCTCGAATTTGCCCGCGGCCGCCTGAACGAAAACGAGCCCGGAGCGCGCGCGAGTCGTCGTTGCACCGCCACGACCGCCACCGCCACGACCGCCACCGCCACCGCCACCGCCACCGCCACCGCCGCCCATCTTGGCCTGCTCCGCGCGCACCATCGCCACGAC
>JAYUUS010000009.1:0-6592 GCA_043754435.1 Rhodanobacteraceae bacterium
TGATGGCGCTGTTTGCATTTTTACTGGTCGATCATTATTTGCCGCGCCCTGCGGCTGAGCGCGTGCCGGTCATGCAGTTTCAGCCGATGGAGCGCGCGCTCGTACCGGGAAGCGGGCCACACTAGCGTGACGTCTGCGGTAAGCCCTGAGAAGCCTGCCATTTTGGGGCTAACAACGCTGCTGAATTACGCCAAGCCGCACTGGCGCACGGCGTTGGCGGCAACGCTCGGAATCGCGCTAGAGGCTTCGGTCGCGGCGGCATTTACCTATTTGATGAAATACATGCTTGATGACGTGTTTGCCGCGCGCGATCAGTCGGTTGCGCGCTTAATGCCGTGGATTATTTTGGCGCTGTTTGCGCTGCGCGCGCTCGGTGTTTACATTGGGGATTTGGGTGTGGCGCGGATTGCGCGCAGCATTGTGCGCGACCTGCGCGCGCGTTGCTTTACACATTATTTGCGCCTGCCGACCGGGTTTTTTTCAGGCCACGATCCGGGGCCGTTGACTTCGCGTTTGACCAACGAGGTCGAACAGTTGGGCCAAGCCTGTACCGAAGGTTTTAAAATTCTAATTGCCGATGGTTTGATGATTATCGGGCTGCTGGCGGTGATGTTGGCAACCAGCATCAAGCTCACTTTGACTGTGCTGATTGCTGGGCCATTGATTGGCGGCATTGTCAGTATTGTGGCGAAACGCTATCGGCGCTTAAGCCGGGGTATACAAGATTCACTCGGTGCGGTGACTTCGCGCACCCAAACCGTGATTGCCGGTGAGCGTGACGTCAAGCTTTATGGCGCGCAAAGTCATGAAGCAGCGGTTTTTGCCGCGATCAATCAGCACAATTTTCGCCAACAAATGAAAATTGCCGCAACCAACGCGCTGAGCACGTCAATCGTGCAATTTTTGGCTGCTGGCGCGCTGGCTTTGGTGGTGTATGTCGCCGCCCAACAGGCGCGTGTGCCGGGTAATGCAGGCATGTCGCCCGGTGAATTTATGAGCTTTATCACCTCAATGCTGCTGATTTTGCCGTCGTTAAAGCGCCTAACCAATGTGCAAAATCTAATCGGGCGCGGCGTTGCTGCGGCGGCGAGTGTCGAGGCCTTGTTAGCTGAGCCTCTGGAGCTGGATGCGGGCAAGCTTGTGTTGGCGCAATCCAAAGGTGAAGTGCAGTTTACAGGAGTGACCCTGCGTTATCCGAATGCGAATGTGGATGCGCTGGCGGACATCAATTTGACCTTGGCACCTGGCACCGTAACCGCGCTGGTAGGGCGCTCAGGCGGCGGTAAAACTTCACTCGCGCAAATATTGGCGCGTTTGGTTGAGCCGACGGTGGGGCAGGTGTTATTGGACGGCGTGGCAATAGATCAATACACCCTAGCCAGTTTTCGCGCCCAAATCGGTTGGGTAGGGCAGGCGGTAGTGCTCAATGGCTTGACGGTTTTGGACAATGTCGCCTATGGGCAACCAAAATCCCCATCGGACCATAGTTCGGCCTTCGAGGACGCCATTTGGCGTGCGCTAAACGCGGCGCAAGCGGCTGAATTCGTGCGCGCGCTACCGGATGGCTTATTGACTGCACTCGGAAGTAACGGTGCCCAGCTTTCGGGCGGACAACGCCAGCGCTTAGCACTCGCCCGCGCGATTTTTAAAGGCGGCAAATTGCTACTTTTGGATGAAGCCACCAGTGCGCTAGATAACGAGTCCGAACGCGCAGTACAAGCCGCGCTGGCACGGATAAAAACCAGCACCACAACCTTGGTGATCGCACATCGCTTAAGCACGATCGAGCATAGTGATCAAATCGTGGTTCTGGACGCCGGGCGCATTGTCGAACTCGGGACGCACGCGGAATTGCTTGCCAAGCGAGGGCTTTATTTGCAGCTGCATTCAGCCGGTTTCGCGGAATAGCGTTAGAACAAGGTTAGAATGACCGGATGAGTAAACGGCGTACATTATCAAAGGCGCGCAAAGCGTCGGTTTTTTGGGTGATGCTATTTCTATTTTTAGCGTCACTGCACGCGCATGCGTTAGAGCTGCCTCGACATCCACTTGAAATCAAAGCGCTTACCGAACCTGAAGAAGTTTTGAAAGAGCTACCTCCGGCATTGGAAGCGGCTAGAGCAAAAAACGATATGCGCACGGTTGCTTTGCTGTATTTGGCCCGCGCCAATGCCTGTAGAGTTATGGCGGACTGGCCCTGTCAACGCAGCGCTGGCGGCAGCGCGCGGGAAGCGGCGTTGCTGGCGAATGATCCGGTAATCGAGGTGCGCAGCTTAATTGCCGACAGCCGCGCCGCCATTTCGATGCAGGATTTTGTTCGGGGCGAGCAATTGTTGAGCGATGCGGAAACGCTGTTAAAAGTGGTGCCATACGCTGAGCTCAAAGCGGAAGTTTATTTGGCGTATTCCAGTCTCAGCTTCACGTTAAACCGACCGCAAAGCTGTGCAGACTATGCTCAGCGCGGCCTGGATGCGTTGCCTGAAAATTCCGAGCCGCCCACGCGCGCGCGGCTGCTGCGTAATTTGGCGCGCGCCTTAGCAAAGTTGGAGCAGCGTGATCGCGCGCAGTTAATTTTGACGCAGTCGCAAGCCATTGCCGCTAGCGTGGGTGATCCCAAACTTGTTGCAGAGCTCTATTTAGAGTCGGCGCATATCGCGCACAGCGTTATCGATATTGTGACCCAACGAAAAAATGGGGAAGCGGTGGTTGCCCTTGGGCTAAAGCTGAAAAATTCGCAAATTGGCGGTATGGGCTTGGAAGTATTAGGCACTGCCTCAATCGACGCAGGAGAGACAATTCGGGCATTAGCGGAGCTGCGCGCGGCCCGTGAGGCTTTCTTCAAGCTCGACTTAGAACGCGATGAGCTACGCGTGCTGCGCGTGCTGATTCCATTGGCGATCAATGCCGGCAACACGCGCGCAGATTTAGTCGAGTTGAGTTTGCGCTTGCTGGAATTAAGCAACAAAATCGAAGAGGCAGACCGAGTTAAAGCGACTGCGGACTATGATGCGCGGCTGAAATTCAACACCAAAGAGCTGGAAGTTAAACAGCTTACCGCAGAAGCGAAAGCCGCAAAAGATCGTGAAAAACTGCTGTTAGGCAATACCCGTTTGGCGCAAATCGCCGCTGTCTTGGTGGCACTCATACTTGTGGTGCTGGTCGGGTTTTTCCTACAGCTGCGCCGTAACAAGAAACTTCAGGAGCGCTTAGCCCGTTCTGATGCGTTAACCGGCATTGCTAATCGTCGCCAATTTGACGAACGCCTAAAGTCGGTGATAGCGCGCAGCAAACGCTTGAAACGCCCGATTACGCTGCTGACTTTTGATATCGACCGATTCAAAGCGATCAATGACACTTATGGTCACGCAGTTGGCGATGCGGTAATTGTTGAATTTTCCCGCCGTATCAGCAGTGCGGTGCGCGAAGCGGATATGCCCGCGCGTTTAGGCGGCGATGAGTTTGCTGTGCTGGTTGAAGACGGTACGTTAGCCATCGGGCAAGTCATGGCGAATAAAATAATTGATCGCATGCAAACGCCGATGCACATTGGCGATCTAATGCTCAACGTCACCACCAGTATCGGCGTCGGCCATTGCGCGCACCCGGAAGCGGCCACCGATATTTTGGTATTAGCAGATCGTGCGCTTTATGAAGCGAAGGCGGCCGGGCGCAACGTGGCCCGATCGCTGGAGTCGTGAGCACTGCCCCGTGCCGTTTTGATTTTATTTATCTTTTGACTAATTTTTTGCCGTTAACCGTCATCATCATGCTGCCGTTTTCTTCGTGTGGCGCATTGGCGACGTTAAAATGGGTGTTGTTGCCCAGTACGCCGACAGTAAAATTTGCCCCGTTGAAATTGTTAATCGGACCGGAAACGGTTTGCGTATTCGTCGAATCGCCCTCAACGGTCTGTGTTCGGTAATTAATCGAGCCGTCCGGTTTGATTAGCAAATTCGTGTTGTCGCCCTGCCATTCGCCGACGTAAACGGCGCGTTCGTTTGTCAATAAATTTTGTGCAGGATTGGTGTGCGTCTTTTTTTCAAACGAAACTTCACCGCCCGAAAGTAATTTGCTGATGGTGCTAAAAATAGTACCGAAGATTGACATTGTTTTTCTCCATATAATTTACTGAAATTTGTAAGCAAAAGTTTTGCTTAGTTTTGGCTTTGATAAACCTTAATTTTATAAGCCGAAGAGCCTATGATTCAAGAGGCAAAACTGATCGAAAAATAACATTAATTTTAGGGCGGGTTAATTTAGAGCGGGTTAATTTAGGATCTAGTTGCGGGTACGGCTCAAACTGATGTGGAGTTATGTTGGCGTTTTAAAGTGATGTATTCGATTTATATTTGCAGTAACACTGAAAGAAACTCGTTCGTGCTGAGCTTGTCGAAGCATGTAGCCGCAGTCTTGGTGATGCACAAAGCATTGCGGCTGCGTCAATATTTGTTCGGCTCTGCCCTTTTCCTGGCCCATCAAAACTTAGGCTGATCCGGCGCGTTTTTATAGCGCTCGACTGAGTCTAAAATCTCCTTTTTCGCTTCTTCCGCGCCAACCCAGCCATCAATTTGCACCCACTTGCCCTTTTCCAAGTCTTTGTAATGCTGGAAAAAGTGCGCAATCTGATCCAGCGTGATTTGCGGCAGCTGGCGAATGGAATCAATGTTGCTATAGAGCTCTGTCACTTTATTGACTGGCACCGCGACAACTTTAATGTCATCACCCGCTTCGTCCCGCATTTTTAGCGCGCCAACCGGACGCGCGCGGATCACGGAGCCAGGGATCAACGGCACCGGCATAATCAACAATATATCGACTGGATCACCATCGCCGCAAAGCGTGTGTGGAACGTAGCCATAGTTGACCGGATAGCGCATCGCGGTGCCGAGCACGCGATCCACAAAAATCGCGCCCGTGGTTTTATCGACTTCATATTTGACTGCTTCACCGTTGAGCGGAATTTCAATCACGACATTGATGTCATTCGGTACGTCGCGGCCGGTGGAAACTAAATCTAGACCCATAAAAATCCTTAAAGAGTGAGTTACTTCAAAATAGCGGACAAGGTTACCTCAAGTCGCTGGTTTTGCCCATTCGACCGTGCCTTAAGGATGCGAATCAAACTGATGTGTACAATTTCGGCACATGCTCTGGTAAACTTAGTTCTTAACAACGGACTAAGCCCATATGCGTAGCTACAACATTCACGAAGCCAAAACTCAGCTGTCTAAATTGGTAGAACAAGCGGTCAACGGAGAAGCGTTTGTCATTGCAAGAGCGGGGAAGCCCCTGGTGAAGGTCATGGCGGTGAATGCACCGGCCGAGGCCGATCAGCGTCGCTTTGATTTTATGCCGGGCATTTTGGTACCTGACGATTTCAACACCATGTCATCCGCCGAAATCACTCAGCTTTTTTCTTGATGAAGCTGCTGATTGACACGCATCTGCTTATTTGGGCCGCTGGTTCGAGCAAGCAACTACCCGCCTTGGCGCGCCAGCTTATGGGGGATCGCGGGAATACGCTGTTGTTTAGTCCGGCGAGTATTTGGGAGGTTGCGATCAAGCAAAATCTAGGACGTGCAGACTTTCAAGTGGACGCACGCTCACTACGCCGACAATTGCTTGATAACGGCTACGTGGAGCTGTCAATCACGAGCGAACATGCGTCTGGGGTAGCAGGCTTGCCAAATGTTGACCACAAAGACCCTTTTGATCGCTTGCTGGTTTCACAGGCCATCAGTGAATGCGTTCCGTTATTAACCAACGATGAGCAACTGCCGCGCTACGGTGCCTGCGTTCTCAATGCCAATGACCCGCTCAGTATTACGCGGTGGCTGCTCTAGTTTTCTCAATGGTGACCTGGAACTTACTAGCGCGAGCAGAAAATGCAATTAACCTTGTAAATCGTACTTTAAAAGTAAGATATTCAAGGATAAATGACTGGGGTTCTGGGCAAATTCGAGCCAGTCGCCTCAAACAGCTCCCTCTTCACGCCATAATTTATCAATTGAATCATAGCGTTAGCGCGGGGAGAGGGCGGGGTGAGGGGCAAAAATCGCCGAATTTTTGTTTTCGCATCACGTTCAAGCCTAACGGGCTTGCGCCTCCGCCCTCCAGCCCCCTCCAGCCCTGGGTTGGCCGAATGCAATGAGGCTACCCAGAGTTTCTAGGGAATACTGATTAAACCGCAACGCGGTTTCGTCCGGTTTTGGTGCCGACGCAACCCAGTTTTGCTGCAACTTGATTTACCTTGGTGTTAGAACGCGGAATTAGCTAGAGTCGAAGGCGACCAAAGTTGATTCCTGCCAATTCAACGATCGCTGTACCGTTATCTACGTCAAAGCCACACATCGCTTAAGACGCAAATACCGCCTCAAAATTGAACGCGAAAACATAATGATAAGAACTTTAAAGTTTGGATTGAACCAATGAACCTCATCGCTGAAGGCATAAAACAAAAGCTCATCCGCATTGAAGAAGAAGGTAAATACATTACCTAGTGCCATCACCACACAAAAATACGGGGTTGGTGAAGCGCTAAACTTCTGGGAAACTTGAGACTTTCAAGCATCATAGAGATATCGTGTGCACA
>JAYUUS010000010.1:0-19807 GCA_043754435.1 Rhodanobacteraceae bacterium
GCACCGTAATCCGAGGTCATCACATACATCGGAAAATCCACCAGATCGACAATGGCCGAGTCGCTTTGCCCAATACCGGCGGTTTCCACGATCACCAAGTCAAAATTCAGCGCTTTTAGGCAGGCAATACAGTCCACCAGCACAATATTGGTGGCTTGATGCTGCCGGCGCGTGGCCATTGAACGCATATACACCCGATCTGAGCGCAGGGAATTCATGCGGATACGATCCCCCAGCAGCGCGCCACCGGAGCGCCGCCGCGTTGGGTCGACCGCTAATACCGCGATGCGCATTTGCGGGAAATGCTGCAAAAACCGATTCAGCAGCTCATCAACCACCGAAGATTTACCCGCGCCGCCAGTGCCGGTAATGCCCACCACCGGCGTTTTCGCACCTGCCAGCTTCCATTCCTTGCGCTTGGTTTCCAGCTCCGTGCCGGAAAGGTCACCTTCTTCAATCGCGCTCAGCATTCCCGCAATCGCTGCGTGGTCATCGCGCTCCAGTAAATCGGGCATGACGGTTTTGCGGCGGTGCTTTGCGGTGCGCGTCATCAAATCTTCGATCATCGCGACCAAACCCATACTCATGCCGTCGTTCGGGTGATAGATGCGCTCTACGCCCGCCGCGTGCAGCCCGGCAATTTCTTCCGGCGTAATGGTGCCGCCACCACCGCCAAACACGCGAATATGGCCCATACCGCGCTCGGCCAGCATGTCGACCATGTACTTGAAATATTCCATGTGCCCGCCCTGGTACGAGCTAAGCGCAATGCCATCGGCATCCTCTTGAATCGCGGCATTGACCACATCAGCAACCGAGCGGTTGTGGCCTAGATGGATGACTTCCGCGCCCTGCGATTGAATCAAGCGGCGCATGATATTGATGGCAGCGTCGTGGCCATCAAAAAGGCTGGCGGCGGTAACAAAGCGGATCGGGGTCGATTCGGCGCTGATGGGTTCAGCGAAAAGGGGTTCAGCGATTGCGGTTGCGGGCGTGCTCATAGGGGCGGCTGGCTCAACTTTGAAAGTGTGTTGAGTGTAATGCTAGCGCGATTGATTTTCTGGATTTGACTGCGGAGTTGGTGCGGAGCGAACGCGGCCTAGCGTGTGTGTGCAATTCAAAGTGATATTTTCGTTTATATTGAAGATAGAACTCAAAATCCGTTCGTCCTGAGCTTGTCGAAGGGCAGAGCCGCACAGATATTGAAGAAGCCGAAAAACCTACTCAAACCCACTCACAAAAGTACCCGCCAATCGCACAAAAGCACTACTAACCACGCCCGTTTGATTCGCCGAGTCCGTGGCCGTTACATACACCACATTGCGCCCTGGGTGCAGCAAACTAGCGGGCAGACGCAGGGTCACGGCTTCATTGGCGCTGTTGAAATTGCCATCGGCGGCGTCCATTTGGAACGCTGTTGCACCCGCAGTTTCTGGCGAGATATTGACATACGCTGCGGCGCGCACCACGGTGTGAACATCTTCATTGCCCTGGCCGCCACTGAAGCTGCGGGTATCGCTGGCTTTTGCGGTGATGGTGATTTCAAAGTCATTTTCCACGACATTGTTGAACGCAGTGAGCTCGGTCACTTCAGGGCCAGCAGGTTCCAGATACGGGCGGCGCGCGGCCTTTAACGCATAAATCAGCGCGTCAATGTTTTTACTCAGCGTACTGTTTTCAAAAATGCTGCACGACTCAAAAAAGCCGTTATTGCCGACTTCAAAGGTAAACGCGGCTAAACCCAGCGCGCCGTAGGCTTGATCGTCGGTGGTGCCGCTGGCGGCGTACAAACACCCGGTCGCCGGTGGTTGGCACACTTTGTAATTGGTGTAGAAGCCGAACTTACGCGCCAGCGTTTGCAGCCCAGGTTTGTTGGGTGCGGCGCTGGTGTTTGCGCCCCAGGGAAACAGCACCAAATCGGCGTAAGAGTGCAGGCTAATGAAAACGCCTTCGGTGTCCGCAGGTGCGGTGTCCGTATCGAGCGGGCCGCGCCGGTCGGGGAAAGTAGCGGCTAAAAATTGCTCAATCGACTGCACTTCCGGCTCGCTTGCCGCCGTAGCACCGCGAAAAGTATCCGCACAGCCGTTAATCGAACTGCCGTTGTTGGTGCCCCACAAAAACGTCGAGTTGCGATTCAGATCGACGCCTGAATTGGCCGGTGTGGTTACACATGTTGCCGGGTGCAAATTGCGGCGTTGCGATACGCCTGCTTCCGCGCGTTTGCGGCCATCGGGATTCATTTGCGGCACGATAATGACGCGGCGGTTGTCTAACAAATTGCTGAGCTCAGGATCAATGCCGTAGCCGGTCAAAAGCCGCTCGGCAAAGCGCGTGGCAATTTCAGCGGTGGCGTATTCACGGGCATGGATTGCGCCAATCAGTAGCAATGTGGGCTTCGTGCTACCTGTAGGCGCGGGGATGGCGGTGTTCTCAATAATCACCGCTTTAATCGGATAGCCGCCAAGCCCGACGCTTTTGAGATAGCTGTCGCCAATATCCTCGGTGCGCGTCAAACTTGGATAGCGAAGTGCCAGTTGCTCTAGCGTCGAGTATGTTTCTTCAACTGTGCGGTAGCAGGGAAAACCCGCGATTGCCGCCGTTCCGGGTGCGCTGCGCTCTGGAAATTGCGCCAAGGTAGCGCTGAGACTCTCGTTGCGGGCAAAATTATAGCCATACGATTCCAGCAAGCGCTGCTGCTCGTAATCAACCCAAATATCCACACTACCCGTGCCATCGGGCTGCGATCGTGCCAGCCAAACGTCAAAATGATCCTGCAAAAAGCGCACGCTCGCTGTATCGGGAACCGTGCCAGAAACGACGCTGCCGTTGGCATTTAACGCTTGGGCGTGGCTAATTTGGCTCCAAACGAAACAGACAAGCGCCGCCAGAATCGGTTTTTTGTGCATTGTCGTTTCCTAATTTAGGCAACCTGGATTTTAATCAACCTGCGTACCGCCCACGGTTAATCCTTCAATTCTAAGCGTAGGCTGGCCAACGCCAACCGGCACGCTTTGTCCATCTTTGCCGCACACGCCGATGCCTAAGTCTAGCTTTAAGTCTTTGCCCACCATGCTGACTTGGCGCATTGCTTCCGGGCCATTGCCAATGAGGGTTGCGCCTTTGACGGGTGCGCCGATTTTGCCGTTTTCGATTAAGTAGGCTTCAGATGCGGAAAACACGAATTTGCCGTTGGTGATATCGACTTGCCCACCGGCAAAATTGACCGCGTACAGGCCTTTTTTGACCGAGCGCAGAATTTCCTCAGGGTCGCGCTCACCGGCCAACATATAGGTATTGGTCATGCGCGGCATCGGCAAATGCGCAAAGCTTTCGCGGCGACCGTTGCCGGTGGCAGCGGTTTTCATCAGCCCGGCGTTGAGTTTGTCCTGCAAATAGCCTTTCAAAATCCCGTCTTCAATTAAAGTGGTGCATGCGCTCTGCGTGCCTTCATCGTCCAATGACAGCGAGCCGCGCCGATTCAGCAAAGTGCCGTCGTCGACAATCGTTACCCCTTTAGCCGCAACCTGCTGCCCCATGCGCCCAGCAAAGGCGCTGGTGCCCTTGCGATTGAAATCCCCTTCTAAACCGTGCCCGACCGCTTCATGCAGCAGCACGCCCGGCCAGCCTGGGCCAAGCACCACAGTCATTTGTCCAGCGGGTGCTGGCACCGCTTCCAAATTGACTAAGGCCAAACGCACCGCTTCGCGCACATGCGCCTTGGTGCCTTCACCGCTTGCAAGTTCCGCGTAACCAAAACGCCCGCCGCCGCCGCTGGAGCCCATTTCGCGCCGCCCATTTTGCTCGGCGATCACGGTCACGCGCAAATGAATTAGCGGGCGCACATCGCCCGCGAACGTACCGTCACTGGCGGCAATTAAGATCGTGTCAACACTGGCCGATACGCCCGCCATCACCTGCACCACGCGCGGGTCAAGTGAGCGCGCATACGCGTCCATTTCACTTAGCAGCGCGACTTTTTGCCCCGCCGCTAAGCTGTCAATCGGATCGAGCGCTGCATACAGTGGCTTTGCGGTTTGACGTTTCCACGCCTGCACTTGACCAGTAGCACCCGCACGCGCAATCGCCCGCGCAGATTTCGCCGCTTCATCGAGTGCGGCCGGCGTTAATTCATCAGAATAAGCAAAACCGACTTTCTCGCCGCTAACTGCGCGCACGCCCACGCCTTGCTCGATGCTGTGGCTGCCTTCTTTGACAATGCCGTCTTCTAAACCCCAGTTTTCTTGCCGGGAAAACTGAAAATACAGATCGCTCGCGGTGATGCCTGGGCCCATAGCGGTGTTGATTGCCGTTTCTAAGCTCGCCATGCTTAAACCCTGTTGGGTCAGTAGCTGATGTTGTGCGTGTGCCAATGCTGCGTTGGCGGCACCGTTCGATATTGCGTGTGCGCTCATGTTTAGATGCTGTGCCTGGGATGAATTTCGAGTCTTGCCGGTGCGAGACATATGGATAGATAGAGTCTAACAGGCCATATTAGGATGAAATCTGTGAATTCATCTTTAAAAAGCATTAAATTCACCCGCTAAGTGCCTGAAATCGCTAAAGAATCACTAGGCTTTTCAGCTGCGATTTTGTAACCTTAGCGAATTGTTGCTTTTGTGGTGCTACCTGTGGCGCGTTGGGTCTCGTTAATGCTGTTATTGATGCTTGCTGGGCTGCAGGTAAAACTGTGGGTATCCGGTGGTATGCGCGATGTTTGGCGGATTGAGCTAGCCGTGCGGCATCAAGAAAATGAAAATGCGAAACAGCAAGCGCGCAATGAGCAGCTTGCGGCTGAAGTAAGCGACTTAAAAGAAGGCGCTGAAGCCGTCGAAGAGCGCGCGCGCTCGGAGCTTGGCATGGTTAAAAACGATGAAGTTTTTTATCAAGTTATTGACACCAAGGAACTAGCGGAAACGAACGGGCGTTCTGATGCAGGTTACGCCGAGCACTCAACGGAATCAGGAAATTTGAGCGATCTTCCCGCTTCCGGCGCATACGCTAAGCAGTTGGCGCAAGCTGCACACTGATTTGAGCATATCGGAAGGTATTTGGGCGGTTGTCCCAGCGGCGGGCGTGGGTTCGCGCTTTACCAGCGCAGGCGCAAAAACGCCTAAACAATATCCCAAGCAATATCTGCGCATCGGCGAAAAGACCGTTTTAGAACATAGTCTTGCGGTGTTGTGCAGGCACCCGAAAATTGTTGGCGTGATGCTGGCGCTGGATGCCAACGACGCACACTGGCCTAAACTTGTCGAGCTTAATGGCAAACCGATCTGCGTTTGCACCGGCGGCCAGACGCGCGCGGAATCGGTGCAAAGTGCGCTTGCAATGCTGTTGCAAATGGGCGTTGCTGCTAAAACCTTAGTTGCGGTACACGATGCCGCGCGCCCGTGTTTGCGGCACGCTGATTTAGACGCGGTGTTAGCTGCTGCGAGCAATGACGCGGTTGGTGCCGTGCTTGCCATACCGGTGCGCGATACGGTCAAACGCAGCGATACGGGTCTATGCGTGCTGGAAACGTTGGATCGCAGTGAAATTTGGGCCGCCCAAACGCCGCAAGTATTTCGTTTGGGGCCGCTGGCGCACGCAATTGCGCAGTTTCCAGCCGCAACAGACGAATCCCAAGCGATGGAGCAGTCTGGCTTAGCGCCTAAACTGGTCGCGGGCCGGGCATCTAATCTCAAAATCACGGTCGCAGACGATTTGGCGCTTGCCGCTTTCTATCTGGGGTTAGCTGTATGACCGCAACACCAAAATTGCTGCCGCGCATTGGTATGGGCTATGACATTCACGCGCTGAGTCCGACTGCGAATGGCTCTGACAACTACGTAACTTTGGGCGGCGTGCGCATCGCTAATTACAGCAGTATCGTCGCGCATTCTGATGGCGATGTCGCAATTCATGCGCTCTGCGATGCGCTACTGGGCGCTTTAGCCTTAGGCGACATTGGCCATTATTTTCCGCCGAGCGATGCCAAGTGGCGTGGCGCGGACAGCCGAATTTTGCTGCGCGAGTGCGTGCGTTTGGTGGCAGAACGTGGTTATTGTGTTGGTAATGCCGATATTTCTGTGGTTGCCGAACGGCCAAAGCTGGCCCCGCATTTGGCGCTTATGCGCGAGCGTTTGGCGGCGGATTTAGGCGTTGCGATCACCGAGGTCAGCGTGAAAGCTACGACCAATGAAAAGCTGGACGCGATTGGGCGCGCGGAAGGTATTGCCGCACACGCGGTGGTGATAGTGTTTCCGCGATGACGTCCGATATGACCGTGCCCGTCCAAACGAGCATCGCACGCGCGAAGTCGGTGCTGTGTATTCCAGGACCTTGGCAGGATCACAATGCGTTTGCTACTGCGATGGCGGAAGCTGGGCGCTATCTGGCTGCGGGTGGCGTGCTGATGGATTTGCAGAGTCAATCTGCCTTCAACTACACCTTTGAAAGCGTAGACAAGCGCATGGCGCAGGCGTTTCGCGCCGCTGGCCCACAGCTGAGCGAGCCGCTGTTGAAACAAATTGAGCGACACCGCTCGGTGCTGTATTTAATTTCCTTCGAGCTTAATTTAGCCGGTGCAAACGCACTGATGCGCGCGGCTTCGGCGGTTTTGGACGCAGGCGGCTTAGCGATTAAAGTCGAAACTGCCGGTTTGGCGCATACGCCAGCGCAGTGGCAAGAGTTTTGCGGTACTCAGGCTGAGCACAGCGCGCACCAAGCCTTTGTGGTGTATGTCAGCGGCAGCACCTCGTATTCCTGCGGCATGCACAATTTGGGGCTTTTTGATGCGTCAGTCGCGGCAGTCAATAATGAAGATGCAAACGCTGCCGTGGAGCTGCTGCGCAACTTTAACTGGTATCAAATCACCGAAGCGCCGCAACTTGAAGCGGGCATGAGTTTTGCGACGCAACAATCTGGGCCGTTTTATCAACTGGCATTAGCCGCAAGCCGCTTTGTGCCTACTGATCCTTTTTATAACGCTTTTGGGACATGGCAGCTCACATGATTCGATTTGCCCTACACGGCGGCGCTGGCGTAATCGACCGCGCTAACTTGAGTGCTGCGAAAGAAGCGCAGTTTCACGCCGAACTTGCACGCATAACCACTGCAGCCGTCGCAAAACTGCGGCAAGGTGCATCGGCACTGGACGTGGTCGAGTTTGCCATTTGCGAACTGGAAAACTTTGAGCTATTCAACGCCGGGCGTGGCGCGGTTTTGAACGCGAATGCGGAAGTCGAATTGGACGCCGCCATTATGGACGGGCGCAATCGCGCTTGTGGCGCGGTGGCCGCCGCGAAAACGCCGAAAAACCCGATCACTTTAGCGCGCGCGGTGATGGAACAGACTGAGCATGTGCTGATTGTTGGCTCCGGTGCCGACCAACTGGCGGCAAAATTAGGCGTTGCGCAAGCTGAACTCAGCTATTTCGTCACCGAATTTCGCGCCGAACAGCAGCGTCAGGCCGCACTTTTAGGCAAAGTGACGTTGGATCACGACTCCATTTTTAATGCGCCTGACGCGCCTAATCCAACTGATAAAAAAGGCACCGTAGGCGCGGTGGCGCGCGATGCACTCGGCAATCTAGCGGCGGGCACTTCTACGGGCGGCATGACCAATAAAATGCCGGGGCGCACCGGTGACACCGCGATTATTGGCGCAGGCACTTGGGCCGACAATCAAACGCTTGCAGTCTCCGCCACCGGCCACGGGGAATACTTCATTCGCAACGCCGTGTGTTTCGATCTGCACGCGCAAATGCTTTATGGGGGCAAATCTATTGCTGACGCCGCAGCGGCGACTTTTGCGCGCGTAAGCCAAATGGGCGGCAGCGGCGGCGTGATCGCGATTGACCACAGCGGCTTGATCCATATGCCGTTCAACTCGGAAGGCATGTATCGTGCTTGGTTTGACGGCGAACACATCCGGGTCGCGATTTATCGAGATGAATTGCTATAGTTGAAAGCTAGCAAATTTTGCTTCAACACGACCTGACCTATGACCTTACGCGCGATTTTAACCGATATTGAAGGCACCACCAGCTCAATCCATTTTGTCCACCAAGTGCTGTTTCCGTTTTCAGCGGATGCGCTCCCCGAGTTTGTCCGCACACATGCACAGGCCGCTGAGGTCAAACCTAGCTTAGCGATGGTTGCAGCGGAAATTGGCGTTGAATCGAATGATTTGAGCGCCATTACCGAAGCGCTTTTGGGTTGGATTCGTCAAGATCGCAAACATACCGTGCTCAAACTGCTGCAGGGCATGATCTGGCAGCAGGGCTATGCTGCAGGCAGATTCAAAGCGCACGTTTACCCAGAAGTTGCCGCGCGTTTGCAGCACTGGGCCGCATCGGGCTTATTGTTATATGTGTATTCTTCTGGTTCGATTGCGGCGCAAAAGCTGTTTTTTGCGCACTCAGACGCGGGTAATTTAGCGCCGTATTTTCAGGGCTATTTCGACACCACCAGTGGCCCCAAGCGCGAAAGCGATTCTTACACCAGCATTGCGCGCGCGATTGGCTTGGTGCCGTCTGAGATCTTATTTTTATCCGACATCGCTGAAGAGTTAGACGCCGCACGCAGCGCCGGTATGCGCACAACTTTGCTTGCACGTGAACAGGTTCCAGCCGCATGCTTGCACCCTATTGCCACCAGTTTTGATGCGATACGCCTGGAGAAAAACCTGTGAGCCAGCACCCGTTAGTTCTTGAATTAATTGACTTATTAGCGCTAGAGCAGCTGGAGGCGGATTTGTTTCGCGGGCAAAGCCGCGACATTGGCACCAAATATGTCTTTGGTGGGCAAGTACTTGGCCAAGCGTTGGCGGCTTGCCAGCGCACCGTTACCCCGGATCGCCATGTGCATTCGCTGCACGCGTATTTTTTGCGCGCAGGGGATATTGAAGCGCCCATCATTTATATGGTGGATCGCTCGCGCGATGGTAAAAGCTTTTCCACCCGACGCGTCACCGCAATCCAGCACGGTCAACAAATTTTTGGCATGGCGGCATCTTTCCAAGTGCGTGAGGTGGGCATGAGCCACCAGCTCAGCAAGCCCGATGTACCCCCGCCAGAGGACTTGGCCGAAGCCGACCCGATTGATCCCAAATTGCTGGAAAAAGTCAGCGCCAAGCAGCAGCGCTGGCTGAGCTCCAAAGGCCCCTTTGAGTTTCGCCACGTCTACCCGCGCGACGAACTGAAACGACCAAAACGTCCGCCATTTCAGCATGTGTGGTTCAAATTGATTGACAAAATCGGCGATGATGAAGTCTCGCCGGAAGGCGACACGGCAAAACAAGTGCTGCATCAAAGCATGTTGGCCTACGCCAGTGATTTCCATCTATTAGGCACCGCGACGTTTCCGCACGGCATTTCCTACCTGCAGCCGAACGTGCAAATGGCCAGCCTAGATCACGCGATGTGGTTTCACCGGCCATTTCGCATCGACGAATGGCTGCTGTATTCCTGTGATAGCCCCAGCGCCGAAGGCGCGCGCGGCCTGTCTCGCGGCAGTATCTATACGCGTGAAGGCGTATTGGTCGCCTCAACGGCGCAAGAAGGCTTGATTCGGGTTTTGCCAGAAGAAGAGGTTAAAGGTTAAGCAACCTCCGCTATTCCAATTTGGCGCTAGCCAAAGCCAGCGCCGCCAATCCTTATTCCCGGCCCATCCTTATTCCGGGAAATTCATCGCCACTGTGCGGTAACCAGCGTCAACATAAGTTATTTCGCCAGTAATCCCGGAGGCCAAGTCCGAGCATAAAAACGCTGCGACATTGCCGACTTCTTCAATGCTGACGCTGCGCCGCATCGGCGCGGTTTGCTCGACATGGTCAAGCATTTTTCTAAAATTGCTGATGCCCGCCGCTGCCAAGGTTTTAATAGGCCCGGCGGAAATACCATTAACGCGAATGCCGTCTGGGCCTAAATCTTGTGCGAGATAACGTACGCACGACTCCAAGCTGGCTTTCGCTAAACCCATGACGTTGTAAAAGGGCAGGGCGCGCTCAGCACCTAAGTAACTCAGCGTTAACACCGAGGCTTTACGGCCCACAAACATCGGTAGCGCCGCTTTCGTCAGCGCCGCAAGCGAGTAGGCGCTGATGTCGTGCGCAATGGCAAAGCCTTCGCGCGTCACGGCGTCTACAAAGCGCCCCTGCAGTTGCTCGCGCGGTGCGAATCCGACCGAGTGGATCAGAATATCAAAGCCGTCCCAATGGGTTTTTAACTGCGCAAAAAGATCGGTGATTTCATGGTCGTGTGCAACATCGCAAGGCAGCACGATGTTCGAGCCGGTTTCTGCTGCCACTTCTTCGACACGCGATTTTAGCCGCTCCGTTTGATAGCTAAACGCCAATTGTGCGCCTTCGCGGTGCATTGCTTTGGCAATGCCGTGCGCAATCGAACGTGCGCTTGCTACGCCTACAATCAGTGCGCGTTTACCGGTTAAAAAGCCCATGATCTGTCCCAAATTTGAAAGTGCGAACCATAGCTTAGAATCTGCGCATTTGCGCGCTGAGAGTTACAGTTCACTCTATCGCATAGGATAAACCTGCGCACGCACGAACTCGCCGCGTGCGACTTCAATTTCGGCAAAGCCACTTGCTATCGCCACCCGAAGCCGCAGCCCTAATTTGCCACGGCCCAGTACAGTCGCCACCATCACCGGCCGTGCGCGCCGTTCTATGCGGATTTTGCGCCCCACTAAATTGGCAATTTGATCGAAATTCGTTACAAATACCGGGTCTTCATCCGGGACAGCAACCACATTAGACGATAAAAGTGGATCTAGTTTGACCTGCACGACCATGGTTTCACTGGCGGAATTATTGTCTGGCACCGCGGCGCTTGCGCCGGCATTGATTGTTGAGCTCTGCGCGTAGGCTCCTGGCTCGGGCAGAGTCAAAGGATTTACGACCACGCCTTCGCGCTTTAACACCTCCCAAGTGGTCAACATGCCCTCGTCTTCCGTGAACGGGCGTTCCTGTTGTGCTTGAAAACTAAAACTCAAACGTTGTTTGCCGCGCTGCATTTCACTTTGCATGACGCGCAGTTGTTCACCCCACGCGACGTCGTTATATCCGGCTTCAACAAAGTCTTGGGTGAACTCCCCTGTTAGTGTTAACGTGCCGCCATTTGCGGCATAGTCGAGATACATGGCACGTACTTCAGGGCCGACGGCAACGCCAATTGCGGCCATATTGCGCTCAATGCTGGCAATGTGGTTCGCCAAAAACGTGGCAACGGTAACGCCCGTTTCGCGCGCGCAAAATTCGTTGCGGGCTTTGATAAAGCCTTCGTCTTTAAACTGCCAAGTGTGTTTTTTCCAGGCGATATCCCGGGGCAAACCGTTGCTTTCGAACATTTGTTTGCTAGGACGTGAACCGCTGCCGCTGCGGGTAAACGTGGTGGTGCCTAAACCAGGGGTAGATTGCGTTTCGGTGCTAGTGACGTTGCTGCCCTCGATGTCAATTTCATAAGTGACCGATGTTTCACCTAGCGAAAGCCCTAGATCCTTAAGTTGGCTTTCGTTGATTCGCGAAATATTGCCGCAACCCTCCAATTCCGCGAATGCGCCCGAGCGCGGCCCTATCGGTAGCACAGGTGAAGCGAGCGAATAACCGTCAGGATTCGTTATATTGTTGTAGCTGATTTTAACTCGGTTTAGCGCGGGGGTTAACATCGAATGCGTATAGGTGGCCGCTAGCACCCAAGGTGTAGGCAGCTCAACGTTGACTTCACCAATCCGAATCGGCACGCCACTCGTGTCAATTTCGATATTTTTTGCGCTAAATCCGTCCAGGCCGGGCTTTGGCATTTCCGTGGTGCGATATTGCCCGTTGCCAAGCAACTGCACCATCGCCCAGTTGATCGAGTTATTGGCCTGCAAAAACGGTAGCGCAACCAGGGCGCCAACGGCCAGGACGCCGCCAAAAATTATTCCGGCGCTGGACTTGGGCTTGACTACTTTGGGAGCAACTACTTTTGCCTTAGCCATAAATAACCTCAACTGGAAATGGAATGGATTTTCTCGATGTCTGCGTCAAAACTTGAGTTGCGGCTTGATTTGCAGGCGCAAGCGCAATGTCGGTCGCGGCAACACCCGCCCCTAATAGCCAATCCGTTGTGCTTGGCCGCGCATTCTGATCGCTGTTAACACTTCCCAAGCTGGCAAAATCAAAGAGTTCGCGGTCAGCCAGCTGGGAGGGCCGCACGTTTTGCAGGCTGCGAAAGATATTTTCAACGCGCCCAGGCGTTTTTTTATCCCACGCGGTCAACATTTCTTTGATCGCCTGACGCTGCAGCGTTTCTTGGCTGCCACATAAGTTGCAGGGAATAATCGGATATTCCCGGATTGCCGCGTAGTCTTCAATATCGCTTTCAGACACATAGGCGAGCGGGCGGATCACGGTGTTGCGGCCATCGTCGCTGCGCAGTTTCGGCGGCATCGCCGAGATTTTGCTGCCGTAAAACATATTCAAAAACAACGTCTGCACGATGTCATCGCGGTGATGGCCTAAGGCAATTTTCGTTACGCCGTTGGCGGCGGCAAAGGTGTAGAGCGAACCCCGCCGCAAGCGCGAGCACAGGCCACACATGGTTTTGCCTTCGGGAATGACGCGTTTAACCACACTATAAGTGTCTTGTTCCAAAATATGGAAATTCACACCCAGGCTGGTCAAATACTCAGGCAAGACATGTTCCGGAAAACCCGGATGCTTTTGATCCAAATTTACCGCAATAATTTCAAAATGTACCGGTGCCTTTTTTTGCAGCTGCAGCAACATATCAAGCAGCGTGTAGGAATCCTTGCCGCCGCTCAAGCACACCATGACTTTATCGTTGGCTTCAATCATGTTGTAGTCGGCAATCGCCTGGCCGGTAAGACGGCGTATGCGTTTGCCGAGCTTGTTGTTTTCCAGCGCCAGTTTGTCGGCTGCGGAAACCTTGCTCTGCACACTTTGCACAGGCAGCGTTGAGTTTAGAGGTGAACTATTGAGCATAACGTGCAAACTATTTAAATGAAGATTTCGCTGGAGTCTAGCACCCGCACCCTTTTTGACAGCTAAAGCCCACTTAAAAAACGCGCCACCGCAGGGCCAAAATTTTCCATATCCACCAAAAATGCGTCATGGCCTTGGATGCTGGGTAAGGCGGAAAAACTAACCTGTGTGCCGGCGCGCGCTAATTGCTGCGCCAATTCGGCCTGTTGGCTTAAGGGGAATAAAATATCGGTGGCAACACCCAACACGAGCGCGCGCTTGAAAAAGCGCTCCTGTCCAGCTATTAGCGCGGAAAAATCAAACCAGTCCATCGCGCGCGACAGATAAACATAGCTGCACGGATCGAAACTGCCGGCCCAGCGATCCGCGTGGCCTTGCAAATAGCGCTCAACTTCAAATTCAGTGGCAAAAGCAACGCCGCTGGGTGCCTGAATGCGCTGACGGCCAAAGCGCGCGCGCCATTCTTCCGCACTGCGATAGCTAATCACGCCCAGCTTGCGCGCCAAGCCCATGCCGGAGTTAACGTCTTGGCTGCGCAAGTAGTTACCATTTTGAAAATTGCTATCGTTCATCACCAGCTGGCGCTGCAAGCTACGAATGGCGATGGCAAATGCTTCCGCGCGCGCCGCCGTACACATCAAAATCGCATGCTCGGCGTGCCCTGGAAAAAGAGCCGCATGCGCCAGCGTGCTCATGCCGCCCATGGAGCAGCCTACGGCGACTTTTATGCGCTCAATGCCTAAATGCCCCAGCAGTTTGTGCGTCGCACTTGCAATATCTTCAACCGACAGCTCGGGAAAATCCATGCGATAGGCTTTCCCAGTCAGTGGATTGATGGACGCAGGTCCTGTGCTGCCCCGGCAGCTGCCAAGCGAGTTGGCGCAAATCACAAACCAGCGCTGGGTGTCGATTGGCTTGCCCGGGCCCACCATGTCCTCCCACCAGCCCGGGCTCAAGTCATTAGGATGTTGGGCAGCGTGCGCGCTGGGGCTCATACCGGTGTAGAGCAATACGACATTGTCTTTAGCTGCACTCAATTTGCCCCAGGTTTCGTAAGCCAAGCGCACGCCGGCCAGCGTTGCGCCTCGGCGCAGCGCGAGCGAGCTAGGTAAATCAAAGTACAAACGGGCGTCGGACAGCTCAGGCATGAAGATTCGGCACTTTATTAGACGCGGGTGGGCGCGGATGTTCCAGGTTTTGACTTGATATGACAAATCGGCTTGTACAAGTTTGATTTTTGCCCGCTCGCCGAACTCAAACGCCGCAACGTCATCCGCATGGCCCGAGCACCGCCGCAAGCGCCATCGACCCCAAATCCATTGTCGAAACGCCGCAACGCGGGCTTACCTACGCCATTGAGAAACTTGACGCCGACGACGGCGTCGGCAAAGACATGCCCGACATCTTTCCTGGCGAATCACGACACACACCTGTCCTGTCGGTGTGAGCACTGCGATGTATACTGACGCTGTTGCAATGCACAGTTGGGATGAGAATGGCGCTTCAAATTGCGAATCCTGCTGTTGTGGGAAAAGTTGAACGGCTGGCGAAAGCGGCTGGTTTGAGCAAGACCGCGCTAGTCGAGCGAGCGCTCGATCAGCTACTGCTAAAAACCCAAGTACGAACGCCAGCAGCAACAACGCTGGCAGCCTTGTTGGCGCAGCTTGATCGAATCCCAGATCGCAAAGATGTAGCTGATGTTTTGCAGTGGGACAGGCACGGTTTGCCGACGTGATTGTTGTTGACACCTCAGCGTTGCTAGCCATCGTTTTTAACGAACTCGAACGCGCCGATTTCATTAAAATTATCGAGCGCAGCGCGCCCTGATCAGCATACCGACGCTTATTGAGGCTAGGATTGTCGTACACAGTCGGCGCGGGCAGCGCGGCGTGGTGTTGTTGGATGATTTGCTTGCGCTTAACCTTTTTTGAATTTGTGCCGCCGTATGGCCGGTTTGGTTGGTTACCTTGATATGAAAACTTATGAAAATGGGAATAAATAAAAATGTACCCAGTCATGCTCGATGCGTCCTATTTTCCTGCGCAGCACGATGAGAAAATCCGCGATAGTACGATCGGTGGTGTGCTAATTGATGCCGCCAGCGGAAACCCGGATGCAGCAGCGTTGGTAGAGGCGCGCGCCGATGGTTCTATCGGGCGACGCTATACCTATGGCGAATTTCTGGCCGAGGCCGAGCGTCTGGCCGACAGCTTGGCTACCCGCTATGCGCCCGGTGAGCGCATCGCAATCTGGTCGCCGAATACGCCTGAGTGGGCACTGCTGGAGTTTGCCGCCGCGCTCGCTGGTCTGGTTCTGGTCACCGTCAATCCGGCCTATCAAGCCAAGGAACTGGCGTATGTAGTGCAACAGTCACGCAGTGCCGGGGTGTTCCTCATTCGCGAGCATCGCGGCAATCCGATGGCGGAGATTGCCGGCGAGGTTTGTTCTGGCGTGCCGCAGATTCGCGAGCTGATCGATCTGGACGATCATGCGGCGCTGTTCGCAATGAACGGTCCGGCGTTGCCGCGACGTGAAGTGCGTCCTGACGATCCGGCGCAGGTGCAATACACCTCGGGCACTACCGGTTTTCCGAAAGGTGCGGTGCTCTCGCATCGCAGCCTTACCAACAACGCGCGCTTGAGCATGACGCGTATGGGCGCGCAGCCTGGCGACACCTATCTCAACGTGATGCCGATGTTCCACACCGTGGGCTGTTCGGTTGGCTTGCTCGGCAGCGTGCAACTGCGCTGCCGGCTGGTGATGGCAAGACTGTTCGAGCCGGCGAACATGCTCGCGCTCATCGAAACCGAACACGTCGCGCTGATGATCGCGGTACCGACGATGCTGATCGCGATGTTGGAGGCGTACGCGAAGCAAGCGCGCAACACCGATTCCCTGCGGATGGTTATGAGCGGCGGCGCGATGGTGCCACCGGAACTGATAACGCGGCTGCAGGAAGCGTTCGGCTGTCATTTCACGATTATCTTTGGCCAGACTGAAACCTCGCCCATACTGACCCAGACCCGTGCCACCGATGGCTGGACCGAACGGACCGAAACCATCGGACAGGCCGCTTCGAATACCGAACTGTCTATCCGCGACAGCGACAACAATGAAGTTGTCGCCATCGGTGCCATTGGTGAAATCTGCGCACGCGGCTATTGCAATATGCTCGGCTACAACGACAACCCCGAAGCCACGGCGAAGACCATTGATGCCGATGGCTGGCTGCACACGGGCGACCTGGGCACCATGGATGCGCGCGGTTACGTGCGCATCACCGGCCGGCTGAAGGACATGATCATCCGTGGTGGCGAGAACATGTTCCCAGCCGAAATCGAGAATGTGCTGATCACTCATCCAGATATCGCAGATGTTGCCGTTGTCGGCGTCCCTGATCCACATTGGGGCGAGATTGTCATCGCCTTCCTGCGTCCGTGCGACGGTGCGCAATATCGCGCCGCCGACTTGATCCAGTACGTGCGCCGCGAACTGGCTGCGCCGAAGACACCGGCGCACTGGATCGTGCTCGAAGCTTTTCCCTTGACCGGCTCGGGCAAAATCCAGAAGTTCGTGCTTCGGGATCGCTATCTGGCGGGCGAATTTTTAGGGCAATTATTACGATGAAGATCTGTCGACAGCAAGCAGGCTCCTGCGGTATTTTCGAAGAGTTGTTTAATTCATGAGCTTCCTCGCCGAACTCAAAAGACACTGAGCTGGATCCAAATTACGCCCTGGCCTACACCGGCCTTGCCGATAGCTATGCTGTTTCGCCGGAATACGTTGGTACGCCAATCACTGAAACACTGCCGAAAGTGCGGGCCTATGCCGAGCGAGCGATTGCCATTGATGACCAACTGGCGGAACCCCACGCATCTTTGGGAATGGCCTACCGGCAAATGTGGCGATGGGCGGAGTCCGAACGAGCATACAAACGCGCAATCGAGCTGAATCCCAGGCAAGCGCCGAAAACAGCCTGAAAGTCATCGAACTCGACCCCAACTTTTCCGCTTCCTACAATTATCTGGGGCAGTCGTATATCAAACTTGGGCGCAACGCCGAAGGCATCGCCAATCTTGAGAAATCGGTGGCGCTCAGCAATCGGGCCGGCGTGGAACTTCTGGATTTGGGTTACGGCTATGCCATAACGGGCAATCGCGCCGGGGCAATCGCCATTGTCAATGAGCTACTGGACAAGCACCGGAAAAAAGAAGCGCTGGGCCGCTATGTGGCTGGCGTGCATGCGGGACTGGGTGACAAGGACAAGGCCTTCGAGTGGCTGGAAAAAGACTTCAAGACCAAGCAAGAGCTGGGCAACATTCGATGATCCGCCGCCTATGACCCACTCCGCGATGACCCGCGCTACACCGACTTGCTGAAGCGCATGGGTCTGCCAGAGTGAAAGCCACCCCCCAATTGACATCGATGCGATTATCGTCATACGATATTCACATCGATAAAGGGGTTAACTATGCAAGCCGTTACTGTTTCGCCTAAATTTCAAGTGGTCATACCGCAAGCCGTGCGCGAAGCGATGGGCTTACGGCCGGGCGTTAAACTGCAGGTGGTGCATTATGAAAACCGCATTGAGTTGATACCTGTGCGCACTAGTAAATCCTTGCGTGGTTCGCTGAAAGGAATGGATACCCATGTACCGCGTGAGGCTGACCGCGTATGAACGTGGTTGATTCATCGGCTTGGCTGGAGTATTTCGCCGATGGGCCGAATGCCAAACACTTTGCGCCGGTTATCGAGAATCCTGAAGCTTTGCTAGTGCCATCTATTACCTTGCTGGAAGTATTCAAGCGCATTGCCCAGCAGCGCGATGAATCGGCGGCTTTGCAATATATGGCGGTGATGCAGCAAAGCCCTGTGGCCGATTTAGATGCGGCGCTCTCTTTACGTGCTGCCGCATTGGGCATCCGGCATAAGCTGCCGCTGGCCGACAGCATTATTTACGCTACCGCGCAAGCTGCCAACGCCGTGGTTTGGACGCAAGATGCCGATTTTGACGGCCTAGCCGGTGTGCGCTATTTCGCCAAGGTGGCAACATGAATTTTATTTCTGAACTCAAACGCCGAAACGTCATCCGCATGGCCGGGCTTTATCTAGTCGGCGCGTGACTGATCGTGCAAGTCGCCGCCACGCTATTGCCTGTGTTTGAAGCGCTTGGCTGGGTGATGAAAACGCTGGTCGGAATTCTCGCAATACTGGCGCTGGACGCTGATTCGGCGGAAGCCTGGGCCGCGCGCGGTGCTTCGCTGAGCAAGTTTCGCGACACGCAAGTAGAAAGCCGCGACGCCTCCCAACAAGCCATGCGTCTCAACCCGAACGATCCCAACGCGAGTTTCTCCGCATTTTCGTAGGCTGGGTAAAGCGCGCTTTCTTAGCGGCGAAGACGATTGCCAGGATCACAAAAGTGTGCTTTCATGTGTAAAACATGAATTGAGGTGCAAACAATGTCCGCAATGATCCAGATTCGCAATGTGCCAGAACACATCCATAGAACCTTAAAGGCGCGCTCGGCGCTGCTTGGGAAAAGCCTGAGCGATCTAATCCTGGAGGAGCTGCAAGCAATGATTTCGGTTCCTTCGGCGCAAGAACTGCAGTTGGAATTAAAGAATGCGGCACCGTTTGCGATGCGCGCGAGCGCCGCCGAGCTGATTCGGCAGGAACGGGATTCGCAGTGAGCCGGGTGTTGGTGATCGACGCTTCGATCGTCGTCGATCTATTGGCACGCTTTGATCCCGCACCGTTGGAGCAGCTGCTGTTTGCCGCAGGCACCGTGCTAGTGGCGCCGCAGCTGCTCGATATCGAAGTCCTGCAGGTGCTGCGGCGGCTCGACCAGTCGGGCGCCATTCCAAGCAGTCGCACCGATGTATTGACTTCATTCAAAACGCTACGTATTCGCCGCTACCCACACGAATCGCTGCTTGATACGATTTGGCAATTTCGGTTCAATTTAACTGCTTACGATGCAGCCTATGTGGCATTGGCGCGCGTGCTCGGCGCTGAACTCGTGACCCGCGACCGGCGCTTGGCTGGCGCTCCAAAACTTGGGATTAACGTGGTCACACCATGAACTTCCTCGCCGAACTCAAACGCCGCAACGCCTTCCGCATGGCCGGGATGAATTGCCACGCGCCGATCTAATTCAGTCAGCGCTTTAAGCGTAATACCTCGGCCACGCGCAGCAACCTTGGCTTGTTCAAAAAGCAAATCTGATAGCTCGACTGTAGCTTTCATACGGGTCACCCTTATTTGAATGCGCTCTTTGTGCGAGGTGAGCCGCAGGATCAACTTAAGGCGTGACCACTGGCATATCGTCACGCTGTGTTTAGGTGTTATAGTTAACTACAACACCTGAATTCAACGAGGAACTAGAGATGAACATGAGCAAGTCAAGTCACGTCGTAAGCCGAACTCAGCAACGGTTTTCTCCGACACACACCTTCATCGCAGTCGCGGCGATTGCGGTGCTGCTGTTAGCCGCGTTGCTCAGCGCCTCAGAGCCAACCGCATCTGAAGCGCAGTTTGACGCGAAGCTTAAAACTGCAGCGGCTGTGGTGGACTCGGGTTTTAGCGACGTACAGAAGTTTTTCCCCGCATCGTTTCGATAAGGCCATGTCCATGCTCCCACAATGGCAGGACACGCCGTGGAACGATTCGCAACCGATTTATCGGCAGCTCAAAGCGAAGTTGCTGGATATGATTTTAGATGGCCACGTGGCCGAAGGAGAGGCAATGCCGTCCGTTCGACAGATTTCCCTGGATATGAAAATTAACCCGATCACCGTGATTAAAGCGGTACAGGAATTAGAAG
>JAYUUS010000011.1:0-2229 GCA_043754435.1 Rhodanobacteraceae bacterium
GGGGGATTTAGGGGAAATAAACTGTAAATTGCTTGTGCAAGTGTCAAGACTACCCTAGAACTGTGAAAAATTCAGACTAAATATATGTTAACAAGAAAAAATGCGCGTACAAAACCTTTAAAAGCAAGGTGCTGGTATCAATTGACCATTTAAAGCTAGCTTAATTGCTCGCTTGATATTGCGCTTTGAGCAACGGCGTGCCCAAGATTCGTTTTGCCCCAGCAAAACGCTGGCGCCAATAGGGCATGTCCATGCTTTCAATGCGCAGCCGCTGGCCTGTGCGCGTGGCGTGAATAAAGCTGCGGTTCCCCACATACATCGTGACATGCGACACCCGGCTACCGGTGATACGGTAAAACATCAGATCACCCGGCGCCAATTGCATTGCTGAAATGCGCGGCGCGTCAATTTTATAGATCGCGTCAGCCATGCGCGGAAGCTCGGTGCGCAGCACGCCCTGATAAATCCAGCCGACAAAGCCGGAACAATCGAAGCCTTGTTCGGGGCTGGTGCCGCCAAAGTGGTACATCGAATTAAGCTGGCTGCGCGCGCGGTCCAGTAGGGTATCGACTAGCAACGTATGCCCTGTGGCTGGAAATAAATCCTGCTTCAGTTCAATTAAACCGCCAGGCGTGGCTTGATCCAAAAACGCGGTTGCATTTTCGTGATGGAATCCGGCCGAAAAACCTGACAATTCACTGGTGAAAGCGGGGGCTGCTGCTGCGGCTACTGGTAGAACCAAGCAGCCCAAAATATAGGGTGTTAGATTTCGCATGGCCCAATTCTGGCAAATTGCGGGCACGGCGCGTGTTAGTTGAACGTTAAATCAGGTAGAAATCTCTAAATCTTTTTCTGCGGGCGGCATTCAAAAACAAAAATATCGCGCTACTCGTCGCCCACTTGCGCACTACTGCGCTCAATTTCGCCCAGCATTTTATAAAGCGCGGAATAACTGCCGTCGTTACGTGGAATTGGCCGATCATTTGCGGCGGCTTCCTCACTGCGCGCTTTTGCCGCAGTCGCGCTGCGAACAAGGCTGCGCAACGCTTGACGGTCCGCATGCGGGTGTTCGCTTAAGTATTCACTCAAGCACTCATCGCCCTCTTCCAACATCCGGTCACGCCAGCGCTCTAGCCGGTGCATGCGCGCGGTTTCTTTCTTTTGTTCGGATTTCGGTTTATCAATCGCCAAAAACAGCGGCCCTAAATCGTCGCTGCGTTTACGCAGCTGCTTGGCCACAAACAGAATTTGACGCTTGCGGGCAATTTGCGCATCAATACGCCGCGCTAAATCAACGTGCGCGCGCATATCTTCATCGAGTGGCGCTTTGGCGTAATCACTGGCTTTTAAATCCACTAACGCTTCCGCTAGCCGATGAATTTCTTGTGCTTCGCGCTTATGTTCGCTTTTACTAACGTAGGTTTCATCGGTGTGATCAGCTTGCATTAGGTCGTCGTTTTCAAATAAAGGGTGATTATGATGCAAACGCGTATTAATGGCGTTGCAACTGTGCGCGCTCGACAAATCGGCGCATAATTGGCGGCTATTTTTTCCAAAGATGCACGCTATGACAGCTTCGCAACATACCACGCCACCGCCACACGCCGAACTGGATCGTCTAGCGGATATCGCACAGCTTGTACTGGCGCGCGCCAAAACGCTGGGTGCAACGCAGGCGGAAGTAGACGTCAATGTTAGCACTGGCTTAAATGTCAACGTGCGTATGTCGGAGGTGGAAACCTTGGAACACACGCGTGATCGCGGCTTATCACTGACTGTGTACGTCGGTGGCCGAAAGGGTTCAGCCAGCACAGCAGATTTAGCCGAATCCTCCATCAGCGCCACCTTAGAACAAGCGATTGCAATCGCCCGTTTCACCGAAGCCGACGACTGCTCGGGTTTGGGCGAGCCCGAGCTGATGGCAAAAACCCTGCACGAGCTAGACGCTTGGCACCCGTGGCTAGAAAATGGCGCACCGCTGAGCGCGGATCGCGCCATCAAAATTGCGCTGAGCTGCGAAGCCGCCGGTTTAGCGCTAGACAAGCGCATTTGTAACAGCGACGGCGCAGGCGTCAATTCCTCCTCCAGCTATGGCATCTATGCCAATAGCCACGGCTTCATCGGGCGCGATTTTTCCACCGGGCACTCGATATCCGCCGCACTGTTGGCTGGGGATGAAGATGCGATGGAGCGCGATTATTATTACGACAGCAAATTATGCGCCAGTGA
>JAYUUS010000012.1:0-19762 GCA_043754435.1 Rhodanobacteraceae bacterium
TCCGCGCATTATGGTCACACCGCTAAAGCAATGAGCTATTGTACACTATAATTAAGTAACTAACTATATGTTTTGGGTAGAAAATCAACAGCCTGTTAGTCCTCGCGGCCGGGCTGAGTGCGCTCGGTCCGCATTTCGCGCTGCCAGGCTGCGGCATCATCAATGCGTGCAAAAGTACCCGCTTGCGCTACCGCAGCCAGTGCATCGCGCAGCTTGGCTTGGCGCTCTGACCGGTTTGCCATTGCTGGGGCAATAGGTGGAACGTCGTCAAGCAACAGAATAATGCGGGCTTCACGTCCGTAAAGCGCCTTGAAGTTGGCTGGCAGCGTAATACCACCGTGCTCGGAAATCGTGGTCGCTAGTTTGATCGCTTGCATGGGAAAGCTCCTGATGCGGTGCATTGATTCTGATTGGCTGATATTAGTCGTTCCGAACAAAAGCGGCACGGCACTAAGCTGTGCTTCGTTTTGGAACTCGCACTTTTGCATCTAGAAATTAGACCGCCTCGCAGGCTGGCTGTGACACGGATACGCTGAAGGACTCGAAAACGCTGAGTGTGCGCAAAACGCTCGGGGACGGCAAAATAAGGATGACCAAAAGGCCACCCTTAAAAACTTTAAGACATTGAAAATATTGAAAAAGAACCACCGCCGCCGGCGCCATAGCTGCGGTCTCGGCTGCGACGTGAACGCATGCGCTCCAGCAATTCTTCTTGGCGCTGCGCTAGCCAATCTTCCCGATTCAACCCGGTTGCCGCAACACCGTCTTCAGTGACGGCGGCGGTACGGAATTGGCAAAAGTCTTCATAGGCATCCATCTCATGCTTGAGCTCTTCAACGACTAGCTCAATCATGATTGCATCGTCTAAAAAGCCCAACACAGGCACGTGATCGGGAATAATGTCGTTCGGGTCAGAAAAATAGGTGAGCGCACTGAGCACTTCTTTGCGCTCAGCGTCAGTCAAGCCCCAGGCCGTGTCATGCACCATAGCGATCATGGTGTTGAGCTTGCGCAAGCGTGCCGTAACAAACTCAGGCATTTGAACATCACGCGTGTCTTCCAATAGCTTTAGGGCAGCGTCGGTGATCTCTTGGCTGCTTAAATGTGCCGCAGACTCGCGGGATTTGCGCATGGCCGCGCGAAAGTGGTCTAGATCTTGTTCAGACAAATCAATAATTACGCGCATCTTCGCCTCAGTTAGCTTGCAAAAGTTTGCGCGCAGATTATCAGGAAGTTAGGGCGGCGCAAACGCTGATTTTTGATTTATCGGCCTTAAAGCTGACTAAGGCAGAGCTTTTACCAGCGTGAGCACGTTGCCTATGCCACATTCTGGGGCGCTAAACGCCCAGCGATCAAAGGTCATGTCAATCAAATTGATGCCCAGGCCCCCGGCTTTGCATTCTGCTAAGTCACGCGGGTGGATGCAGGCGGCATCAATACGCGGGGCAAAATCGCGCAGCACGCAGTGCAGTTCGCGGCCAATTAGCCAGTTCGACAGCTCCAAGCGGCCATTGCATTTGCCCGCGTAGCCGTGGCGAATAATGTTCGCCACCGCTTCGTCCACGCTGAGTACGATTTGCTCGAATAGATCGCCCGCAAAGCCCAATCGCACCAGCGTTTGGCGCATGAGCTTACGCAGTTCGCGTAAATTGCCCGCGTCACTCAAGCAGGCGGTTTCGCTCAACAGGCGCGGCGGCTGCGGCCCTTCGGCGATCAGTAATACGGTGGTGTCGTCGGGTAAATGCTGTTGCCGCAATTGATGCAGCATGCCGCGTAAACGCGCCGCCGGGCTCAAGCGCGTAACGCGCTTGATGATGGCTTTCACGCCTTCCACGCCAATGGTTTGATTATGGCTATCGCGAATATCGGTCATGCCATCCGAAAATGCGTAAAAGCTGGCGCCAGCGACACAGACACGCTCGGAGTCATACTGCATCGGGGCGATCACGCCCAGCGGCGGGCCATGTGCGGGCAATTCCCGCATCTTGGTTTCCCCATCAATATGCAGCAACACCGGCGGAAAACCCGCACTGGCGAACCAAACCATGCCGCTATCAGGCTCGTAATACCCGACCAGTGCGCATACAAACATGCCAAAGCGCACGGTTTCGGCCAGCTCATCATTTGCACGCGTTAGCCAATCATGTGGTGCAAGGCCGGTCTTGCCAAAAAATCGGAGCAGCGCGCTGGCGCGCACCATCAGCATTGCCGCATCCATACCCTTGCCCGACACATCGCCAATCGCAAAGCCAATGCGGCCATCGGCAAGATCAAAAAAATCGTAAAAATCCCCGGAAATTTCCCGCGCCGGCCGATTGATGGCATTCACCGCAAAACCAGCGCGCCGCTTGGGAAACAGGGTTTTTTGCATCTGGCGCGCCAGCTCAAACTCGCGGCGAATGCGGTTTTGTTCCAACAGCTCGACCGCAAGGCGGGCGTTGGCGAGCGCCATTGTGGTTGGCACCGCCAACAGCCGCAACATATCCGCATCGGCATTACCGAACAGTTCACCGCCCTCTTTATTGATGACCTGGAGCGCGCCAATCGCACCGCCAACCCCGGTGAGTGGCGCGCACACCATGGTGCGCGGCGAAAAATTCTTAACCCGCACGCCTGAGCCAATATAGTCAGGATCTAGCTGCACATCGCGCACCAACTGCACCTTATTTTCTGCGATGGTGCGCCCGACAATGCCGTGCCCCTGATGGATGCGTAGGCCCACCACATCGACGGGCCCGGCGCTGGCGCGACAGACAATATCACCCGTTAACGGTTCCAGTAAAAATAAGCTCGCGGCCTGCGCGCGCATGTGCTGTGCGATGCGAGTCACCGCTTCCCGCAGGGTTTGGTTCAAATCAATGGATTGCGCAAACGCCTGGGATAAATCTGCCAGTACCGTCAGCTCAAGGCCGCCAATGGTAGCGCTGCTGACGCTACTTTCAGCGGCGCGCGCACTTGCTTGTGCTACCGCGCTTGGCGCTACTTGAGCACTTTCAATCACTGGTCATGATCCTGGGTGTCATCGTCATCCATATCTGGGGCTGGCGGAGCATTTCCCGCTGCATGCTGCGCCCGGCGCTGGCGAATCCCGAGAATGGTCATTAGCGGCCCAGATAAAATGTAGGCAAAAAAGATCGTCACCAAGGCCAGCGGCGGATTTAACGCAACGGCGGCAATCATCAGTACCATCAAAATCGCCCACATAAATCGGACCTTTTCCGGCCACGCCTTGAAGCTGTAGTAACGCAAATTACTCACCATCGCCAGCGCCACGACCACGGTAAAAATCGGCGTGATCCAACGCACACCGCTACCGTCGCCGCCCATTTTTTCGACTGCCCAAACAAAGCTGACCATAGCACCCGCCGCTGCTGGGCTAGCCAAGCCTTGAAAAAACCGCTTGTCTTGTACGGCTACCTGTACGTTAAAGCGCGCTAGTCGCAACGCCGCGCAGGCGGCATAGAGAAACGCGGCTAGCCAACCCAGCTTACCCAACATCGGGTTGATTTCTTTAAGGTGTACTAAAGACCAGTTATACATAATCAGGCTGGGCGCTAGGCCAAAGCTAATCAGATCGGATAACGAATCGTACTGCACGCCAAAGGCACTTTGCGTGTTGGTTAGGCGCGCTACGCGGCCGTCAATGCCGTCGAAAAATGCCGCAATAAACACCGCAATACAGGCATCCACCCAGTGCCCGTTAATGCTGGCAACAATGGCGTAATAGCCTGAAAACATGGCGCAGGTGGTCAGTAAATTCGGCAGCAGATAGATGCCTCGGCGGCGATCTTCTGGGTTCCGGGGTAAGTTTGATTCAGTCATATGGGTGCTCGCAATCCTAGGTAGGGCAGGCCGTCATTCTTGGCGTTGTTGGGACGAAAAAAGTTGAGTAAGAACCCCTCATTTGCCGGGTGGTTGTGGCACTTTTTCCAGCATTTTTGTCGCGGGTGCAAGGGTGTTGTCAAAACTAGGCTCAGCCTGCATTTCAATGCGCGCCCTCGGGCCGCCCCGGCCAAACTCTAATAAGTCGCCGCTCTTAAGCGGGTGCGCGTTTTCAACGCGTTCATTATTGACAAAAGTGCCGTTGCTGCTGAGTAAATCCACAATCGAATACTCACGCTCCTCGCCATCAATCCACTGCACCGACGCATGATGGCGACTAACAGTCGTGTCGGCCATAGGGTCGAAGCGAACTTCACACGCAGGGTCTCGACCAATTTTCAATTCTGAAGCAAAGCGTGGCAATGGGAAAACCTCGCTAGTGCCGCCCTTACGTCCGCTGATGTATTTAAAGATGATTCGATACTGCATGCCGATGCTCCGCGCTGTGCTGGTTTCAATCATGCCGCATTTTGCGGAATAGTTTAGTGCAGCACAGCGCTTAAGGCGCGTTATTCTTTACGCATCAAGTTTGGCATGCATACCGACTATTTCGGCGAATTGGCTTTTTGAAGAGCTAACTCAGTCGAGGTCCTTGATCAGCAAATCGCTGCAAAACCTCCCGATGCGCATCCGCTTGGCGCGGAAATACTAAGCCAATGAGCACGTTTTGCGCATCATAGAGCTGATAGAGCACCACGCCTAAGCGCGGATCGCTGCAGACTTTGATTTCGCTTACTGGCGCATCGATAAACCAGTCAATCCAAAAGCTAATTCCCACTTCCAGGGTGCCACTGGCGCGAAATTGCTCAGTGATCGTCAAACCATGCGCGCTCAGCACCGCACTTGCTTGCCGCGCTTGCAATACCAAATCGCTATATTGCGCCAAAGTCAAATCGCTGGGGCCTGAGGTTTCAACGGAAAGTATGCCTGCGTGCCAATGCAGCGCCGCGCAGCCGACTTGTGTCGCGACTGAGATTTGCGGGCGAAAAATAGCGGCTTCCAAAATCTCCCAAACCGAGCTTAAACCAGCGTGTTCTAACTGCACCGCACACAAAGCCGCCAAGTCGTCCAAAGTCATCAGGCGCGCATGTTCCGCGTCGCAGCCCAGCGCTTGATTGAGCATCAACGCGGTGCGTGCGTCGGTTAAACCGGTATCAAGCAATTTTTCTTCCAAAATAGCGCGCGCCTGCTCGACACACTCGGCGCTACCCACAATCGCGAAGGGTAGCAATACCATCGCACCCCCCAGCAGGCGCTCATCAACCGTCAATGCCGGCACCGGTGCTACACCGCGCAGCGCCTGTAAGGTCATCACCTGCGCAGCATTTTTACGCACATCGCCCGAAGTGTTATGCATGCCTGCCGTATACAGCCCTGCCAGCGCCGCATGTACGGGTAATTCTGGCCGCAAAATTTGCGCTTGGTCGTAGCACGCCGCCATCCAAACCAAGCCCAGCCCATCCAAACTGGGCAGCTGTTTGCCCAGCTCAAACGCCAACTGATTCGCCAACGGCTGCGCTAAAGCGCGATCAAAATAAATGTTCGGCCGTGCCGGCATGCCCGCTTCTGGCACCGGAAATTCAATGGCGACTACGAGCGCACAGTGGGTGGTTTCCATGATGTCGGCTTGCCTTTGCTAAAATCGAGCCGCCAAGTGTGCCTAAGCACACGACAAAATGGTGTGCCTAAGCACACGACAAAAGCGCGTAGTTTCGGTTTTAAATCAGGAGGATAACGAGGCAACGAAGTTAACCGAATGATTTAGAATGGGAATAAGCTTTGCACTAAATTTAGGAGCGCCCCATGTCTGCCCAGCCGCATCCAGAAAACTCCAAGCCACAAAGCGCGACTGCTTATTGCCCTGCGCCATCGGCACTGTGCGCACCTCCACTGCGCCTACTTTCTTCAGCTGCTTAACAATATCGGGCACATTTCCGGCTTTAGAAACCAAGCTTGAGAACCATAGAACCTGATCGCGCACCGTCACACTTTCGTTGATCATGCGCTTAATAAAAGAGGCCTCGCCCCCCGTACACCATAGCTCGCCGCCTTTGCCGCCAAAATTGAGCGCGGCTGTGCCGGTTCCTTCAAACACGCCAAAATTGCGCCACTTGCGTCGGTTCACCGAGTCGGCAATAGCGGCAGAGCTATGAAAAGGCGGATTGCACAGGCTCAAATCAAAGCGCTCGTCTGGTTTAAGTACGCCCGCAAAAATTTTGCCGCGCTGCGTTTGCAAGCGCAGCTCGATCGCGCCCTCCAACTTATTGGCGTCAATAATCCCCTGCGCCGCACTGAGCGCATGCGCGTCAATATCGGTGCCGACAAAGCGCCAGCCGTAGCTCGCCTGCCCTAATAGCGGATAGATGCAATTCGCGCCGACGCCGATATCCAGCACGCGCGCCGTCTGATTGCCTGAGCCTGCGCTTGAGCTTAGCAAATCGGCCAAGCCATGCAAATAATCGGCCCGGCCCGGAATCGGCGGGCACAAATAGCCTTGCGCCAAATCCCAGTGCTGCACCCCATATTGGCTGCGCAAAAGCGCGCGATTGAGCACCCGCACGGCATGCGCATCGGCAAAGTCGATGGTCGTGCCGCCGCTTGGATTATGAATCAACAAACTCGCCAATTCCGAGCAGCTTTGCACTAACTCAGCGAAGTCATATTGGCCCTGATGCCGGTTGCATGGATGCATGGGCTGGATGCGCGCTATTTCGAGGAAATATATTTTTCACGCCGCACACTGGGCACCGGAAAGCCCGCGCCTTTGAGCTGCGTAAAGCTTTCATCGACCATATTTGGGTTGCCGCACAGATACGCAATATCGTGCGTAGCGTCTACATTAAGCTCGGCAAATACGCTTTGCACATGGCCCGCGCGGTCGCCCACATAGCTGCCCGCCGCCTCGCGTGAGGTGCAGGCAAAATAGCGAAAATTGGGATGTTGTGCGGCAAAAGCTTGAAATTCATCGCTATACAAAAGCTCAGATTGCGTGCGTGCGCCCTGGATCAATGCGACTTGTATATTGCGGCTTCGCATGAGCTCTGCCAATTTCGGCAGCATCGCGCGGTAGGGTGTGATGCCGGTGCCGGTGCCAATGAGCAAATAGCGCGCATTTTTGTCCGCTTCCATCAAGCAAAAGCGGCCGTATGGCCCGCTGCCGGTAATTTCGCCGCCTACCTCCAATTCGCTCAGCAGCGCCGTCGCCGCCCCGCCTTTGACATAGCTGACCGCGATTTCGACGCTATGGCTAACATCATCAAGCACCGGTGAGTTCGCTAGGCTGTAGCTGCGTTTGCTCGGCGCGCCATTCACCTCAAAGTGGATTTGTAAAAACTGCCCCGGAATATAGTTTAAGACGTCCCCGTCGCTGCGCTGAAACACCAAATGGCGCACGTCTGGTGCCAACATGCGGCTATTAACCAACTTGAGCGGAAAATGGGCGGCCATCTACGGATCCTCGCTTTCTGACTATTTAGAGGCGCGCAGCATATCTGCTTGCCTTTTAGCTGGCGCGCTTAACCTCTCCAACGGATACTTCGCGCCTCGGATTAGTTCAGGCTAGACAATGAAGAAGGCCAAGCAATTGAAGGTCAGACTATGGACGCGCTAAACGTCATCAATTTACGAAAAACCTACGATAACGGCGTGCAGGCGCTGAAGGGCGTGTCGTTAACGGTGCAGGCGGGTGATTTTTTTGCACTGCTCGGCCCCAATGGTGCGGGGAAATCGACGCTGATCGGCATCACGTCCAGCTTAGTGAACCTAACCGAGGGCGATGTCGAAGTGTTTGGCGCTAGCCTACGCAAAAATCGCGCCCAGGCCAAGCGTGAAATCGGTTTAGTACCGCAGGAATTTAATTTTAACCAGTTTGAAAAGCCGTTTGATATTTGTGTCAATCAAGCCGGTTATTACGGCGTGCCGCGCGAAATAGCGAAGGCGAGGGCGGAAAAATACCTCAATCAGCTACAGCTTTGGGACAAGCACAACGCCATTTCGCGCACGCTTTCGGGCGGCATGAAACGGCGATTATTGATCGCCCGCGCGATGGTGCATGAGCCTAGGCTGCTGATTTTGGACGAGCCAACGGCGGGTGTAGACATTGAAATTCGCCGTTCGATGTGGAAGTTTTTGCAGGATATCAACGCTGCGGGCACCACCGTGATTTTGACTACGCACTATTTAGAAGAAGCGGAAAGCCTGTGTCGCAATATCGCTATTATCGATAAGGGCCAAATTATTGAAAACACCAGCGTCAAATCTTTATTGACGAAACTGGATAAAGAAACCTTTGTGCTGGATCTAAGTAAGCCGCTTGATGCACCGCCGGCTTTGTCTGGCTTTAATGTTGTGTTGGTCGATTCGCAGACTTTAGAAGTAGAAGTACCCAAAGGGCTAGAACTTAATGGTTTATTCGACAAACTTTCCGCTGCTAGCGTTGCGGTAAAGTCATTACGGAATAAAACGAATCGCCTAGAAGAATTATTTGTCCGCATTGTTAATGATGGAAATAGTCCACCGAGTAATTCCACCCATAAAGCAGGCGCATCCGTATGAGCCATAATACAAGTTGGGTTGCATTTAAAACGATAGTAATTAAAGAAGTTTCCCGAATTTTGCGTATTTGGGGCCAGACTTTGGTGCCACCCGCAATTACCATGACGCTTTATTTTTTAATATTCGGTAATTTAATTGGTAGCCGCATTGGTAAAATGGGGGATTTCTCTTATATCCAATTCATCGTGCCAGGCTTGGTGATGATGAGCGTGATCCAAAACGCCTATGGCAATGTTTCCAGTTCGTTCTTTGGCTCAAAATTCGGTCGATATGTTGAAGAGATTTTGGTTTCACCGACGCCCAGCTGGGTAGTTTTGGCCGGTTACATTGCGGGCGGCGCAGTGCGTGGCTTAATTGTGGGGGCGATTGTGCTGTTGATTTCGCTGTTTTTTACCCATTTAAATGTGGCGCACCCAATGATTATGCTGGTCACGGTTGTTTTGACTGCGATTGTTTTTTCGCTGGCGGGTTTTGTTAATGCGGTATATGCGAAAAAATTTGATGATATTGCGATTATCCCAACCTTTATTTTAACGCCGCTGACTTATTTGGGCGGGGTATTTTATTCGGTAAGTTTGTTGCCACCATTTTGGCAGGCAGTTTCGCATTTAAACCCAATTTTATACATGGTAGAAGCGTTTCGTTACGGTATTCTAGGCAAGTCAGATGTTTCACTGACGATGGCGCTGGGAATGACGGTGGCGATTGCGGTAGCACTGTGGCTGTTGTGCTGGCGCATGATTGAAAAAGGCATTGGGCTGCGCTCATGAAACATCTATGGACAGCACTAAAAAAGAGTGGCGTATCGGCTATTGCTGCGTACCTGTTGGTGTCGGTCTGTCAGGCGGGCAATCTCATCTTAATTGCGGATAGCGCTAAAATTGAAACGCTGTCCAAAGTCGTTGCGCGTTTAAAAGCAGAAGCGCTCGCGGCGCAACAACAGAAAACCAGCAAAGCCGCGCCATTAAACGCGAAATACGCCGAAGCGCTGGAGTCCTCGCTCAGCGATCTGCGTGTCGCCCTGCCGCAAGTAGTTGAAAGTATTGCGAAAGCGAAGGGCGCTGAAGTGGTGATTGAGCCGGATATTGCGGTGAAGTTTGCCCTGGTGGGTGAAAACATTTCCGCCGAAGTGGCGCGTGCGCTGGATGTGCGCAGCGCAAAACTGAAGTTTTTAGCTCCGTGAGGTTTTCTTTGAAGAAACTTCGTTTCCGCTTCGTAATTCATCCCGCTGCGCGGGATTGCTACGCTAACGCTATGAAAAGCATTTGTTTCATGCTCTTGCCGCTGGGTTTTTGCGCGCCCGTATTAGCGGCTCCGGCTTTAAAAAATATCCTCATTTCTGATACCCGCGACGCGTTTACCCGGGTCAATGTTTTGAAGAGTTTATTGGCAGAAGTGGATATCCGTATTCAAGGCATTCAAAAAACTTATGAAGCACAAGTAGCACCGCTGACCGCCGAACTTGAGCAATTACGAAAACCTGGCCAAACCGGACAGAATCAGCAGCGCAAGGCCGCATTGCTGTTGCAAATTGCGGCGCTGCAGAAGGACGCAAGCGTGCAGCAACAAGCCGTGGGTGCAGCCAATGAAAAAGCACTCGCTCAAGTGGATATTGCAATCGCCGCCATTGAAACTGAGCTTAAAAAAGAGCGCGCGGCAGATGCCGTGCTGCGGGTTCAAGATACCTTATATTTTAATGCCAAATGCACCTGCAATATCACCGAAGAAATTTATAAGCGGTTGAATATGCGTTTGCCTAAGATGGCACTTTCGGTTAAATAAAACGCAGATATAGACTCACTAAAAGGATTTTATGGACTGGTTTTTAGCGCTCAAAGCTATCATTTTGGGCATTGTAGAAGGATTAACCGAATTTTTGCCGGTTTCCAGCACTGGGCACTTAATTTTGGCCAATAGCTTGATTAACTTTAATATTAATCATGTTAAAGTTTTTATGATTGTGATTCAAATGGGCGCGATTTTTGCGGTATTGATCGAATTTCGCGCGCGTATTTTGAAAACGCTTGCCGGAATCGCCACAGACGCAGTGTCACAGCGTTTTGTCATTAACGTCGTGGTTGCCTGCTTGCCGGTAATCATTTTGGCCAAAGTTTTGGGTGATTTTATTGAAGCCAAGATGTTCACGCCCGTCATTGTTGCGTGTGCTTTTATTATTGGCGGTATTATTATTTTATTCGCCGAAGCGGCGGCTGCGAAAACCGACTGGCAAAATGCGCGTGTGCAGTCACTCGATGATTTAAACTGGCGTGATTCGCTAAAAGTGGGATTGGCGCAGTGTCTAGCCGTGCTTTTTCCCGGCACGTCGCGCTCGGGCGCCACGATTATTGGTGGCATGCTGTTCGGCATTCCGCGCAAGATCGCAACCGAGTTTTCTTTTTATTTAGCACTGGTGGTATTGAGTGGTGCTGCGGTTTACAGCCTATTTAAAGATCGACATAACCTGCATTTAGCGGACGCCAGCTATTGGGGTTTGGGATTATTAGCGGCTTTTATTAGTGCGTATTTTTGCATCCGCTGGCTGCTGAAATTCGTCGCGACGCACAGCTTTACCGGCTTTGCATGGTATCGCATTGTGTTTGGCGCGTTTATTTTGCTGTCTTACAGTCAGGGTTGGATTGACTGGAGCCATAAAGTCGGCTGAGTGCGTGCGCGGCTAAGCCCCACGCTTTTTGCGAATCAACGCGGAAATTTCTTCGTCGCCACGGCCTTGGGCAACCAAGGTGGTGTAATCGCTAATGGATTGCTGCACCACGGTTTGCGTTAGTCCCAAATCCCGCCCCAAACTGGCGGCAATGTTCAAGTCTTTTAGCAGCAGCCCGAGCTTAAAGCCATGGGCGAACTCGTCGTTAAGCATGGTTGCGCCGCGCTTTTCCAGAAACCACGAATTCGCGGCACCGCCGGTTAAGACGCTGAGCAGTTTGTCGAAAGGCAATTCCAGTTTTTCCGCAAGCGCAAGCGCTTCGCATACGCCCTGTGCGATACCGGCAATAATGACTTGATTGACCGCTTTCGTCGCTTGCCCGCTGCCAACGCCGCCCATGTGTGTGATGCGCTTGCCCATCAGCGTTAGCACCGGCAAGACCTGTGCTAACGTTGCTGCATCGCCACCCACCATAAGGCTGAGCGCGGCATTTTTCGCGCCCTCTACGCCACCGGAAACGGGCGCATCCAGAAATTCAGCGCCCAATTTTGCTAGTTCCACTTTAAGCGTTTGCGCGGTTTGGGGGCTAACGGTGGAATGATCGACCACCACGCAGCCCGGCTTAATTCCCGGCATCGCCGCGCGCACCACCTCTAACACGTCTTGATCGGCCGATACATTGACCAGCAAAACCGTGCAGAGCGGAGCTAAATCTGCGGGCGAACTAAGCGCTAATACGCCAAATTCCTGCCCAAAACGCGCCGATTTATCAGCGCTGCGGTTGCAAACGCCCACCAGCATGCCTGCTTTCGCCAAGTGACTCGCCATTGGCCAGCCCATCGCGCCCAAGCCGATATAGCCTACCCGCAATTCCAGGGCATTTGCCTGAAGCACAGCATTCACCAAACTACCTCCGCCAATGCGCAGTTAAGCCCAGAGCCAATACCAAACAACGCCACGCGTTTGCCCTTAGTTAAACGGCCTAGCTGCTTAAGCTTGCTCAACGTAAACGGCACCGAAGCGGGGCCGATATTGCCGAACTCAGCGAAAATGGTCAGCACTTTATGCGGATCAATTCCCAGCATACGCACCAGCTCTTCAGTGTGCACGCGGCTGACCTGATGCAAGACGAATTCATCAATTTCTTCAGTCGTCCAACCAAACATCGAGCGCGCCACCGCATAGGTTTTAGTGGCGAGCTTGAGCCCTTCAATCAGCAGCATTTTAGTGTCGGTAAACATGCGGTCGATGTTGCCGTAACAGAGTTTTGAAAACTGCGTTGCGGCGCGCGCGACTGAACCTAAGTAGCGGTGGCCATCGGGTAGGTCTTTAATATGCCCCATCACCATCGCCACGCCACCTGAGCCTAAAGTCATGGACGCCATTTGCGTACGAAATTGTTCAGCGGTAGTGTCATCACGCGCAAGGCGTTCGACCGTGTCATCACAGACTTGACGGCTATTTTCACCGTCCACAATCAAGGCATATTGCACGTCGCCGCGTTCGATCATGCGCGCCGCAATGTCCATGCCGTTCAAAAATGCCAGACAGGCATTGCCCACGTCGAAGTTAAGGCAGTCCTCGCCCAAGCCCAGCTTACCGTGCACAATCGCGGCGGTTGAGGGTTCAAGAAAATCACGGCACACACTCGTGTTGATCAAAATGCCGATTTGACTACGTTCAATGCCGGCATCAACGATGGCTAATTCACCCGCCTGCGCCGCCGCGTCCGAGGGCGGAGTATCCCGGTCAAATACGCGCCTGGAGCGTATGCCAGCCACATTTTCAAAGACATCCCGACGGATACCCAAACGGTCCATCGTTGCACCCAGCTTGCGTACAAGTTCGCTCGAATGAATCACATGCGGCGCTTCAATATGGCAAATGCTGGCAATAGCGACGTTTTCAAAGCGCATGATGCATCCTGAAATTCAGAAAAGAGGCCAGAAGGTACGCAAATTCAGGCTAATTCACAAGATTTAGCCGGGTTTGAGCGGCCACGGCAGGCGCGCGGGTTCACATGAGATATTTGCGCACAGATTCACATATTTATGAAAAGCGAATAAGATTTACCAGCGCACAGCCTACAATTTGAGAACAGAGCTGTTTTACGTTCAAATTTATTGGAGCACATTTATGGGCGCAAGATTCATAACCCGCACTTTTTATCGCTCGTTGGCTTGTATATGCGTGCTGCAAGCAGCCTATGCCGATGCGTCAGAGTTTCGCGGCACGACACCCGCTGGCGCGCACTATTTACTGCAAACACCGCCCAATTGGCGCGCAGGCGATGGCTTGGTGGTGTTCAACCATGGCTTTCAATTTGAAGCAGAAACGGGCGACCCATCGCTAGGCAACGCAGCATTGAATAAACAAATACTGGCGCAGGGCTATGCGATTGCGGCCTCAAGCTACAGCGCGACGGGCTGGGCAACTTTTCGGGTCGGCGTGGATTTGCTCGAACTGGTAGCAGCCGTCAAAGATAAGTTGACGCTTAATTCGCTCAGTAGCGATCTAGGGCCGGTTTATTTGACGGGCGGCTCGTTAGGCGGCTTGGTCAGCGTACAGCAAGCTGAGCTTGTGGCAGCCGGACAGGTGCCGGGTTTGAGCGCCGTGACCGGGGTGTTGAGCATGTGTCCGCCGCTGGCGGGTTCTGTCGTTTGGGATCAGGCGATGGACTTTCGCCTAGTCTATGATTCGATTTGTAAAGGCACTAATGGCGGCGAAATGCCCGCCGGAAATGCTGCGACCCCGTGGCTTTTGAAACCGGGCGCGGTTGATAACGGTGGCAGCACAGTGACTTACGCAGAAGTGGTGACCTCAGCGGCGGCCTGCGTGGGTTTTGAAGTGCCCTCCTTTTTACAATCGAATGGCATGCAATCACGCCATGCGCGCCTGTTGGCCGCAACCAAAACGCCAGACGCATTTTTAGCCGAACTGTTGTTTTACTCAACCTTTGCCGTATCAGATTTAGTTTTTGACGCGAAAAAGCTGGGGGCCATTCGGCTAGCGGGCACCACCACGCCGCTGCAGCCTTTTGACAACCAGGGGCTAGATTACGGTGATCCTACGTTAAATTCTAGCATCCGTCGGCTTAAATCTGACCCTGTCGCGCGCTTTGAGCTAATCCGGCAATACACACCTAGCGGGCGCATCGGAGGGGCTAAGCTGCTGACGATCGCAACTTCGGGCGACGGCCTAGTAGTGCCTGAACATTTGCGCTTTTTGGAAGGAAAAGTGCCGGAAAATCAATGGCGACGCGCGCTCGTTCAAGAAAGTACGCCTAGTCACTGTGGGTTTAGCGAGGGCGAGGTGATTGCCAGTTGGAATCAGCTGCGCGCTTGGTCGCAGCCGCAAACGCCCACCTCACCTTCACCCATTGGGCCGAGCATTAATTCGCTCAATGCCGCCTGTGCATCCGTACCGGTCGGCGGCAATTGCCGGTTTGCTAGCGCGGAAAACTTGAGTCCATTAAGCAGCAAAATCAAAACGCGTGCCGCGTTGGTAAACCAGCCGGCAGTGGATGGCGGTGTCAATGGCGATTGGTACACGCCGTCGCGCTCAGGCGAGGGTTTGAAGGTTGAAGCCTTGCCGGGCGGGCGCGCTCTGGTTAATTTTTTCAGCTATCCAAAAACGGGTGAAGTTGCCGAGCAACTTTGGCTGACGGGCACCGGCACTATTACCGAAAACGGCATCGCGATTGACGATTTGTACCGCACCAAAGGCGCACGCTTTGGCGCAACGTTCAACCCAAACGACGTGCGCGCGGAGCGCTGGGGCAGTCTAAATCTTGTTTTGACCGAGTGTGGGCGCGGCAAGCTGGCATTCACCGGCCCCGAAGGCTTCGGCTCGGAAGTACGTGATGTCGAGCAAATTTCGCGCCAACAAATACCTTGTAATACCCGTCAAGCGCAGCGCAACGACACGGGTTTGAGCGGCAGTTGGTTCGATGCGAATCGTGCCGGTGAAGGCGTAACGATCACGGTGCAAAACGATTTGAGCGTAGCGATGGCGTTTTTCAGCTATTCCCCGACCGGTGAGCAAGCTTGGTTTACGATGCAGTCGCAGCTTTCGACTACCGGCCCTACGCGTAAAGCGACGGGTGTATTGCTGCGCCCGCTTGGTACGCGCTTTGGCAGCGCCTTTCAAAGCAGCCAAATTCGCGTCGAAAATTTTGGCTCCGTCGAGCTAGAATTTTTAAATTGCAATCAGCTGCGCATGCGCGCGGTAACGCCCTGGGGTACGCAGGATTACAATTTCACGCGTTTGACGGTATCTTTGGGAACCGAGTTTTGCGCTAGTTTCTAAACCTGTGGGCGGAACGCCCAACACCATCTTAGCCTGGGGCAACGCCAGCGTTGCCCCAGGCTGTAGTGGTTCGCGCCGTTGGCGCTTAATTGCACCGGCAAGCTAATCACCTCTGCGATTCATCCGTACGCGTGCAAATTGCACTAAGATTCACCTCGAAAATCACGCGACGGATTGCGGCTATGACGAGTTCTACCTCCCCCCATTTTATTCCTGGACAGCGCTACCACAGCAACGCAGAGCCTGAACTTGGCTTAGGCACGGTGATGCGCGTTGAGGGGCGTGCAGTGCAGGTAGTATTTACGCTTTCCGGCATCGTCAGGCAATACGCGCAGGCTAGCGCGCCGCTGGCGCGCCCTGAATTCAAACCGGGCGATGTGGTGTTACGGCGCGGCGAGAAGCATGAAGTTACGCACGTTACCGAAACGAGCGGCCTGCGCAGCTATCAGTGCGGGGATGTGACATTTAGCGAAGGTGAACTTGACGATCAACAGGCCGCAGGCGAGGCGGATGAGCGCTTAATCGCCGGCCGCTTGGACACCAATTTGCGCTATGCGCTGCGGGTTGAAGCGCTAGAGCGCCGCGCGAAGTTGCGCTCGTCGGTCGCCAATGGCCTGTATTCCGCCAAAATTTCCCTGCTCAAACATCAGCTTCAGGTGGTGGATTTGGCGCTCAAGCAGCCTGAGCCACGGATGCTGCTTGCCGATGAAGTGGGCTTAGGCAAAACCATTGAGGCCGGTTTGATTTTGACCCGCCTGCTTGCTAGCGGCCGGGTTTCACGCGCGCTGATTATCGTGCCGGAAGCACTGGTGTATCAGTGGTTTATCGAGCTGATGCGGCGCTTCAATCTAAAGACCGCGATTTTTGATGAAGAACGCGTGGAGTCAATCGAAGCCACGGGTGAAGGCCGCAATCCTTTTCAAGACGATCAGATCGTATTGACCGATTTGGCTTTTTTATCCGCCTCGCCCAAACGCGCGCGTCAAGCGGCGGATGCGGGCTGGGATATGCTAATCGTCGATGAAGCGCACCATTTGCAGTGGAGCGAGGAGGCAGCCAGTGTGGAATATCAGCTGGTCGAAACCATTGCCCTGGCAACACCCAGCGTTATTTTGCTGACCGCCACGCCCGAGCAATTGGGTTTAGCCGGGCATTTTGCGCGCTTGCGCTTGCTTGACCCGGCGCGCTTCCATGATTTTTCCGTATTTGAGAAAGAAGCGGCAAGCTATCAAAGCATCTCGAAGTTAGCCGAAGCGCTGCAAGACGAGGCACCGCTGACCGACAAAGTCATCAAAAAACTGAGTGCGGTGCTGTCGGATGAGCCCAATTTAGCCGCAAAAATTCGTATTGACAGCGACGCGCGCGAGCGCACCGCACTATTAGATGCATTGATTGATCGCCACGGTACCGGGCGGGTGATGGTGCGCAATCGACGCGTGAGCGTTGGTGGTTTTCCGGCGCGGGTATTGCACGCGGAACGTTTGGATAGCGCGCATGATGAAGCGCTGAAAGCACGGCTATTATTGGAATTCAAACGCGACATCGGCCAGACCGAGCTGCCTGTGGCCGCGAAAGCCGAAGTGTTGGCCGACCAAGAAAACCCGGAAATTCGCGCACTCACACACGACCCGCGTTTCGCCTGGCTGCTCAAACTGATTGAAGAATTAAGCCCGGCGAAGCTCGTGCTGATCTGTCGCCACGCTTACAAAGTGCAGCAATTGGAATCGGCGTTGCGCTTACGTTCCGGCGTTAAAGTGGCGCGCTTTACCGAGGCGCTAAGCCTAGCGCAGCGGGATCGCAACGCCGCTTATTTTGCTGACCCAGAAGGTGCCCGCATGCTGCTGTGTTCGGAAATTGGCTCTGAAGGCCGCAATTTCCAATTCGCGCATCATTTAGTGCTGTGGGATGTGCCGCTCGATCCAGACTTGCTGGAGCAGCGCATCGGCCGCTTAGATCGGATTGGGCAAAGCGAAGAGATCAAAATTCATACGTGCGTGTTGAAAGACAGCGCGCAAGCCTTGGTGCTGGATTGGCATGAGCACGGCATTGGCGGCTTTGCGCAAAGCCCGGCCGATGGCCGCGAATTGCTGCGCCGTTTTGGTGAGCGCTTGACGCAAACCGCGCTGCATTTGGCGGATGGCAGTTCCGGCTGCCACGCCAACGCGGCTAAGCTGATCGAAGAAACCCATGCGCTGCATGCGCAATTTGCCGAACGTATCCACGCCGGCCGGGATCGCTTGTTAGAGCTGGCCGCACAGAGGGGTGCCGGCGGGCTGGCGTTGGCGCACGCAATGGGCCAAGAAGATGCCGATCCGGGTGCGGATGAGTTCTGCATTCGGCTACTGGAAAATTATGGTGTCAGCGCAGACGAATTGCGCCCGCGCACTTGGTTGCTTGATCCCGAAATGATTAACAACCCTGACTTCACCGGCTTAGGCACCCAAGCGTCCACATTTAGCTTTGATCGCAGTTTTGCTTTGGGCCGCGACGACGTGCCATTACTGAAAATCGATCATCCACTGATTCAGACCGGCCTGGAAATTCTGCTCGGCTCGGAAGAAGGTAATGTCGCTTGCATTGTTGACCCCGAGCTGCCGCAGCAAATCGCGCTTTTGGAATGTATTTTTGTGCTGGAGTGCGTGGCGGATCGCAAACTGGATGCAGATCGCTATCTGCCGCCGCAACCGATGCGCGTGGTGATCGACACCAAGCTGACCGCGCGCGATTGGCGCCCGAGTGATCGCGCGATCAAGCGCGCGGACGAACAGCAGGTCAATTTGCAGCCGCTGCGGCGCGTTTTGAATACCTTAATTCCCGAAATGGTGAAGGGCGCACGCAATAACGCCGAACCGATTGCACTCAAGCTGGCAAACGCCGCCACCGGTTTTGCTGAGGAAGAAATCAACGCCGAATTAACGCGGCTCAAAGCGCTCAAACGCCTCAACGCCAGCGTGCGCGAAAGCGAAATCAGCACCCTCGAAGCCCGGCTTGCTGGCCTGCAAGCGGCCTTGCCGACCGCGCGTTTGCGTCTCGACGCGCTGCGCTTAGCCGTCAATCCCGCCTTTTTTAAGTTGCGCTAAATGATCGACTCAATAGCATCAATGGAACAACGTCTAGAAACGGAACTGCACGACACCATTCCGCTAGTGCGCGTGCTCGGCTTAAAAGTAGCGCAGAGCAACGAGGGCCTCGTGGTTTTCAATGCCGCGCTAACGCCGAATATCAATGATAAAGGCTGCGCCTTTGGCGGCAGCTTGGCGAGTTTACTCACGCTTGCGTGCTGGAGCGTGCTGCGGGTGCACACTTGGGCGCAAAACCTGCCCAGCGATATTTTTGTCCACACCAGCCGGATCGTTTATATCGCCCCGATTTGGGCGGATTTTACCGTACACGCGAATTTGAGCCCCCAAGCGCTAAATCAATTCACCGAAACCTTGACGTTGAAAGGCAAAGCGGCGGCGATCATACGCGCAGAGGTTCGCACGGCAGACGGCGGCGTTGCGGCAACGATGGAAGCGCGGTTTGTTGCGATGCTGCCGAAAGTCGAATGATTCACCAAGAATTTCACCATAACGCAAATAAAATTTCATCAAAATAATAGGAATAGAAATTATGGCTTGGCTTCAAACCTTCCACATTGTTTTCATGGTGACTTGGTTCGCCGTGCTGTTTATGTTGCCGCGCCTGATGGTGTATCACATTGAAACCAAGGACTCAGAAACGCGCGCTAAATTCATTGAATGGGAGCGCCGGACGTATCTGCTCGGGCATGTGGCATTTGGCCTGATGCTGCTGTTTGGCATGGCGCTCTTGATTAGCCACGTGCAGCTGTCACCGCTATATATGAAACAAGGTTGGCTGCATACCAAGCTTTTGCTGGTCGCGCTTTTGTTTGGCTATTTTATTTATTGCGGGATTTTGTCGAAGCAAATCGCTGCGGGCAGCAACACTAAAACCAGCAAATGGATGCGGCTATTTAATGAAATTCCGGCGGGATTTTTAATTGCCATCGTCGCTTTAGTGGTTGTGAAACCCTTTTGAGTGCATGATCGTGACGACAAACCTTATTCCACCCCCCGCTGAAGTCCTGCAAGAATTTCGTATGCTGTTGAACGCGGCGCGCGCCAGCGGCGATACGGAACCGACAGCGATGACAGTCGCGACCGCCGGTGCCGATGGCGCAATTTCTGCGCGCACCGTTTTGCTGAAAGACGTGGACGCACGCGGCTTTGTTTTTTACACCAATTACCACAGCAACAAAGGCCAGGATTTACAAGAAAATCCGCGCGCGGCGCTGTTGTTTTTGTGGAAGGCGCTGTGTTTAGAGGTTGGGCTTGATCCAAAGCAAGTGCAGGT
>JAYUUS010000013.1:0-6491 GCA_043754435.1 Rhodanobacteraceae bacterium
TCGCATGACTCGGGGACAAACATGGTTCGCTACTCCTTTTGTTGGAGGGGACTTGCACCCCCTACGCTTTGCCGGTTTGTGCCGGCGCACTCATTCAAACCGATCCGAAAAAATTGCGTCGTTTATTTGCGTGATCCATAGCGGTGCAGACCAGAGTAATTTTCCATCGGCCTGCGTAACTTTTGCATAGTAAAAATGCTCACCGACCGTCGGCGTTAGCGTTGTCGTTGCCGCCTGCACCAATTGGGTGACAGTGCCATTGCGGCCGGGGACACCTTCAAAAATTTCCGCTCGCGCGACTGAGGATGTGCCCGACGTTGAATAAAACACGTTGAGGGTAATCGGTCCTGTATTAGTAATTCGCTCGCCCATGATATGGGCACCTGCGGACAAGACAATCTGGCTAGTTTTATCCGTCGTTGCAAACACACGACGTGCGCGCAATGCGTCGTTTAGGCTTGACTGGTTGAACGCGGTTCCGATCGGGATGAGTACTGCAGTGCGGTTGGTAAAGCTGGCACCCCAATTCGCACAGTGATTGTCTTGATTAGAACTCGGAGCAACGTGATATCCGCGCTCCAACAAGCGATTAAAAACAGAGGCGTAGCTCGATTGCCCGGTTTCCGTTTCGGTGACGTTGTTGGAAAACGCGGAGGAATTAAGAATTTCACTCATCACCATCACCTCGTCTCCATCTGCGCTATAACCCAGCGCCACGCCGTTGATCTGAAAACCCGTGCTGTCTGGATGGTTAAACTGCCCAATCGTGCCGGCGGCTCGCATCGTGGCATACAAGCTGGCGTAATCGCTTTTCGGCGTTAGCATGCCCGCCAGTAATTGGCTTTGCGCGTTGTATTCCCAACCCCACAAAACACTTGATCCGATTACATTGAGATGCCCGCCATTGCTAATGACGCCCCATTCCATCCCATAGATGGAGAGAAATTCAGGGAAGCTCATCGTAAACTGGCTCGCCGCAGTCAGGCCGGATTGGTAGAGCGCGATAGCAGCAGCGGGAGTCGCGCTGCTGTTGGTACCGCTGCTACCGTCAAAATAGTGGTTATGTTCAGACACCATCAGAAAATCAAGCCCGCGATTTCGCGCAAATACGAATGCATCGGCAGGGCCGAACTCGCCCGTTTGCGCGCCTTGAGAACTTGAACACGTCGCAACGGCACCGCCGCCGTCACTGTGGTTAGTTTGACTGTGAAAATTACCCAAATAAACGGTGTAGGGAAATGGTAGGTCAGCTCGGAGTGCTTGACCAGGACGGTTAAGCCCAGAAAAGGCAGGCATCGTAGGCGGAGCCACAGAACCCACTTGAAAATCCCATACTTGCTCTATGCGACCGTTAGGTGAACTCGCTAGCGCCAGATTGACACGATCTAAGGCGTTGTCAGCGCCTGCGAGCCGTCCCAATAACCACGGTTCAAGTGCTGTAGCCTCGAGTGTGGCGGTGTAAAACCCCGGTGCAAGCGCTTCTGTTGGCATATTCGTAGGTGGCCAATGCACCGTGTTCGCCGCCCTCGCTGATTGCACTAAGTTGAGTTCGAGCGGTTGTATGGAAATCACTGTTCCGCTTGGGTCTCGCACGAGCACTTTGCCAAACAACTCGGTGCGTATCGGCGAGCCTGGAAACTCGGCCTGCACAAGAATATCGCGCGAAATTCCAGTGGGCACGATAAAGGGCACGGATAACGTGGCTTCGAGGGCGTGATGTAACGGATCGCCAGCGGCAGATGCGAAGCCTATCGCCGCTACGCCTGCACCTACGACGAATGCTTGGCGAAGGATTGAATGGCGCGATTGTTTCGACATAAAGAAGCCAGCGATTGCAAGGACGCGAATGATGCGCGCGCTTTATTGCTTTTTGGCGAACTTAAACACGGCTCGTCAGCGCTGGTTAGGGAGTAGGCGATGTAAACGCCCTGCAAGCACTCAAAAGTCATGAAAAAATTCTCACCCTGAGCAAATCAAACAACGAACGCGCGAGGGCATCAAACAAATGAATCCCTGGACATTTGAGCGGTGAAGCCCCTGACTTGCCGACCGTCGAAATCGAAATCTAATCCAACACAGCTCTTTGGCTGCACGGTCAGTCCCCGAAGCCCACCCGATCACCGCGTGGGTTTTTTATGTCCGCAACAAAAGCACGCCCCCAAAACCAAACAAAAGAAGGAGAAGAAAACCACTGGTCCCTTGGGCGAACATTTTTGTGAACTGCTTTGGCGGTCAAAGTTACGCGCAAATAAACAAAATCAGCGTAGTGAAAATTTTGTGATACGAAATTTCCGTAGATGACGTTTACGGCAATGAGTAAGAAAAAAGCATGGGGATTTCATGGTTTTCCGAACAACGCGTTTCCGATTCGTTCTCGCTGCAGCGCTCAGCTTTTTTATAGCCTCAGCATTTTCCCAACCCGCCCGAGATCCGATCTCAGACGCCGTTGGCAGTTCCGCCGGGGAGTTTCGCGTTGATGAATCTGGTTCCGCGACTTATGCGATTCCACTGTATGTTTTGCCAGGCACCGCAGGCACAGCGCCCAGCTTGACGCTGGCGTATTCGTCAAACTCCGGCGAAGGCGCGCTGGGGAAGGGCTGGAATTTATCCGGTAATAGCAGTATTTCGCGCTGCCGCGCAACGCGTGAATCCGGGGATTTTTTGGACGCCGGCGAGCAGCCGATTGATGGCTACCCAGATCCAATCAACTTTTCCCTGACCGATAAATTTTGTTTGGACGGTCAGCGCTTGCTACCCGAGTTGACGGCGAACGGCACCGTTGTCGCGAATGTATTTCGCTTGGAATTGGACGCGTTTACCCGCGTCACCGCGATTTACGATGCTACACCCGCCACCGGGCCGCGCGCGTTTCGGGTACAGCGGCGCGATGGCACGACCGGCTGGTACGGGGATTTTAATGGCTGTGCGCTCAGCGCTGGGCTTTGTTCGCTGACGCGCGTGGCCGCGAACCGCGCGGACGCCTATCTATACGCCAACACGCTCGACGCTGCCGGGAATGTGATCCAACGCAATGAGGCCTCCGCGTGGGCGATGAATCGCATGATCGATTCCAACGGCAATTACATCGATTATCGCTATTTGAACGACCCAGATAAAAGTGAGTTGCTGTTGGAGCGCGTGGAGTACACCGGCTTTGCCCGTTACTCTAACGCCGCCGGGACACACGCCGCAGTCGCGCCGTACGCGTCGATTGTTATGCAGTATTCGGACTTAAACGCTCCCAATTGGCAGACGGGCTACAGCGGTGGCAGCCGTTTTGTGCGTAGCAAACGCCTAGAAAATATCACCAGTTTGTTTGGCTCCAACCCGGTGCGGTTTTATTCGCTCAGTTATCAGAGTTCTGTCAGCGGCAGTGGTAGTGATTTATTGAGTTCGTTTTTGGAATGCCGTGACAGTACGCAAGCAGTATGTCTGCGCCCGACGACGTTTATCTGGAGCGCCGCACAAACTACCGCTACGCTTGAGAAGACCGCATCTTCTACTGCTTTGGGTGAACTCGCTGATTCTAAGTTTGGCGATATTGACGGCGATGGCCGTACCGAACTGGTATGGGCACGAGACACCTCAAATACCTGCGCAAGTTCAACGCTGCAAATCTCCAAAGCTACTAAAGATGCACAGGGCCGGATGGTGATCGGCGCGCCAATCAACAGTATTTGCACCGGCTGGGACACCGTTAACCCAAACAGTAACACCTTTGTCGCGCCGTTTTGGCAGCTGTTGGACTACAACGGCGACGGCCGCGACGATTTGCTGCTGGCACAGCGTCCGCTCGCATCCGAGCCCACGTTTTGGCGCGTGTATTTGGCGTCGTCGACGTTTGTGGGCTTTGAGGCCCTTCCCTCGATCACCACACAGATTCCGGTAACGATTCACACCGGGCAATCCACTTCGCCAGGCACGCTGCAGTTTGGTGATTTGAACGGTGATGGCGTTTTAGATGCGGTGTATCCGAAGCGAACTAATGCGAATCCCCTGACTTATCGCATATTTGCACGCTTTTTAGAGCGCAATGCCGCTGGCGTGTTTGAGTATTCGCCCGAGTACAGCATCGACTATGAGTCTGCGGTGCCTAGCTACATCGTATGCGGAGATTGCCTGCTGCGAAGTTTTGCTAAAACCGGACAAAACCTGCGCGATATTAATGGCGATGGCCGTGCGGATCTGCTGATGACGGTTGCAGCGGGTGAAAATCCCATGCGAATCCCTGAGCTGTTTCGCAATCAAAAAATTTGGATGTCAATCGCCAGCCGAGATGAAAGCAGCGCCAGCTTGAGCATGAAATTTATTACCGGCACGGGTTCCGATCTCAATGCCAGTGACGCTGCGCTCCAAGTCGAAGGTGAAGCCGCCGATTTCAACGGCGATGGCTTGTCGGATTTGCTCTATTGCTACAAACCCAATCCGGCGATTTCCAACGAACTGTGCACCAGCTATTTGGGCACCGGTTTACGTGGCGCTAAAGCGTATCGGCAAATAGGGGTGCCATTCGATCAACGCAGTGATCGTCACCTGATTGATATTAATAACGATGGCCGCACCGATGTACTCTTTCGCCCCGGTGCCGACATTACCGATGGCCCCTACCAAGTTTTGTACGCCAATTCAGAGGGGGTTTTGGACGGCTTTGCCAGCCTGATGCCGGGTTGTAGCGTAGCCAGCTGTGCTGCGAACGCCTTTCAGCACGGTTCAAGCTTTTTTATGGACTTCGACGGCGATGCCAGCTTAGATTTCCTGGCGCTGCAGTCGCCGCCTAATATCAACGACAACATTCGCACTGGCACTTCCGCCGTGAGCAGTCAATTTGCGCCGAAAGATGTGATTTTGACGATCAACAATGGCTATGGCGCACAAACCACCATTGACTATCTGCCACTGACTAATCGCGATATTTATCGGCGCGATCAAAACAGCCGCAACAGCTTGATTTATGGCCGCAAATCCCCTGTGCAAGATTTGCTGATGCCGATGTATGTGGTCAGTAAAGTCACGAGTTCAGCGCCTACGCAATCAAACCCAAATGCCTTGAGCACGCTCAACTATCGCTACGCCGGTGCCAAAGTGCAGGGCGGCGGACGCGGCTTTTTAGGCTTTCGGGAAGTCGTGACCTTCGATGGCAACTACGACGGCAGCGGCGCACAAAACTGCGGGCCAGGCCAGACAACGTGCCACATGGCCAGTGTTTCTACCTACAGCCAAGCCTTTCCCTATATCGGTGCACCCTATCAGTCGATGAGCTACGTTGTTGATGGCGCTTATATGCAATCTGCCTGCCGAGGTGCCGGGCGGGGGTCGGATAATTGCACACAGCTCAACGCAGGATTTCCGACACTCAATATCAGCATCAATCGTCAAGTTAAATTTTCTGGGCATGCCATGGCTTGTCAGAGTGCCAACGGCAGCGTCGCGCAATGCCCAGCTCCGTTCGGCGGCGCGCAATGCTTCACTGGCGCTGCACCACAGCTGCAAATGTCGGAGGGCGCAATGATCTTGAGCAACGGCGTGGTGCCGAACAGCTTCAATCCCGGCGGCAAAGCGCAAGGCCTATTCGTTTACCTGTTGGGCAGTCAGGATCTGAGCTACGAGCTACAAGGCAGCGCTGGCAACCGCACCACGGCGGAAGTTTTTGCCGTTAACTGCTACGCCGATGGTTTGGGCAACTTAACGCTCAATCAAACCACAACCGCAGGAATTCCAAGCGATCTGGAGCCTACAGGTGGCAGCGGTGTCGGCAAATTGCGGGAAATGACGGTGCAAAACGTCTACGTCGATGACCTTACAAACTGGCGGCTCGGGCGGCTCATGTCTGCCAGCGTCAGCCACGGCGTTAAGCAGGCGGGTGAACTTAGCTTCACTACCTTAACGCGCGACACCCAGTTTACGTATCAATCCGCGAGCTCTAAATTATTAAATTATGAGCGTATTTCCGCTGCATCGAGTGGTGGCGACCCGCTCAGTTACGCCGCCAATACCTACTACGACTTCGATGTATTCGGCAACAAAACCGCCGCTTACACCTGCTCCAGCGACATCAGCGAAACCCTGTGCCGTGATCCTGGGAATGCCGATAACCCGATGCGTTTCCACCCGACAAGCACCAGCATTCGCCGCTTTGCCCGCACCCAGTTTGAAGCGGATGGCCGCTTTGCGATTTCAACCAGCGGCGCGTTTTATGACCCGGCAGTGGCAGTGAAGGAATGGACGGAGCGCATCACCGGCTCAATTTTAAGCCGCGATGAATTTGGCGAAGTCACCTCGAGCGAAGATGCGAATGGCGTGCGCATGAACATGCTTCGGGGCGCGCTTGGACGTGACTATTACGCTGCCAGCGAGGCGGGCTCAAGCTCCACAACCACGTATCGCTGGTGCACCGGCCAAGGCACAAACGCCGTCACTTGCCCCAGCGGTGCGATTTTTAGACGCCAAATCGAAGCCAGTGGCGCACCAAAGGTTTGGAGTTACTTTGACGT
>JAYUUS010000014.1:0-6450 GCA_043754435.1 Rhodanobacteraceae bacterium
CCATGCGACCAGCTGCGGATTAGCGCAGGCGATGCTAAGCAAATACGAATCGAGTCGAAGTCCTGCGCCGGTTTTTGCGGCGTAAATAGATTGAGTAAATCTTTCATCGGTGTGACTCCTTAAGCCTTGCTATCTTCGAGTTCAATGTTGATCGCGAGCGAGCGAATTTCTTTGACCAGCACGTTGAAGGACTCGGGCATGCCCGGAACCATCTGGTGATCGCCATCGACGATATTTTTGTACATCTGGTTGCGCCCTTGCACATCGTCTGATTTGACGGTGAGCATTTCTTGCAGCGTGTAGCTCGCGCCATACGCCTGCAGCGCCCAGACTTCCATTTCCCCGAAACGTTGTCCGCCAAACTGCGCTTTACCACCCAACGGCTGCTGGGTTACCAGCGAGTATGGACCGGTCGAGCGCGCGTGCATCTTGTCATCGACCAAGTGGTTGAGTTTGAGCATATACATATAGCCCACCGTCACCTCCCGCTCAAACGCATCGCCCGTGCGGCCGTCATACAGCGTGGTTTGGCCGGAAGTCGGCAAATCGGCAAGCTCTAACATGCGCTTGATTTCGGTTTCAGTCGCGCCGTTGAACACGGGTGTTGCGGTCGGCACACCTTTGCGCAAATTACCCGCCATCGCGACTAATTCTTCATCGCTGAACTCATCCAGACGTACATCCGGGGCGGAGGATTTTTCGTTGTAGACGCGGTCAATAAACTTACGCAGGTCGCTGACTTTGGCTTTCTCGTCCAACATGCGACCGATTTTTAAGCCGACACCTTTAGCTGCCCAGCCCAAATGCGTTTCCAGCACCTGACCGATATTCATCCGCGAAGGCACGCCGAGCGGGTTCAGCACGATATCGACCGAGGTGCCATCCGCCATAAACGGCATGTCTTCCACAGGCACGACGCGACTGACCACACCCTTGTTGCCGTGGCGGCCGGCCATTTTGTCGCCTGGTTGAATACGGCGTTTGACCGCCATATAGACTTTGACCACTTTCAACACGCCCGGTGCTAAATCGTCGCCCTGGGTGATTTTGCCTTTCTTGATTTCGAAACGCTTATCAAACTCAACGCGGTGGCGTGCAATTTGTTCAATCGCCTTTGCCAAGGTATCGGCGGCTGACTCTTCCTTCAGGCGTAAGGCAAAAAGCTCATCTTTTTTGAGCTTATTGAGATAAACCGTGGTGAGTAAATCGCCTTTCTTCAGGCCATGTGGCCCGAGCGCGTTCGAGGTCGCACCCACCAGTTGATCTTCCAAACGACGCAAGATGGCGCTTTCCAAAATACGCATTTGATCGTCTAAATCTTTGCGCACGCGCTTGAGTTCAACTTGCTCGATTTGTTGCGCACGCTTGTCTTTGTCCAAACCATCGCGGGTAAAGACCTGCACGTCAATGACCGTACCATCCATGCCGGGCGGCACACGCAAGGAGCTGTCCTTAACGTCGGACGCTTTTTCACCGAAAATTGCACGCAATAATTTTTCTTCTGGCGTCAACTGCGTCTCGCCCTTAGGCGTGACTTTGCCGACCAGAATGTCGCCGGCGTTGACTTCTGCACCGATGTAAACCACGCCAGATTCGTCCAGACGCGAAAGTGCCGCTTCCGAAACGTTTGGAATATCGGCGGTCACGTCCTCGGGCCCCAGCTTGGTGTCGCGGCTGGTGCAGGTTAGCTCTTCGATGTGAATCGTCGTGTAGCGATCTTCTTTCACCACGCGCTCAGACAACAAAATCGAATCTTCGAAGTTGTAGCCGTTCCACGGCATAAACGCGATCAACATGTTTTGACCGAGCGCCAGCTCGCCCAAATCGGTCGATGGACCGTCAGCCAGCACGTCGCCCTTTGCCACGATATCACCGGGCTTAACCAATGGACGCTGATTGATACAGGTGTTTTGGTTCGAACGCGCGTACTTGGTCAGCGTGTAAATATCCACGCCCGCGTCGTTTTCGCCTTCCAGCTTGTCTTCGTTGACCTTGACTACAATACGGCCAGCGTCGACTTGTTCGATCACGCCGTCGCGACGGTTATTCACGGTCACGCCCGAATCCATAGCCACGGCGCGTTCAATACCGGTTCCAACCAGCGGCGTTTCTGCGCGTAAGGTCGGCACAGCTTGACGCTGCATGTTTGCACCCATAAGCGCGCGGTTCGCGTCATCGTGCTCCAAAAACGGCACCAATGCGGCGGCGACCGAAACGGTCTGCATCGGTGAAACGTCCATGTAATGCACTTCCGACGGCAGCTTCATTAAAGTTTCGCCATTCAAACGGCAGGTGACGTATTCCTCCGTCATCTTGCCATTCTTATCAATAACCGCAGACGCCTGCGCAATGACGTGATCTAACTCTTCAATAGCGGATAGGAACTCAGATTCAGCGGTCACTTTGCCGTCCACCACTTTGCGAAACGGCGTTTCAATAAAGCCGTAGCGATTGGTTTGTGCAAAGACCGCAAGCGAGTTAATCAAACCGATGTTCGGGCCTTCTGGCGTTTCGATTGGGCAGACACGACCATAGTGCGTTGGATGCACGTCGCGCACTTCAAAGCCTGCGCGTTCGCGCGTCAAACCGCCGGGTCCAAGCGCTGAGACGCGACGCTTGTGGGTAATTTCGGACAAGGGATTGTTTTGATCCATAAACTGCGACAGCTGGCTTGAACCAAAGAACTCTTTGATCGCGGCGGCCACTGGCTTGGCGTTAATCAGTTCTTGCGGTGCCAAACCTTCGGCTTCGGCTAGGCTTAAACGTTCTTTGACGGCGCGCTCAACGCGCACCAAGCCGATGCGGAATACGTTTTCCGCCATTTCACCGACCGAGCGCACACGGCGGTTGCCCAAGTGATCGATATCATCGACTTGGCCCTTACCATTGCGGATTGAAATCAGCGTTTTAATAACGGCCAAAATATCTTCATTGTCCAAGATGCCAGGGCCGGTTTCTTCTTTACGACCGACGCGGCGATTGAACTTCATACGGCCGACAAACGAAAGATCGTAACGTTCTGGCGCAAAGAACAAGTTGCCGAACAAGTTTTGCGCGGCTTCCTTGGTCGGTGGCTCGCCTGGGCGCATCATGCGATAGATTTCGACCAACGCTTCCAAGGGATTGCGAGTCGAATCGACGCGCAGCGTATTCGAAATAAATGGGCCGCGATCTAAATCGTTGGTCCAAAGCGTGTCAATAGACTTAATCTTGGATTCGCGGAATTTTTCCAGGTGTTCTTCGGACAAAATATCGTTCGCGATCGCCAAAATTTCGCCGGATTTACCGTCAACAACGTCGTCCGCCAAAATACGGCCCAACAGATAATCGTCAGGCACTTCCATTTCGGTCATGCCGGCTTTTTCAAGCGCAGCAACGTGACGCGATGCCACGCGCTTACCCGCTTCAACCAACACTTTGCCAGCCAACTTCAAATCGAACGGCAGGGTTTCGCCTTTCAAACGCTCAGGAATCAGCTTGAGCGCAGCGCCATCGGCTTTCAGCTCAAAGCTATTCATATCAAAGAACGTTTTCAGCATTTGCGCATTGGTAAAGCCGAGCGCACGCAGCAAAATGGTGACCGGTAATTTACGGCGACGGTCAATACGCGTATGCAGCGCATCTTTCGGGTCAAACTCAAAGTCCAACCACGAGCCGCGATACGGAATCACGCGGGCATTGTGCAAAAGCTTACCGGAGCTGTGGGTTTTGCCTTTGTCGTGATCGAAAAACACGCCTGGGCTGCGGTGCAGCTGACTGACGATCACGCGCTCGGTGCCGTTAATAATGAAGGTGCCGGTGTCAGTCATGAGCGGCAATTCGCCCATGTACACTTCCTGCTCTTTCACATACTTGACGGCTTTATTTGAGCTTTCTTTGTCAAAAATATACAGTTGAACCTGTACGCGCAGCGGCGCGCCGTAGGTCAAACCCCGCTGACGGCACTCGCGCACATCAAATGCCGCGTCACCTAAGCGGTAGCTCACATAGCGCAGCTCGGCATAGCCAGAGTAGCTAACAATCGGAAACACCGAAGTCAGGGCTGCATGCAAACCCTTATTTGGGCGTGCTTTCGGGTCAGCATCAAGCTGTAAAAATTCCTTATAGGAGTCCAGCTGAATTTTCAGCAAATTTGGCGTCGGTAACACCGCGTGGGTCTTACCAAAATCTTTACGGATACGCTTTTTTTCAGTGAAGGAATAGCTCATGCACGCTTCTCTTTTACGGTTGCGGCAGCGTGGCCTCGCTGCCCTTGAGGTAAAACTTAAGGTAGGTAAAACTTGAGGCCTAAACGCACGCATTAAACCTGCGCTTAGGCGAAAAGTTTCGATCCATTTACTAAACATTTAAATCCTGACGCTTGTAAACAAGGAAAGGCCGGGAGCTTAAAGCTCCCAGCCCGCCTTAAAAACGCGGAACTAAATAGCACTTCAAATTAAAAATAACTCGTAATCTTAGTCGCCCCGATGTCAGGACAGGGTCAAGATCGCTTCGCCAATCATTACTTGATGTCGACCTTCGCGCCTGCATCTTCCAGTTTCTTCTTCATTTTGGCAGCGTCATCTTTGCTCACGCCATCTTTGACGGTTGCTGGCGCGCTTTCAACCAAGTCTTTCGCTTCTTTCAAACCTAAGCTGGTGAGTTCGCGAACGGCTTTAATGACTTCTACTTTCTTTTCGCCAATGGCTGCGAGTACAACTGTGAATTCAGTCTTCTCTTCTACAACTGCAGCAGCAGCGGCAGGACCTGCAGCAGCAACAGGTGCAGCAGCAGAAACGCCGAACTTTTCTTCCATGGCCTTAACCAAGTCCATAATGTCCATCAAAGGCATTGCGGCAATGGCGTTTAAGATGTCGTCTTTTGAAATAGGCATTGTAAATCTCCGTTGTATCTAGTTTTCGTGTCGCCTAATGCGGCACTTTTAGTGTGGGGGTTAAATATTCGTTGCGAACTTAAGCTTAGGTCGTTAAACCGCTTCAGCGCTGGCTTCAGCTGGCGCTTGTTTGGTATCGCCCACTGCTTTGATTGCGCGTGCAAGCTGATTGGCAGGTTCCGCCATCACTCGAACGAGCATCGTTGCAGGTTGCACCAAACAGGCAAGAAACATACTGAGCGCCTGATCGCGGGTCGGCAAGGAAGCCAGACGGTCAAGCTCAGCTGCGCCGTAGGCTTTTCCGCCTACTACAACTAACCTTGGCACCATCTTGACATTCGCCTTGACGAAGTCTTTGATCAACCGACCAGCTGCACCTGGATCTTCTTTCGAGAACGCAAAAATCAGTGGTCCCGTCAGTTTCCCCTTAACGCATTCAAACTCTGTCCCCTCAACCGCACGTTCCAACAACGAGTTTTTCACCACGCGGATGTAAACGCCCGACGTACGCGCTTTACGGCGTAAGTCAGTTAACTTTTCCACCGTGATTCCGGCGTACTCAGCAGCGACGAGCGACAACGATTTATGCGTCACGCTTGCTAGTTCGGCAACGACTTCTTTCTTTTGTTGTAAATTAAGAGCCATTGCTTTCTCCATTCATGTCAGCACAAAAATGCTGACCAGATTCACAGCGATGTTCTGCTGCGCCTTCGTTTTGGTCTGGCCCCGTGTTCACCCCACGCACTTTGACATGCCATAAAGCGTGCACCGGCAGCACCATCTACGCAGGCCGCCAGAAGGGCGAATTAAGGTACGCACTGAATGTGCGCGCCACCTGCGGTCTTTGACGACCACCCTTGAGTTACCTCAAGGGCACTGCCGATCAAAATTTCTTAATTCCAGTGCTAAATCATTTGGCTAACTTCGTTGTCTTAGTGAAGGTCTCTTAGACGCACATACAGTGCGCCGTCGTCAATCCTTACATCGACGCCTTGTTATCCTTCTGATTTAGAGCCGGAATAACTTAGCTTGTTACTTAGACAGCGTCGACGAATCCACGACCACGCCTGGGCCCATGGTTGAACTCAACGATACCTTAATCAAATACTGACCTTTTGCGGCTACCGGGCGCGCCTTGTTCAAATCGGCCAACAAAGCTTGCAGATTCGCTTTTAATTGCGCGGCTTCAAACTTCGCCTTACCGATCGTGCAGTGAATGATGCCGCCCTTGTCATTGCGGTAACGCACTTGACCGGCTTTCGCATTCTTCACAGCCGTGGCAACGTCTGGTGTCACGGTGCCGACCTTAGGGTTTGGCATCAAACCACGGGGGCCGAGCACTTGACCTAACTTACCGACGACACGCATTGCATCCGGTGCAGCAATGATGACGTCATAATTCAGATCGCCCGCCAGCATTTTTTCAGCGAGTTCGTCCATACCCACCACTTCTGCGCCCGCTTCAAGCGCTTTGGCTGCGGCGTCGCCTTGTGCAAAAACAGCCACGCGCACCGATTTACCGGTTCCGTGTGGCAAAACGGTCGAACCGCGCACACCTTGATCGGATTTTTTTGCAT
>JAYUUS010000015.1:0-19584 GCA_043754435.1 Rhodanobacteraceae bacterium
AAAACCAAGCTGGTCGCGGCGGTCAAGGCATTGAAGCTCGGCAACCCGCGCGATGAAGATACCTTTGTCGGCCCAATGATTACCGAAGGCGAAGCCAAGCGCCTGCATGGCTGGGTGCAGACGGCAATTGCGGCGGGCGGCATCTGTTTAGTCGGTGGTGACCGCACGGGCGCAATGTTGGCGCCGACTTTGATCGAAAACTGCCCGAAAGACAGCGATTTATACCGCGAAGAAGCCTTTGGCCCAGCGGTAACGATTGAAGCCTTTGATGACTTTGAAGCGGCGCTGCATCAGGTCAATGACAGCAAATTCGGCCTGCAGGCCGGTATTTTTACCCGCGACATTTACAAAGCGCAGTTGGCTTGGGACGAGTTAGAAGTCGGCGGCGTGGTGATTGGCGATGTACCAAGCTGGCGCGTGGACAATATGCCTTACGGCGGCGTAAAAGATTCCGGCATTGGCCGGGAAGGCGTCAAATATGCGATGGAAGATATGAGCGAGATTCGCTTGATGGTGATTAAGCAGGCTTGATCTGCGGATTTGTAGAGCGCCTAAGATTCGTCATTGCGAACGCAGTGAAGCAATCTCGTCGTTTAAAGCTAGATTGCTTCGCTGCGCTCGCAAAGACGAGGTTCATGGATTGTGCCCAACCCAGTTTAGGTTCATTTATATATGCTAACTTCGCACTCGAGTCCGCTGGGCAATCGCGTTATCAGCTGTAAGATACCGAGGAAAGTCCGGGCTCCATAGGGCAAAGTGCCAGGTAATCCCTGGGCGGCGTGAGTCGACGGAAAGTGCAACAGAGAGAGACAGCCGAACGCCAGCAAGCTTGGCGTGGTGATGGTGAAACGGGGCGGTAAGAGCGCACCGCGCACCTGGCAACAGGCTGCGGCTAGGCAAACCCCACTTGGAGCAAGACCAAATAGGAAGGCATTGGCGCGGCCCGCGTTGCCTTCGGGTAGGTTGCTTGAGCCTTACGGTGACGTAAGGCCTAGAGGAATGGTTGCCCACGACAGAACCCGGCTTATAGGCGGACTCACTAATTTGGCAAATAGCCGCAGCGTTTGATTCAACAAATGCTGCGGTTTTTTGTTCGTGATTCGGTAACACCCACCTACCCAGCCTCGCGCAAACTTAAACTCGGCGCACTTGCCCGCGCAGCCCGCGTGCCGGCCAAGCCAATGCCCAACACCAGCAAAATACTCAAAACTAAGCCAAGCGCGATCAGGGGCCAGTTGGGCGCGTATTGAAAATCGAACACTTTCGCAGCGATGACGCGGGTGATTGCCACAGCGCTACCGCAGGCAATAAACCCGGCGATGGCACCAATCAAGGCGAACTCAACGGCGTCAAAGCGCAATAGCTGTCGACTTTTAGCACCTAAAACGCGCATTACACCGGCATCGAAACGCCGCTCTTGCTGGGTCGCGCTGATCGCGCCGCTCAACACCAGCAAGCCCGATAGCAAAGTGAACCAAAACACCAGCTCCACCGCGCGGCTGACTTGACGAATAATGTCGCGCACTTGGCGCTGCACAAAGTCTAAGTCGATCACCGAAACATTGGGATAGGGGCGCAAAGCGCGCTCAAAAGCAGGCGCTTGCGCTGGCGTTACGCGCAGGCTGGCGATCCAACTTGCCGGCAAGTTTTGCCACGCGGCTTGATTGAGCAGCACGAAAAAATTCGGCTTGAAGTTATCCCACTGCACTTTGCGCAAGCTAGTGATCGGCGCTTCGACAATCACACCACCCAAATCGAAGCGAATCACATCACCCAATTTCCAGCCCAGCGTTGTTGCGATGCCTTCTTCCACACTCAAGCTGGGTGTGGTCGAATTCGGTACGAAATAGCTGCCAGCGACAATGCTATTGCCGGCGGGCAAACCCGCACCGCTGACGGACAAATTGAATTCGCGCTCCGCCATGCGCTTAGCGCGCAGATCATTCGAATCCGGCGCACGATACGGCGCGCCATTCATCGCCGTGAAACGCCCGCGCAGCATCGGCCAAAGCTCGACCGCACCGAAATTTGCATCGGCCAACGCTTGTTCTAGCGCGCTGCGCTGATCGTCTTGCACGTTAATGAGGAAACGATTGGGTGCGCTACAAACCTTTCCGGGCTGCGCCACTTCACCGCACTCGGGTGCTGAACTTAATTGCCATTGATCTAGCAAGTCGGTGCGCAATAGTGTCATCAGCATCAGCGCCGTTAAGCTTAATCCAATCGCCGTGATACTCAGCACATTCAGCTTAGCCCGGCGCAATACGCCCGCCAAACTCAGCGCTATCCCCAAAGGCACATGTGGCCGTACTGCGCGCACCAAAGCCAGCATCGCGAGCGCAGCTAAGGCGAGTAGCAGCATGGCAACGACCAGCCCGGCTAAGGTGTAGCCTGCGGTTTTCACATCGCCAACAAGCAGCACGCCCAATGCCAAAAGTGCGACAAATCCGAGCAACAGCAATACTCGGCTGCTGACATCTGGCGCATTGACTTGGCGGCTCAGCACCCGCGCCGCCGAAACATGGCGCAAGCGAATCATGGGCGGTGCGGCAAAGCCCAGCAGCATCACCAACGCTACTGAAAAGCCCTGTAGCCACGGCATATAGCCAGACGCGGGCAAGGCGGTCGCGAAGGTTGCAGCAACGCTAAACGCCACCAAGCGCTGCGCCAGTTCGGCGAACGCTAAGCCGGTGAACGTCGCCGTTATTGCCAATAGCAGCAGCTGCGTCAAGACCATCAGCAGCAGTGTTTTCGTACTTGCGCCAAAGGTACGCAACACCGCAAAGGTGTCCATTTGCTGTTGCGAAAAGCGCCATGCGGCCAACGCCAGTGCGGTCGCGGATAATGTCAACGCCGCCAGCAGCGATAGCCCTAAAAACTGCTCGGCGCGATCCAGACCTTGCTTGAGTTCGGGCCGCGCATCGCGCACGCTTTCCAGGCGTTGACCCCGGCTCAACATTGGTTTAATGCGCGCGCTGAGTGCTTGCATCTGCGCCACTGTGCCGGCCGCAACCAAGCGATAGCCAATGCGCGCGCCCGGCTGTTCCAGCTGGGTGGCGGCTAAATCCTCCATGCGAATCAGCACGCGCGGCGCAATTGCGGAATAATCTAGCGCGACATCAGGCTCGCGCAGAATGACGCCCGCCACTTTAAATGCCTGCGCACCAATATTGATTGACACGCCCATTTTCAGGTTCAGCTCGCGCTGCAAACGCTCGGCGATCCAAACCTCGCCCAGATTCGGCGCATGCGCTATGTTTTGCTCAGCGGCGCTGGCTGAACCCCGCAAAACATAAACCCCCCGCAGCGGGAAATTCGCGCTCGCCGCCTTAACTTCGACGAGCTTAAAACTGATTGACCCGTCATTCGCCAGCGTGCGGATCGTGGAAGGAAATTCCGCCGTGCGCGCGATTGCCACTGCGCTAGGACTGGATTGCGGCGCGACTACATCCCCGAATGCCGCCTGCAGCTCCTTGCCAATGACTTCATCGGCGCGCAGCACCAAATCGCCCCCAAGCAATTGCCCCGCTTGCTGCAGCAGCGCGCCACGCACGCGCTCGGCGATCATCGCTATTGCGCTGACACCCAGCACCGCCAACACCACCGCGGCAAACAGCACACGCATACGCCCGGCAATGAGTTCGCGCCAAAACTGTCGCCCGCCCATTTTTAGGGCACTCCAAATAGTATTCACGCCGCAATAGCCTGCAAACGCCCGCCACTCAGGCGAATTTGGCGGCTACAGCGGCGTGCCAGGGACTCATCGTGGGTGACTAGAATCAGCGTAGTCTGGGATTCTGCGTTCATGGCAAACATCAGCTCGACAATCTGCGCGCCCGTTTCGCTATCTAAACTGCCGGTAGGCTCATCCGCAAATAGCACGCTCGGTGCCGCTACAAACGCGCGCGCCAGGGCAACGCGCTGCTGTTCGCCACCGGAAAGCTGGCGCGGGTAATGCGTCATGCGCGCAGCCAAACCGACGCGCTCCAGAATCGTTTTGGCGCTGGCACGCGCATCTGCCCTACCCGCCAACTCCATCGGCAGCATCACATTTTCCAAAGCGTTTAGCGCGGGCAAGAGCTGAAATTGTTGAAACACAAAGCCAACGTGACGGGCGCGCAAGGCCGCACGCCCGTCTTCATTGAGCGCGCTCATGGTTTGCCCGGCCAAGGTTATTGCGCCCGAACTGGGGGTATCCAAACCTGCGAGCAGCCCTAACAGCGTACTTTTACCCGAACCCGAGGCACCCACAATCGCCAAGCTGGCACCGGCCGCGACATTAAAACTGACATTGTGCAAGATATTGAGCGGCGCGCCTGCGAAATTCACGCTTTTGCTGACCTGCTCTGCGCACAAAATGGGGGAAGCGGCGGTATCCAAGGGAATCCTTTAATAATTGCTATCTGGCAATCATCGCCCAATGGATGCGAAGATTTGATCGCGATGGTTAAAGCATCTGCTCGTTCCTTCAGAATGATTAAGTATCAGGCGGACACCCCTTAAATCACGGAGGACAACCCTTCGGCCAACGCCCAGCATTCTTTAAATAAGTCTTTGTTGGCAAGCTTTTATAATCTTCCCAAGCTGCGCGCATGCCCGAGTGCGCTTTGCTGCGCGCTCCTGAAGGGGTTTTCACCCAGCGCTTTGACACCACATAAACGCCGCCGTCTTCGTAGGTTGCTGGGCAGCCCGCTTGACTAAGGGCGGCCTCTTGATGAAGTTTCCTAGGCCGATGCGGTTTTGCTACGCGCGCCGTTATTCTCTTTGCGCTTGAGTTGGATCGGACGTGCCTTTTAGGCGTCGGGGTTTTGGCTGGCGCAGCGGGTGACGGGCGTTCACCTAGAACCGGCGTAGGTGCGTCCGCAATTAAGAGTGTGGTTTGCATAAATCCAGGGGGACACGCCTCCATCTGATAGCGTATTTCCGCAGCCGCACCGCGCGCGACGCTGGCGCAGCGCCAAATCCCTGGCGCTGCATTAAGAGCTGGCACTTGGGCTATAAATAAGGTGATTAGTAAGATGAGCGAAGTGCGCATGTAATTGACTCGTTGGCGAGCGGATTAGCCTGCCGTTCGCGCGGCGTATGCGCATTAAGATCAGGGCGCGGTGTCGCCTCAGATAAATCTGATTCCGCGCGCGTCTTTACAAATTCCAGCACTGAAGCGCCGTATCATCCGCGCTTAAAACCAGCTTTGACGAACCTAAAAATGACATTTACTCCTTTGACGAAGCGCATACGGCTTACATCAGCTTTCTTATTCGGCCTATTCCTTTACACCGCACACACGCAAGCTGAAGGAGCTGTTAAGGTTAATCGCATTGCCACGGCAGCCCTGCCCGCTGGCGTAACCGCTGGCCCCAGCTATGGCGGCATGCGTGAATATCGCCTTAGCAATGGCCTAACTGTGTTGCTTTACCCGGATGAAAGCAAAGCGAAACTGTTGGTAAATGTGACCTATAAAGTCGGCAGCAAACATGAAAATTATGGCGAAACCGGCATGGCGCATTTGCTAGAGCACATGATGTTTAAAGGCTCGCCCGGCTTTGAACATATCGACACTGAATTTTCAAAGCGCGGCATGCAAAACAACGGCTCCACTTGGATGGACCGCACCAACTACTTTGAAGTGATGCCAGCCACCGGCGATAACCTGGAATGGGCGTTAAAAATGGAAGCCAGCCGCATGACCGGCGCTTACATTGCCAAAAAAGACTTGGATTCCGAGATGACGGTGGTGCGCAACGAAATGGAGCGCGGTGAAACCAATCCATTTGCGGTGGCGATGAAGTCCATGCTGGCGCAGGCGTTTATGTGGCACAACTACGGCAACAGCTCGATTGGTGCCCGTAGCGACGTGGAAAATGTACCGATTCCCAAGCTACAGGCGTTTTATCGCACCTACTACCAGCCCGACAATGCCGTGCTGATTGTGGCCGGGCCTATACAAATGGAAAAAACGCTGGGTCTAATCGCCAAAGCGTTTTCCGGCATTAAAAAGCCAAACCGAAGCCTGCCGGTGTTCTACACCACCGAGCCGACACAGGACGGCGAGCGGGAATCCACGATTCGGCGCATCCCTGGCTCGCCGTTAGTGATGCTGGGCTATCACCTGCCCGGCGGCGCACACCCGGATGCCACCGCGATGAATGTGGTGATGCGCATTTTGGCTGATGAAAATACCGGCCGTTTGCGCACCAGTTTAGTTAACACAGGCTTAGCGACCAGTGCTCAAGCATTTCCGCTGGCGTTCCAGGAAAGCTCGATCGCGACGTTTATTTTGAACTTTGACAAAAAGCAGGACTTAACCAAAGCCAAAACGCTGGCGCTGCGGGAAATTGAAGCGCCCGCGTTATTCACTGAGGCGGAGTTTCAACGCGCCAAACGCGCCTATCAAAACGAGCTGAAGTCCAGTTTGGACGACGTTTCGCAAGTAGGTTTGAGTTTGTCGGAATACATCGCTCTGGGCGATTGGCGGCTATTTTTCGTCGAGCCTGAACAGCTGAATGCCTTGACGCTAAAAGATCTAAATCGCGTGGCACAGACGTATTTGATCGAATCGAACCGCACCGCCGTCAATTATTTGCCACTTACTGCCGGTTCGGGCGTGCCAAAACGCGCTGAAATACCGCCGCCACCCGCACTTAGCGCTCAACTCGCCAGCTTAAAGCCAGATACCAATAGCGCGATTGCCGCAGGCGAACAGCTTGATTTAAGCCCATTGGCGCTGGAACCCCGCATCAAACGCAGCCATATACGGGATGGATTTGACGTCGTCACCTTGACCAAAAAATCGCGCAATCAGGCGGTGAATTTTACTTTGAACTTCCGCATGGGCGATGAAAAATCATTAGTAGGCAAAGCCTACGCGCTAGAAGCGGCGGCAGCGCTGCTTAATCGCGGCACGGCCAGTCTAGACCGCACTGCTTTTACGGATGCTTTGGATGCCAATGAAGCAGAATTAAGTATCGCCGCCAGCGGGCAAACCTTAGTTGCCAGTGGCCGCGCTACCGCAACGACTTTGTTGAAAACTCTTGTCTTGCTAGAAGAGGCATTAAAACATCCGCGTTTTGACGCGCTCGAATTTGCCGCATGGCGCAAGGAAGAACTCAGCAGCTTGGAAAGCGCTGAAACGAATCCGCAGGCTTTAGCCAGCAACGCACTCAGTATCGCAACCAACCCGTATCCAAGCGGCCACCCGGCCGCTGCGGAAAGCTTTGCGCAAATGCACGCCGCTATCAGCGCATTAAGCTTGGCAGATGTTGTCAAGGCGCACGCCGATTTTATTGGCGCAGCGAATTTCAGCGCCGCAGTAGTAGGCGAATTCGACGAAGCTGCAACCATTGCGGCACTCAAAACACAATTTGAATCCTGGCGCGCCCCAAAAACGTATGTCGCATTCCCAGAATTACCAAACCGCGCAGCGCCGAAACACACCTGGATCAATACGCCTGACCAAGCCAACGGCATGCTGATTGCAGCATTGCCGGTTGCTTTGCAAGATAGCGATCCTGATTTCGCGCTGGCAACTATCGCCAACTATATTTTCGGCGGCAGCGGCCTAGACAGCCGAGTAATGGAGCGTTTGCGCCAAAAAGACGGCGTTTCCTATGGCGGCGGCACCGGTTTAAGCGTGAGCAGCCGATCTGGCGCGTCCTTGTGGCAAGCCTACGCCATCGCTGCGCCAGAAAATTTATTGCCCAGCGAAAAGGCCGTGCTAGAAGAACTTAAACGCTTTCAAGAGCAAGGCATAACCAGCGAAGAACTTGCTAAAGCAAAAACCGGCATTATCAAAAGCAAACGCGTCGCCTGGGCCGATGATGCGCGCTTAAGCGGTGTGCTGACGGCGCAAACTGAATTTCAACGCACAATGGCGTTTTCCACCAACCTGGAAAGCCAAATTGCGGCGGCAAGCTTGGCGCAAGTGAACAGCTACATCAAAAAGACCATCACCCCTGAATCCTGGGGTTTCGTGCTGGCTGGGGATCAGGCGAAGGTGAAGAAGTAGGGATTCAGGATGTCGTGAGCATCAATGCCGGGCTGTAAATCCGGCCTTCTGGCCTTGGCCGGAAACACGGGGCGTTGGCGTAAAAATCAGTGTCTTGCTCAGGCCACCAGCCGGGAATTCCTGACAAAGGTAAAGTTGACAGCAGTTTTGGGTCTGCACTTACAGCGTTAGCGGCCAGAGCTGCTGCGACCAGGGTGTCCAAAGCCGCATCTTTTTCCGCATTTGAAAGTAAAAAATAGCCTGCATCTGCCACGATCCAAACCACTTTTGCCGCAACCAGCTTATGCGGGGCGTGCATCAGTTCAAAAATTGCATGACCAAACACCCGTGTTTCGATTGCTGGGCCAGAGTCTGAGCTTGAGCCCCATGCGCTGCGATTAGTAAAAAAAAGCGTGTGCCAAGCGTGCGCATCAATAAGGCCGAGCAAGTCTAAATGCGTCGCCACCACCCACGCACCCGCTTCGTCCAAATGCGTGACGGCCTGCTGATGGCGCGAGCGCATTTTCGTGCCATGCTCGGCGATGCCACACAGATGAATCGCATTAATCGCACGCTTTACCTTCGGGAAACGCAACCACATGAGGGCTGAGTAGAAATCGTGCACATTTGCCGTGCGCGTCGCAATTTCGCCTCGGTCTGCAATACGCTGCTCAAAGCTCAGTCCGTCGCTCAGCAAGTCTTTATTTTGCTCGACAAATTTCAGCGGGGCGATATCGTTGGATTTCAAAATATCCGCTAGCGCCGTATTGAGCACGGCTAATTCTGTCCAATTTGGCCATAATGCTCGACGCAAGTGTGCAAGCTGATCGAATGGAGCGCTGTTAAAATCAATGCCTGTAAAATTAATGTCTGAAATCACCCGGTTACGCCCAAATCGTCATCTCACCTAAATTCTATCGCATGGCCTAGGAACACTACATTAGTGGGGTTGATGTCTTATATCGCCATAAAATGCGCGCATCCGCCACTTTCAGTGGCTTAGATTTGGGCGCAACCTTCACTGGCAGTCCGCTTTGACTGCCAACTGGAGAATTCAAATGCGCCTTTCCCAACTATTTGCGTCAATTGCCTTAGCATCTTTCGCCTGCCTAAGTTACGCACAAGACGACCTAGACACCATCGTTGATGATGGTCCATGCTGGACTGCAGGTGGACATTACACTGCTGAATTAGATCTGGGTGCAAAAACATTAACCTTGCTGCCCATAGATGGGGTCGATCAAGTTATTGGTATGGCGACCTTCAACGCACCAAGTGATTTGAGTCCAGGCGTTTACATGCTTGACGCAACTGCAACGGGGTTCAATTTGATCAGCACCCATCCTGAAGGTGTAGACTCTGATGCCATCGAAAGCCGTCAAATTATTGCTGACAGCAAAAATGCAGCACCGGCATTAAGCCTTAGTACGCAAGCCTATGCAGTGCTAAGTGATGCGAATGTAGGTGCCATTTATATTCATTAGAATTCTTAAGAAGTAGATAATTGCCAGAAGCAAAAACGCCGACGAATTGCCGGCGTTTTTGCTTCAAATTTCTCTCGATGCAAAGTTATGCGATGCGCTGCAATAGCTCTTTCGCCTCGTTACGCTGCATGTCAGAACCTTCGCCCAACACTTCTTCCAACATACTGCGCGCACCGTCTGGGTCACCCATATCTAAATAGGCCCGTGCTAAGTCAAGCTTGGTGCCCACCGCATCATCACCAAACATGAAATCATCTGCTCCCATGTCGCCCAAATTGTCGAGCGGTGCGGGAATGACATCACCCAATGAAATATCACCCACATTTAACGCGGGTGGTGCTTTTGATGGGATGTCTAACTCAGGCGTCTTTACCGGTGCATCAAAGCTGAAATCAAAATTAAAGTCATCTTTAGGCGGCTCCACTTGCTTGGGCACTTCCGCTTTAGCGATCTCTACACGTGGCGAAAATTCTTCCTTAACGGGTGCAATCACTTTCGTTGGGGAATCTAAATCTAGGTCGAAACTGAAGTCAGAGGGTGCCTCCTCCGCAAACGGCTTCGCAACAATCGTGGCATTTGAGTCCGCATGCGGCGTACTTATGTCTTCAAATGCCCCCAAGTCAAGCGAACCCAAAGGCTCATCATGGTAGTTAGGTGAGCTGTTAAATGCAGATTCGTTATTGTAAGGGGTATCAATGAAAGCCGGAACCGGAGTAAAAGCTTGGGCGGTTGATAAGTCTGGCACCCCTGAATTCATGTGAAATAAAGCGCTTCCCGGAACCAGCTGCAGGCCCATAGTTCGAGCTTCTTGCCATTGTGGTGCTTCTTGATCAAGGACAAAGCCAAACATAGTTGAAGCAGCTGCTTCGAAGTTCATAGCGTCTTGACGGCTATAATACAGGCGCAGCAAATCCAGATGCGCCCACAAGTCTTGTGGGTCAGACGCTATCGCCGCACGAATTCGAGCTTCATCTTCATCGTGTACAACAAAATCAGTTGCTGCCGCTGCCATGCCCGGAATGCCGAAATTGACATCCGCGTCGCCAAATGCTGGCGCAGGTTGTTTGATTAGCACCGTCTTTTTCTTGCGACCAAACAATAAAGCTAATCCACCCAATAATGCGGCACCTGCAACGCCCCAAGCGATAGGGTTCATATACCACGGCTTATCTGCAACGACGGGTGCCAGATTTGGCTCAGAGGACTCCATCGCTGTCTCAGATGCCGGTGCCGTCGTGGGCGCTTCAGTGATTTCTTCAGTTGGAGCGACGGGGGTAGCATCTATGGGTGTGACAGTAGTGCCAGCGGCCGGATCAGCATCCGGATCAGGTTCGACTGCAGCCATATCTGGGGCGGTTGTGGAAGTCGTGTCCGTAGTAGGATCAGCTGGAGTAGCATTAGCTGGAGTGGTAGCAGCAGTGGGCGTATCACCCCAAATATCTCCAGCATCTGCGGGTTTGGTATTGGCACTATCTGCGCCGGTAGCGGTTGCTGTGGTTGTAGCGGCAGGGTCGGTGGCTGTTGTAGCTGCCGTAACTGACTCTACAGGCTTGGTTTCTATAGGCTTGGTTTCTACCGGTTTAGTTACCACGGGCACTGTTTCAACGGGTTTGGCAACAGCCACGGGTACAGGCTTGGAGGCTGCTGCTGCTGCTGTCGCAGCAGCTAAGTCAGCAGCCGTTTTTCGGGCCGTTTCTGACTGCTCGGCAGCCGTTTTTCGGGCAGTCTCTAACTGTTTGGTGATTTGGGCAAGCTCTTGATTTTTCAGCGTCACCACGCGTTCGTTATCGGCCGCCAGCTTTTCTAATTCTGTAACCCTTGCGCGCAAATCACTGGCTTCGCGCTCGCGGCTAACCAACTCTTCACGTACACGGGAAGTTTCCGCATTGGCAGCGCTGAGCGCTTTACCGTTGTCACCGGATTTTGGCGGTACAAGCTCCAAGCGTGCGCCGCTGTTAGGCGTGGAAGCACTCGTTGAGGCGGAGGTGCTTACACCTGGGTCCGCGACTATTGCAGACTGTTGCGCACTACTAACCTGATAACTACGCCAAAGTGAGTTTTGCTCAGCGATGGCTTTGCTGGCTTCAGCCATGGAAATCTTATTCACATCATTTGCGCTCGGCATGCGCAAAATCTGGCCTTTTTTGAGCGCGTTGACGTTGTCTTTATAAAACGCTTGTGGATTCAAGCGCAAAATAGCCATCATCATTTGATCTAGGCTAGTGCTGGCACTAGGCTTGTTGGCATTGGCGATAACGTATAAAGAATCACCCGTTTTAGTGTTTACAGTCCCAGGCTCTGTGGCTGGCTTTGCTTGAGCCATAGGCTTTGTTTCGGCCGTTGTAACGGGCTTAGCCTCCGCCATTGGCTTTGGCTCTGCCATCGGTTTAGTAACGACGGGCTTGGGCTGCATAGCAGGCTTTGTAACGGGCATCGCTTCACTAGACATGACCGGTGCGGGCTCTCTGACCGGAGTTGACATCACTTGCGAACCCCGCAGTGCGGGTGCCATAACCGGCGGGTCAATTAATACGCTGTATTCACGCAATAATTTGCCACTATTCCAATTGACCTGCAGCAGTAACTGCAGAAATGGCTCGCGAATGGCTTCTTTGGTGGTGACGCGAATGATCGTTTCACCCCGGCTATCTTTCGCCACGGCAAATTCAATCGGCACCGTTAATCGGGTGGCATCAAGGCCGACTCGCACATAGTCATCAGCATTGGCAAGCATGACGCTCAGCGATTCGCGCTCTGCGGCGGAGTTCACGGTCACCGGTATCTCCGCCTCAAGTGGTTGGTTCAATCCACTTTTGACATTGATTCCACCCAGGCCTAAAGCGCTTGCAAAAACGGGCGCTGCAAGCAGTGCGGCAGTGATCAAATTCTTCTTCGGTGCTTTCATTGGGGCTCCCCGGAAACGGGCGATGAGTGCGCAAAACAGATGGCAATGGAAAATGGGTGTTTCGATCCAGCAAAATCGGGTATCAATTTAAACTAAAAGCAGTATTCACAAATCTAAACTTACGCCAACATTTACAGGCTACCGCGCAAAAGGCTAAAAGCTCAGTCAAAAGCTAGAAACTACTTCATAAGGCACAGCTAACTATAGATCACAAATAGGATTTTACCAATAGCTCAGCGATCTGAACGGCGTTTAAAGCCGCACCTTTTCGAATATTATCCGCTACCACCCACAGATTAAGCCCGCATGGGTGTGACAAATCTTCCCGAATGCGCCCGACAAACACCGGATCTTTGCCCGCACCGTGAGTCACCGGGGTGGGAAAAAGCCCTGTGGACGGGTCATCCACTAGCTCAACACCCGGCGCATGCTTTAACAGCTCGCGTGCTTCATGGGCAGTAATTTTTCGCTCTGTTTCAATATGCACGGCTTCCGAATGCCCGTAAAAAACCGGTACGCGCACGCAAGTTGGGTTGACCACGATGTTTGCGCCCAAGATTTTTTGCGTTTCCCAGATCATTTTCATTTCTTCCTTGGTGTAGCCGTTTTCGAGAAACACGTCGATCTGAGGAATTAAATTGAAAGCAATTTGCACTGGGAATTTTTTTGGCTTGACCTTGCGAAATGCCAATAAATCAGCCGTTTGTTTGCCGAGTTCATCCATGCCCGAGCGCCCTGCCCCGCTCACGGACTGATAGGTGGCGACATTAATGCGCTTAATGGTCGCAGCCCGGTGGATCGGCGCAAGCGCTACTAACATCTGCATGGTCGAGCAATTTGGATTGGCAATAATGCCCCGCGTTTTGTAGCCCGCAATAGCCTCCGGATTGACTTCGCTCACCACCAGGGGAATTTCCGGCACGTAGCGAAATTCGCTGGTGTTATCGACAACCACGGCGCCCGCAGCCACTGCGCGCGGCGCGTGTTCGGCGGACACACTGCCACCGGCGGAAAACAGCGCGATATGAACATCTTTGAAATCAAAATCGGCAAGATTACGCGCCACAATCGTTTCTGAGCCAAATTTGACGCGCGTGCCTGCGCTTTTCGCGCTCGCCAACGGAATTAAAGTATCGACTGGAAATTTTCGGCTCTTCAATATTTCAAGCAGCGTTTCCCCAACTGCACCCGTGGCACCAACGACAGCAACGTTAAATTTTTTACTCATGTTTCACTTTCCTCAATCCAATAAATTTTTATTCAAAGGTACCGTTCGCCCTGAGCCTGTCGAAGGGCAGAGCCGCAAAACTTCTAACGAAGCGATACGCATCACGAAGCTTGCTACTACATGCTTCGACAGGCTCAGCACGAACGGTTTCCAAGAAATTCCTTTTCGAAATATTATTTAGTCTAAATACGCAATTCAAACATATCCTGGCCGTATCAATAAGCGGAAATCGCATGTGTGCGTGCAATTCCAAAATTTTGCGCGCGGTCACGCAATACATGATCCATCAACACCAGAGCGACCATCGCCTCGACAATCGCCGGTGCGCGTATCGCCACACAAGGGTCGTGCCGGCCTTTGGTAACCAGCTCAGTCGCAACGAATGTGTCCGCCATTTCGGCCCCGCTATGCGCAACTGATTGCACGCTCAAACCCGGCACTAAAATACTGCTGGTCGGTTTAATCGAAACGTGTGCGAGCAGCGTTTGCCCGGTACTGATCCCGCCTAAAATGCCCCCGGCGTGATTGCTCAAAAAGCCCGTCGGCGTCATCTCATCGCGGTGTTCACTGCCACGCTGCGCGCAAACGGCGACGCCATCGCCAATTTCTACGGCTTTCACCGCATTAATGCCCATCAACGCCGCTGCTAAATCACCGTCAAGCTTGCCATAAAGCGGTTCACCCAAGCCGACCGGTACGTTTTCAGCCACGACGCTCACCCGGCCACCGACCGAATCCCCAGATTTACGCAAGCCATCCAAGTAGGCTTCCAGTTCGGGCAACTGTGAAGGATTGGGCCAAAACAGCGGCGTGGACTCCACCGCTGCCCAGTCAATTTTTGCGTAATCTAGGGCGGCACTGCCTAAATCCGCCTTCATTGCGCCGCATTGACTCAAAAATGCGCGTACTTTGATCTTGAAAAGACTGTCCAAATAGCGCTTGGCAATCACCGCAGCCGCCACGCGCGCTGTGGTTTCGCGCGCACTTGATCGGCCACCGCCGCGATAATCACGGTGCCCATATTTCATCTGATAGGTGTAATCGGCATGGCCTGGGCGAAAGCTGCTGGCGATATCGCCGTAATCTTTGCTTTTTGCATCGATGTTGCGGATCAACAAACTAATCGGCGTGCCGGTGGTTTTGCCCTCGAATACACCGGACAGTATTTCGACTTGATCGGCCTCTAAACGCTGGCTGGTATGGCGCGTGCGGCCCGTGGCGCGTCGCTCTAAATCGTGCTCAAAGTCATTTGCCGCAATCAAAATTCCTGGTGGACAACCATCAATGACGCAGCCGATGCCGACACCGTGGCTTTCGCCAAAGGTTGTGACCGCAAACATTTTCCCAAAGGTGTTCACGACTCGCCCGAACGCTCGGCCACCGCGCGCTTCAACTGCGGTTGATAGGCGGCCAAATCACGCGCCGAAATCACCACCACACCAGAACCCCCGCGCGCAAATTCAGCCCATTCACCCGGCAAATCTGGCAATAGCGCCAGCAGCGTAGATTCGGATGCGCCCACTTCTAAAACCAGCACGCCATTCGCGGTTAAATGCTGGCTGGCTTCAGTCAAAATAGCCAGCGGCGCGTCTAGTCCGTCACTGCCACTGACCAAACCCATTTTAGGTTCGTGTGCGAACTCCGCCGCCAAGGCATGCATTTCCGGCTCGCTGACATAGGGCGGGTTGGTCACGATCAGATCGTATTTGCGGCCTTTGAGTGCGGCAAATAAATCGGACTGAATCACCTCAACACGACTTTTAACACCATGCTGCTCCGCATTAAATTCGGCTATCTGTAGCGCGGCTTCGCTCAAATCGACCAAATCTACATGCGCGTCGCTAAAATGCGCCGCACAAGCAATGCCGATACAGCCAGAACCGGTACACAAATCTAAAATGCGGCTTGGAATGGCTTGCAGCCAAGGCTCAAAACTGTGCTCAATCAGCTCAGCAATCGGTGAACGTGGGATCAACACCGACTCGTCCACCTTAAAAGCCAAGCCGCCAAACCACGCTTCGCCGGTGATGTAGGCGAGCGGCTTGCGCGCAATTCGTGCGGCTATACGCGCGAGTACTGCGGCCCGTTCGTCTATTAGCAATGTCGCCGCGCCATAGGCGGGTGGCATATCGTGTGGTAGATGCAGGGTGTGTAAAACCAAATAGCTCGCCTCATCTAAGGCGGACTCGAACCCGTGGGTGAAACTTAGATTGGCTTCATTGAAACATGTGGTGGCATAGCGAATAAAATCGCAAATCGTGCTGAGCAAGTCGGTTTGTGTATTGGTCATAACTCGAAGGCTACCGCGCTAGAGCAAAGGGCACAAACGGAATTATCAGGCTGAGATTCAAAATGATGTTTAAAGTATGAGTTGTTTTTGAACCAAACCTTAAAAGAACCGTTCGCCCTGAACCCGTCGAAAGGCAGAGGCGCATAAATACTGACGCAGCCGCAGCACTTTGTGCATCACGAAGTTTGCGGCTACATGCTTCGACGTAGCTCAGCACGAACGGGTTTCTTTCAGTGACACGGCAGGACTAGATCGCGCTACTTGCTGCGCAATGCAACCTGTGGCGGCACCGCTAGCGCTCGGCGGGTTGGCATAATGCCAGCGAGCACCGAAATACCAAGCAGGCACGCGGCGGCGTTAAACGCTGCTAAATCGAGCGCTACTTCGCCCTGAAATATCTCATGCAGCATACTGGCTGCGGGTATACCAACCGCAAGCCCAAACGCAATACCCGCGAGCACTTGCAGACTCGTCTGCCCAAGCAGTGCGCGCATAATCGCAAAAGTTTGCGCACCGAGCGCGCGACGCACGCCAAATTCACGCACACGTTGGTTTGCCAAAAAGGCGACCAATCCGTACAGCCCGGTTGCACTCAGCAGCAGTGCAATCACACCCATCCCTGTAAAAATGGTGCTGAGCACGCGTTCTGAAGCCATTGTTTCCTGGCGAATTTCCGGATAAGTGCGCAACCAATAGACCGGCATATCCGAATCCGCCTGCGCTACAACCTGCTGCATCGCCGCCTTCAAACTCGCCGGGTTCGTGCCTGCTTGCGCGCGCAGAGCGATCGAGAAAAATCGCTCATCTTTTTGGCTCATAGGCGCTAATACCGTCATATCGCGCCGATCATCGATTTCATCCAAGCGCAGCGTATTCACCACGCCAATGACGGTACTTTTTTGACTATCCCCACTGATGCGGGCCTCACCCACGCGCACAATGGTTTGTCCAAGTGCTTGGCTCCGCCCGCCCATTTTCGCGGCTGCGTGCTCGTCAATGACGACCACTGGTTCTGTGTCGGCTCGGTCTCTGGCATCAAAAAATCGCCCTGTCAGTAATTTGACTCCGTAGGCATCAGCGAAATGCGCATCGACAGCACCGGCAAACACGTCAACTGCCTGCGTTGGGTCAGCGCCAGGGAATAAGACTTGTTCAGAGCCCCCTGAATCACCCGGCAATACCGAGTTAATAGACGCTGCAGCGACTCCTGGAATGGCCTGTAGCTGACTTTGCAGGGCGGCAACGAAGCTATTTACGGCCTCTTGAGTCGGATAGGTGGTTTCAAAAAGTGCGATACGCCCGGTTAGCAACGGCGCCTCATCAATGCCCAAACTGGTATTTTCCAGAGATTGCACAATCCGCACCACCACAAAAGTATTCACCAAAACCGCGCAAGAAAGCGCCACCTGTAACGCGATAAGCCATTGCCCCGCGCCGCGCCCGACCACTCCGCGCGCGGATTGATGTAGGGTGCCTGCGTTGATCGCCCGCTTCAAGCGATGCAGTGGCAATACCAGCGTGATGAAAGCGGCGAGGAGGCAAAGTGCGACACTCCAGGCAATCGTTGCAGCCGTTCCGCCAAACTGCATATAGGCAGGCACAATATCTTGACCCAACTGCGCCATGAGAAACCGACCGCCAAAAATGGCGAGTGCCGCAGCAATACCGGCACTCAGCAGTGCCAATATCAGCGTTTGCAGCACAATATTCATCGCCAGACGCCAAAAACTCGAGCCCAATGCCAACTGCATCGTTTGCTCCGCACTTTGCGAAAGCACCCGCACCAGCATGATTGACGCGGAGTTACCACACGCGACCAACAGCAGCAGCAGCACGCCTGACAGCATAATGCCGAGCAATTTTTTGGTGTCGCTATCCGCCAAAGTAAGCCCGGTTGTAAGAATCGACTGCTGAGTTTTACGCAATAAGATGGCCTCATCGCCAAGCGCCGTGAGCTGTGCGTTTTGCAGCCACGCATTGAGGCGCGCGATGGCTGCGGTTCTATCTGCAGCGGAATGGGCTAAGAAAAAGCTCTCATAGTTCGATTCTAAATCTGCCGCCTTACTATTCAAACCGCGCGCCAGCCAAACCTGCTCGTTTTTTGGGAAGCTAAAGTTTTCCGGCATCACGCCAATAATTTGCCAAGGCTTGCCATTGGCGCGCGTTACTCGCCCAAAGATTTTTGGATCACCCGCGTAACGATTTTGCCAAAGTGCATAGCTGATCAGCATCACCGGAGCCGCATCGGGCGCAAAATCACTGCCGATAAAAGCACGGCCCCGCACCGGGGCAACCCCCAGTAGACCAAACAAGTCTTCCGATAGAAACGCGCCATCAAAGCGTTCCGGGCGTACGCCGTCGCTTAAATTGACGGTGGCACCACTGATGCCAGCCACTTTGCCCAGCGGCGCAAGTTCACGCTGCCACTCGCGTAAATCTGCACCGCTTGGCGGTTGCAAGTTATGGCTGTCTTGCACGGAGTAGCCAATTTTTACCGCCCTATCCGCGTTGGCAAAGGGCGGCGCATCAATCACCATCGCCTTAACAAAACTAAATATGATCATGACACTGCCAATCCCAACACTGAGCACCGCGATCACCAAGAGATTCACCCCGAGATCACGGCGCAACCCGCGTAGTGCTTGCATCAGTACAAAATTCATCGCTGGCTCCGGTTAAATGCGTTGATAGGCAGATAACGCATAGTGCAAGTAACGCGCCACGCAAATTTTCGACCGGCAGCCACCGCATCGCTGCGCTAATGACTCGGCGGCGGTGGTGCCAAAACCTCACGATTACCCTGATGATTCGGCCCGGTTACAACGCCTGCGGCCTCCATATCTTCAATTAAGCGTGCCGCGCGGTTGTAACCCACTTTTAGCCGACGCTGGACGTAGGAAATCGACGCCTTACGCGATTCAGTCACGATGCGCAGCGCTTGATCGTAAAGCGCATCGCCCTCGCCGCCCGCCGCTTCCGGCAGCCCAGAATCGTTAATCACCCGGCCATCGCCTAAATCTTGTACGTCTTCGGTTAAACCATGCACGTAGTTGGGCGAACCAAAATGCTGCTTTAAATAGGCAACGACTTTGTGTACTTCATGATCGTCAACGAACGCACCATGCACCCGCTCGGGGCTTGCGGTACCGGGCGGTAAAAATAGCATATCGCCGTGACCCAACAGCGTTTCCGCGCCGGACTGATCCAAAATCGTGCGCGAATCAATTTTCGAGGACACTTGAAACGCGATGCGGGTGGGAATATTGGCTTTGATTAGGCCGGTGATGACATCAACGCTTGGGCGCTGTGTGGCCAGAATCAAATGCACACCGGCGGCGCGCGCCTTTTGCGCCAAGCGTGCGATTAATTCTTCGACCTTTTTGCCGACGATCATCATCATGTCGGCAAATTCGTCGATCACCACCACAATGTAGGGCAAGGTTTCTAAATTTTCCGGCTGCTCGCCTGCTGCCGCGCGGTTGGGATTGAATAATGGATCAACGATCGGCTGGCCGTTTTCAATCGCCTCTTTCACTTTGCGATTAAAGCCCGCCAAGTTGCGCACGCCAACGGTTGCCATCAGCTTGTAACGCCGCTCCATTTCTGCCACACACCAGCGCAGCGCGTTCGCGGCCTCTTTCATATCAATCACGACCGGCGCTAACAGATGCGGAATGCCGTCATAAACGGATA
>JAYUUS010000016.1:0-2192 GCA_043754435.1 Rhodanobacteraceae bacterium
TTTTCGTAGTCCATCGATCAACTACAGTGCAGATTGTGGGATGTTTGCCACTGCTAAAAAATTTTGTACCGTTTTCATAGTCCATAATTGTCTTTATCAGGCCGCCGGCCCATAAAAAATTGTGCGCAACTCGCGCCCGCTACGCCCGGTTGCCCAGGCGCAGAACGGCGCGAGTCGCTAAAGCCAAACGGCCGTGAATGTCACACAATCGCCGCGCATGCCTGTTACTGCGCAATGATCAAAGTGAGCGCTGTCGCCGTCGCTTGTGATGTACCTAGCTGGCCTCTGCCACGCGTCAATCAGTCTCGCGCGGTGCGCATCCCATTGGGCGCGCTCCGCCTCGTTCGGCCCGTCTGGCATGGTTTCAGGTTGGTGCCCGTATTCGTTGTATGACTCAAACGCGGCAAGCGCGGTGAATGTATCTGTGCTAGGTATCATGATTGATCCTTTAAAGCTCGAACCATGTGGTCAGTTCGCGACATACGGCGGCGAATTTTTAAGGTGTAGCCCATTGCTTTTAATTCGCGCAGCAGTGGCGAATATTGTTTTTTTGTGGCCGGCCTGCATGCCCTCGCGTAGTCGATATGGGCAATTGAGTGCTGCCCAACGTGCGCATAACTGAGCAGGGTACAGTTGTAGCGATCCCCAGGTTCCCACGGAAAAAACGCAACGGGCGATTCCAAGCCCTTATCAAGCTTGAAAATTACGGGCGTAATAAGCTCATTTTTTATGTTAGTCATGGCGCAAACCTTATGCCGAACTGCGCGCCGGCGGCGCGTAAGAATCAATGCGACTCTTGCGCATGCCCACAATCTGGACATGCGTAAAAGCCCCGGCTTTCGCCGGGCTTTGTTATCTGTCAAGCCTTAACGCGCCGTCGTCATCGATGTAAGTTTCTGCCGCGCCGCAAGCCTCAGCGACGCATTGCAGCGCATCGCGCAACGCTTTGGGCAGTTCGTCGCGGTCAAAAAATCCGGCGCCGTGCCCGTTTCTGGAAAGCCAAAAATCATGCCCTAGTCGTTCGCGCGAGTAGCCAATGCTTTCAATGGCCGCCACGTAGTCAACCCCAGCAACGGCGCAGCGACCAATAAATTCGAGCACGTGGCGCGGTGCCGTGCGCTCTACGTCATAGCTTAATAATTCTTCATTTTCGCCCTCGTCGCTGGGGGCCCATTCGATGCAGGTGCAGTAGCCTAAAATAATTGCGCTAAGCGCTTCGTCTGATAAGGTACTAACCATGATTTTTCTCTTGAGAGATTCGAGCTTGCCGCGCGGTGCCTAGCGCTATTTCTATTTCGGCGGCTTGTTTGATTATCGGCATAAGCACAAGCGATTCCAGTGCGTTCGCTTTGCTGTTAGCCTTTTGCAGTTGTTCGCATAACGACTGCGCTTTGAAGTGAGCGAAAAAAAATGGACTGGGACCGGTGGAATTTGGCTTTTCTGTGATCATGATAAAAATCTCCTCGGCTTGGGGTTAAAGAATGTGGTTTCTGACGTCGTTTCCCGTCAGCTTAAAGTTGTAGGCGACGTTGTCGATTGTGGCGAAACTCATGTCCATTCCGCAACCTCGAACGATTAGCGCTCTCGATTTGGATTGACTGCCGCCTAGTATGGTTGCAAATGAACTTGTAAGCCAAATAAGGTCGCCATTGTCGATTGCGTAAAAATCCATGGTGCGACACATTCCCGAAGCTGAAACGCTGCGAATAATGGTATAAATTTTTGCGTTTTCGCGCGTGAAATAGGGGCGCACGTAATCAAGCGCTTGGGCTTTGATGCGAGCTTTTCCATCGGCGGTTGAAAGCCGCGTATATCCGGGCGTGTTTTCCCACGTTTTAACGTTGCTGGTTTCGTGTACGCTTTTAGAAAATTCGTTGTAGAAATAGCCTTTTTGCGTGCTCATGCTGCCACTCCCGCATTGAGTGCGCGCAGCGACAGTGCACGCGCGCGCATTTGGTTCAGTGCGTCGAGTTCGCGCCGTAGGGCACGTAGCGCGGTCTCGCAAAGTTGCGGGAATTGCACCATCCCGAAGGCCGCGCGCGCGGCGCGGTATTCAGAAAGCCACGCGCGTACGTGCGTACGGTTGGCACGCATGGCGGCCGTGAGTGTTGCAAGTTCTGCGAGCTCGTTTGCAATGCATTCGCCCGCGAGCTCGGATAACATTTCGCTGAGCACTTCGCGGGAATCGCCGT
>JAYUUS010000017.1:0-2176 GCA_043754435.1 Rhodanobacteraceae bacterium
AACCCAACACAACCAGCCGCAAGCGCGGCGATAAAAATGACCCAATGTCGTCTTAAATCTTGTTCAAAATCCGAGCAAAACCAATCCCAAACAGCGTTCCTTTGACTGATTTCCTTCGCTTTGTCGATCAACTCTTCCAATTCCCCAACCACCCGCCAGTAGCCAGAGCCTATTCAAAAGGCCAATACGCCGAAATAGTAGGTATGCGCTTAATTTATCGTTCGGATCACTGCGCCCTTGACCCGCCTTGTCCAGTGATTTTTATCCAAGCCCAATTTGGTCAATGCTTTCGGTTCGCTCGCATCGATTTTGCCATGCTTGCCGGGATGCAGTTCGCGGCCAGTGAAATCAACGAGTTCAGTGTAGTCCGCCTGTGAAATACCCGGCAAGTTAAAGGAACGCACGCCAACCAACGGCATAAGCGGCTGATTCGCACGCTCAGGATTTTTATGCAGCTGCTGATTGCGCACTTTGACGCTGGTGTAGCGCGACGTGCTGATGCCGCTCGCAGTCTTGGCGCGCACCGGGTTTAGATCGACATACGTCATTGCCGCCAGGATCGATCTCTCGCTCAACAGCGCTTGGCAGCCAAAACGGCCTTCCCAAAATCTACCCTTCACTTTGTCTTCTGCATTGGCTTTGCGCGCAATCGGTTCTGACAGTGATTTCATCAGCCACGATAAATTCATCAATCGGCAGCGATATACGGCCACGATTTCTGGGCTTTCCAGAATCGCAGCGATCTTTTGCGCGCAAAGATCGGCCTTACATGCCGGATAAAGCCGAACCCAGCGCGCCGCGACTTCTTCAGGCGGCCAGCCGTTTGCGGTTGCCGGACTCATGTGCACGACAATGTGGAGATGATTGCTCATGACGGCCCACGCGTGAATACCGCAGGCGAAAATGTCACCGAGTTCCAGAATGCGCGCTTCCACCCAAGATTTTCGGTGTTCAAAGCTTTTGCGGAGATATTTGTCGAAGCCGCAAAGCCAAGACCGACGCACGCAGCGATTCACACAATGAAATGTGCCCGCTTGGGTTGGATCGACAAGTTGGCGGCGGGCTTGGGTCATGGGCGCAGTTTGGGCGCGCTGGCGTTGCGTGAACATCGGATTGGGCGCAATGTTGGGTCGGATTTATCTGAGAGGTGGGTGTCTGCGCTTTTGAAGATTCTTTTCACCGGTACGAGTCGCGTGGTTTCGCTTTTGTCGATAGCCGACGTTCTATAGGTACAAGCACTCATTACGCTGCGAAATTTGCGGCGGCTATGCCGAGCTAATTTTCCCACACAACACCATTCCAGGAACTGCTTATGCGCCACATCGCAATATTATGGATGAGCTTACTCACCGGGCTGAGCCCATCCCTTTACGCGGCAACGCGCACCACTGAAGTGGGCAACCCTACGTTGGGCAACGCTACGTTGGGCAACCCTACGTTGGGCAACCCTGAAACGGGTGACAAAAAAACGCCAATCACTGCACCGAAGCTGGAAGATTTTGCTCTGTGCGCGTCATCCTGGTACGAATTTCGCTTAGATCCAAAACGCATGAACCCGTACGCGCTATATTTTGCTCAGAACTTTAGCCGCGACCAAAGCGATCTCGCCTTTATTCCCAAGGTCAAAACGAGCGTTCTATCGGCGCCGGTTGAGCGAATTTTTCCGATGAGCGCGGGTAGCGGTGCCGACAATGGTCTAGGATTCTCTTTGGTGCTGAAAGCCGACATCGACAGCGTGCAAAAAGCAGTGGAAAAAATACTCGCGCAGAAAATGCAATGTGGCGAAAGTGAGGGCGTACAACTGTGCCTGCTTGAAATAAACGAAAATAAGTCCATCAAAATAATGCCAGTAGAAAATGCCGACGGACTAACGACTTCGCTGGGCTGCTTTTATCGTTATCCGGACGTGCCGGCTGGTGAATAGCGGACTGCGTAAGAATGCAGCGATCGCTGATTGCACCACCCATTCGGCCCGGACACCCAAGCCTCAGACTAAAAAATGCCAGCGACTCAAAATCCGCTGGCATTTCCATATTCCCCCGTCAATTTCGCCACAATTCCAAGCCAAAACAAATCAAAACCCAACACAACCAGCCGCAAGCGCGGCGATAAAAATGACCCAATGTCGTCTTAAATCTTGTTCAAAATCCGAGCAAAACCAATCCCAAACAGCGTT
>JAYUUS010000018.1:0-2175 GCA_043754435.1 Rhodanobacteraceae bacterium
GCCGGTAGCGTTGATTTTGGCGCATTTGATCGGCCGTGTTTGCGCGTGCTGTGTGCTTGCCAGTTTGTCGTATGTGCGCGATGAGAGCGGCAAATCCAAGCCTTTAGCAGAATCCCTGCGTGCGGGTGAACTGGCGTTTGTACTGCTGACCTTAGCGAGCGGAGTTGCACTTGTTTGGCTCTGGCAGCCCCAGGTGCTTGCGTTTGTGGGCCTGGCGGTGATGTTAAGCGGCATCAGCACACTTGCTATGGCGCGGCAAATGCGGCGGCGTATTGGTGGCTTTACTGGCGATTCCTTAGGTGCCGTCGAGCAACTGAGTGAATGTGCGGTATTACTTGCGTTTGCCTGTCGTTTGTTTGAGCAATGACGAACTTGCGGCAAGTTTTTCTCATGCGTCACCCGAAACCGGATATTGCGCCGGGAATTTGCTATGGCCGCAGTGATATCCAGCCTATCCCTGCCGCTTTGCAAGCTGCATATTCACGGCTCGACGGCCTACTGCCTGCCAACGCGCAGATTATTTCTAGCCCGCTCGCACGTTGCGCTCAGCTTGCTTCACTATTGAGTCAAACTACCCGCACATGCATGCTAGATGCACGGCTGGCGGAACGCTGCTGTGGCGTGTGGGAGCTGCAAGCTTGGGAACAAGTGCCACGCGCTGAACTTGACGCCTGGGCGGCGGATTTCATGGATTACGCCGCAGTGGGCGCTGAATCCGTCCGGCACATGCAAGCGCGCGTTTTGGCTGCTTGGGCGGATTGCAGCCAACAGCCAGCGCTGCCAACGCCCGTGCTAATTACGCATGCAGGCCCGATTCAAGTGCTGCTGGCGCATTTAACCGGTGTCGAACTCAGTGCGAACCCAATTGCTGAAGTGGCTTGTGGGGCGGTTGTTTTGCTCATACTAGAACAGGCGCATTGGCGCTTTGAAATCGTTGCAGCGTAGCCAATGTCCCCAATAAAAAGGGCACCGAAGTGCCCTTTTTGTAGAAGCTTTTTTAAGACACTTACGCTTGACGACGACTAACCAAAACCATGCCTAAGCCCAAGAAGCCAGCGATCAACAGCATTAAGCTGATGTTGCCCAGCGCAGGAACTGGCACTAAAGGCAGCGCGACACTTGCTCGGAGGTTATAGGTAAATGGACCGCCCGTTGCTGCTGCTGAGATGGGTGTACAAACTAAAGTGCCAGTGAATGTGCCAGCAGCAGTGCCTGTATAAGTAACCGTGACCACATTCGGACCTGCGAGTGTCAAATTCAGCGGGTTTGGTGTTGCTGCAAAGCCTGCGCCTGAAGCAACGCAAGCCAACTGACCTGGTGCGCCGGTAATGCCAAAGCTAAGCGTTGTTGAGCTGCTGCCTGAACCAGTTGTGAGATATTCTGGCAACGAAATGGTGCTTCCGGTAGGCGTAGTCGCTGTGATTGCGGTTGCTGTAGGCGCAATCGTAATACCATCCACATTCGCGGCCCCGCCGACGGGCCCGACTAAAGTAGCCGCACCCGTCGTCAAATTAACAGTATAAAGATTCGAAACTCCAGCTACACGCAATACTGCGAAAGCACTACCCGTTCCAGTTTGAATGTCAAAGCCACCCGCTGCACCTGACGTAACCACACCCAGCGAGCCAATCGTTGTCAATGCACCCGTGTTTGGCGAAGGCGTGCCATCTACCCCACCAATACGAACTAAAACATCCGTACTAAAATCAATACCGTACAATGTTGTGACAGCCGTACCGCCAAAATTATTGCTATATGCCACTTGCGTTACGCGAGGTGTGCCAGCAGCCCCGGGATCGCCCGCGACATAAGCAAGGGATGTATCCGTGCCCGCAAGCGTTCCGTCGTTGGGATTGAGGCGAATGCTTAATCGGTCACTATTAACCACGCGAATACGATCGGGAACGGGATTAAAATCTATCCCATAAAACGGTGCGGTTGCTAGCGGCGGGGTAAAGCCAGCGCCAACGCCCGTAACCGCCCCAGTAGTAGGGTTGATGGTAACGACTCGGCTTGCCGTGGGCGAAATCGCCACACTGTAAAGCGTGCCCGTGGCTGGGCGATAGTCTATGCCAATTAAAAACTCACCGGCTGCCAGCCCGGTCAGGGCAACATCAGAACTCAAAGTTCCAGGTGTTACCGCATCAAAACTGATGACGCGATTGCCTGTTGCGT
>JAYUUS010000019.1:0-6360 GCA_043754435.1 Rhodanobacteraceae bacterium
CGGCGGAAATGGCGATGAATCAGGTGCAATTTCAGAAAGGTATGTCATTGACTGAGTTTCAGTCGAGCTACGGCAGCGAAGCATTGTGCGAACGCGCGCTTGAAAGAAGTCGTTGGCCGGGCGGTTTTCGTTGCCCGAAGTGCGGGAAATCGGCGCACCGTCGGTTTTATCGGCAGACGCGCCTTTACCTTGAATGTTCTGCGTGCGGCCATCAAGCGAGTTTGATTGCAAAGACAATTTTTGCGTCGAGTAAACTGGCATTGTGTGTCTGGTTTCAAGCCATTTATCTTGTCACACAGACCAAAAACAATATTGCAGCGCTCGAATTGAAACGTCATTTAGGCGTGTGTTACCGAACTGCGTGGCGCATCAAACACAAGTTAATGCAGGTGATGAACTTGCGTGAAGAAGGCCGAAAACTGGCCGGACTGATCCAAATTGACGACGCATATTTGGGTGGTGAATGCATGGGAGGCAAGACAGGGCGTGGTTCTCCGAACAAACAGGCATTTGTGATTGCCGTGAGTACGACGCTTGATGATCGGCCGCTTCATGCGGTGATTCGAACGGTGTCGAGCTTCACGAATGCAGCAATGGAAACGTTCTATTCAAAGCATGTGGTGCCAGAATCGGATGTATACAGTGATGGGTTAGCCAGCTTTGCGGTCGCTGAGCGTCAAAACCTGGCACATACGGTGATCAAGTCAGAATCCTCTAAAACATCGGCAAAAATACCGGCGATGCGTTGGGTCAACACGGTTTTGAGCAACGTCAAGCGCTCGTTGGACGGCACTTATCACGCGATAAAATTCAAAAAATACTCACAAAGGTATTTGAATGAGGCGGCATGGCGATTTAACAGGAGAACCGATTTGGCTGGGCTTGCAAGTAGGCTTATCTCGCATGCGGCTCAGTGTGCGCCAAACTCCGAAAAGTCGCTCCGCTTGACAAAAAATTGTGCTTACTGAGGATTAGCGCTAATCAGGTAACCACTTAAACAAATTTTAGCGATAATTTCACTTCGGTAGTTCGCCTCTTTACATTCAGTAAAGCTTTGTGCTTGGCTGGTTTGCAATAATATTGGCAAAATAAATTTAATCATAATTGACAACCGTGTTGAGCACGAAGTGCGTTGATCCTTTGAATTGCAGGAAGTGAAGCCGAGTATTCTGCTTGAAAAAAATCATCCGGTGGCGAATGGTCGCGCTCAAATATATATTCGTTCATACCAGCCCATTCCGTCAATCTGGCCAGTATGCGCAGGCGATCACGATGAAATTGTCGGCACCAAGCTCGGACACGTTGCGCCTTGTGCAAGCAGCGCTCGCAGGTTTGCGCACGATTTACCGGCCCGGCTATGAATATGCCAACGCAGGCATCCATTTGCTCGATCTGCGCCAAGAGTCACTAGGTCAAACGCAGTTTGATTTTGGCGCACCTAAAGCGACGGTAGACGCGCAAGGCGCGCAAGATCGCCGAAACACGTTGATGAAAACGATGGACGCAATCAATTCGCGATTCGGTAGAGGCGCGCTGGTCGTCGGCAGCGCAGGAATTAACACGAGCGGCGACTGGCAAATGAAGCAAATGCGTCTTTCACCGGCTTACACAACCAACTGGCAGGACATGGCGGTTGTACGCGCTTGATTTGAGAAACCATGTGTATTCCTACCATGCCGGTCACCAACTCGTAGCGATGCAGGAATGCCGCTCTATTACCCTCAACCTCAAAACCATTTCGGAACTCGCCATCTGTGACATTCACGGCTCCCCACGGCTAAAGCCATTTTTGACATTTTGAAAGCTTGACTTAACATTCATATGCAAACTGCATATTGCATACGAACTTTTGAGAATTGCATAATTCATAAGGCAAATAACCATATGCAAACTGCATATGACAGCAACGTGCGGAATAGTTGGCATCTTCCCTGCCCACATTCACAAGTGAATGCCGCTTTCGCGGAAAAGACGGCGATTCCTACGGTGCTCAAACAAAGCTGCTTGAGTCGCTTCGGTGCGTTCCTGCTTCATCGAGCGGCCTGACTGCACCCTATCTCCACAGGCTAAAACGCGATTTCCTCGCGCTAAGATGCGAGGTTTGCCGCGCAACCGATGACGCCACTGACAACCGTCACATCCACCGCAGTTAGACAATTCGTTGAACGAAGCTGCGATTTTGCGCACCTATGAAGATGCGCCAAAGTCAAATTACTAGGAAGCCTTCTTAGCGGTCATTTTCTGGCGCTGCGCGAGGAACATCGTCAATTTTGGGGAGTTTTTCTTGAGTTCGGCAACCGTACAGATGCAAGAGGTGAGCAGGCGCTCAACCGTATCTTCCCAGCGTAGCTGTCGATGCTGTAGCAAGAGTGAAAGCAGTTTAGATTTTGTGCAAATCGCGACTGAGAGTCGTGCATCGTCGCGGTTGCGAAAAATATCGCTACTAACTTTTGGAAGATTCTCTGGTTTATCGCGACGTGTGCGTAAAACCTGCCGCACGAGCAAGCGGAAAAACTAGCGCCAACGGATCCCGAGGCAGCGCTCGCCGTGAAAATGTTTCGTTCGTTGCTTGAGCCGCCAAAGCCGCGCGATCTATTGCGTGAAGAGATCCGGGACAAGCTCAGCGACTATGCGCTTTCAATTCTGGACGATGACGCAAAGGCTACCGGCCAACTAGCGGAAGATATTCGCAAGCGCTTAGCGTCGCAGGGTTTACAGCCGCCCGCCATCAATTGAACTAGCCTGGTTGGATTATGTCAGTATGAGCTATACCCTAAACTGACGTAAGGGGCGCCCACACAAAACCGTCAGAATAGAGTGTGTTTTAGCATTTATTGACATGAGTAGCACAAAGTAATGGAGTTCTTCCTGACACTTTTGACATTGGAGGCAATCTTGCACGGTCAGCGCATCGGCTATGCACGCGTCAGCAGCTTCGATCAGAATCCTGACCGACAACTTGTCGATTCCAACATCACAAAGGTGTTCACCGACAAGGCATCTGGCAAAGATACTCAGCGCCCTGAACTTGATCGGCTACTCGCATTCGTTCGTGAAGGTGACACCGTCGTTGTCCACAGCATGGATCGTCTCGCGCGCAATCTCGATGATTTGCGTCGCTTGGTTCAAATGCTCACTAAGCGAGGTGTGCGCATTGAATTTGTCAAAGAAAGTTTGACTTTTGTTGGCGAAGACTCACCGATGGCAAATTTAATGCTGTCGGTAATGGGAGCATTTGCCGAGTTCGAGCGCGCGTTGATTCGTGAGCGGCAACGAGAGGGTATTGCGCTGGCGCAAAAGCGTGGTGCGTATCGGGGGCGAAAGAAAGCGCTGTCGCTGGAACAAGTGACTGAACTAAGGCAGCGTGTGGCTGCAGGCGAGCAAAAGGCAAAATTGGCCTGCGCGTTTGGCGTCAGCCGGGAAACCGTGTATCAGTCATTGCGCACTTCCGATTAATACGGCTGCAGCTAGGGGGAATTCCGCGACTACTCACAAACGGCTTTTACCACTTCGATCAGTGCATCTTGCGCTGGTTGCGATCCAATAAATTGCGGCCTTCCGGATGCTTGCGGAACTCGATTTCTTGCAGCCTGTGCGCAATCCGCTTCTCCAAAAGCGCGCGGATTGGAATTCGCTAAAAAACTCTTTGCGAGTCTTTGCCAACACGGTACTTATCGTCGGTGGATATCACCAGATCCAGTGGACACATTGCCTTGAATAGGCCCTGCGGTGACGTCACCGGAACTCGTGCTTACCGACCCACCAACCTGCGCGCATTCGACGTCGCCGCTGCCCGTAGTGATCGAGCCGGAAACGCTGCCCGTTGTTACGTTGCCCGACCCTGTGCGTACGGTGTTCGCATCGCCGGTGACTGAGACGGTGCCGCTGGTGGTTTGAAGGTCCTTCACTATGCCGGTAACGACGATATCCACACGCGGAGTGTCGTTAATATCAATAGTCTCGCCGTCGACTACCAGGACATTTCCGTGGTGCGTGATGCTGTGTCCGTCGCTGTTTTTCTCGCCGATACTGATGGTGCCTCGACTCGTCGTGATCTTAATCATCTGGATGTGCTCCTGTGCGGATTGAGATTAGCGTAAACCCGTTCTTACGCCAAAGCTCGCTTGATTAGGCACAGACAAGAAATGCAGAAATGTGCTGGCCGCCGGGGTTGTTGGATTCTCGCGTTACGGCTCGGACTTTACGCACTCAATACTCGTGCTGCCAGAAGGAGCGGTGCCACACCGCAAGCCTGGCTGAGTGAAGTCGTCTCAGAAAACAGAAAATAAAGCACGTTAATCCGGTGGAAACGGTCGTAGCGGCCTGAACTTGCAGCGGACAGACCGACGGGCTCCTTCTTGAAAACGAAGGTTTTTGAGAAGCGTGACCGCGACCGCTGCCCAACACGCAGGATCAAGCTACTTGCATTCTCACAAACCTACCTTGAAACAGTATTTTCAAACCAGTTCCTTAGCAATGGGCTTTAAGAAAAAGGAGAAGTCCGCCTAAATAGTTTCAGCAGAGCATGCAATGTTTAGGCAATGCGCTTGACACGCCCGCTAGGCGGTATTATCGCCGGGTCTTCGCGGGCTTATACACAGAGTTTTCCACAAAATTTGTGGATAACTCAGCGCGAATAGCCAACGAAACTTGAGCCCTACGAACGCGGTTAAGCTGGCGGCGACCGCGCGCTTTGGCAGTAGATTCGTTTTTTTTACGTAAATACGTATTTAAGCAAGTACGTACTAACTGAGTGCAACCTAGTGCTTGTGCGTGGATCAGCGCTGCTATACAATTTTACGTAAACACGTATTTAAGGAACAACGCATTTGCGTATTTTAGCTCTAGCAAGTCAGAAGGGCGGGGTGGGCAAGACCACGCTAGCCGGGCACTTAGCGGTTGCTGCGGAAGCGGCCGGTGTGTCGCCAGTAGCTTTGATTGATACCGACCCTCAGGGCGGCCTTGCTGCTTGGTGGAACGCGCGAACTGCGGAGACACCACTTTTTGTCAGAACGGACATTGCAGGTCTAACCGTCGCTTTGGATGAACTTCGTCGGCTCAAAGTCGCATTGGTGATCATTGATACGCCACCAGCCATCACGGACAACATTCAAGCAGTGGTAGCCGTTTGCGATCTCGTATTGATTCCATCGCGGCCCAGTCCGCACGATCTTCGCGCAGTAGGTGCCACCGTTGACCTTGTAGACCAAGCAAAGAAGCCAATGATTTTCGTGATCAACGGCGCTGCGCATCGAGCACGCATTGCAGGTGAAGCTGCGGTGGCGCTCTCGCAGCACGGAACCGTGGCACCTGTGACCATGCATCAGCGGACAGACTTTGCAAGTTCTATGGTGGATGGGCGGACTGTGAGTGAGGTAGACCCAAAGTCATCTTCTGCCTTAGAAGTGGCGTCATTATGGAAATACGTAGATACGCGTTTACGTAAAGGTGCAAAGTGAGTACATCAAAGACCGCATCACTATCGAGTTCGCTAATCGCTCGTAAAGGTGAAGCTGCTCCAACAGCTGCGCCATCCCCTAAAGGGGAGGCAGCTTTGCCACATGGCACTATGGGGACACTTGCCGTCACTGTTCGACTAGATCCAGTGCGATACGAAGCACTTAAGGCAGCAGCAGCACGCGCACGCGCAGGTAAGAGCGGACCTAAAACCAACCAAGAGATTCTAGTGACCGCACTTGATTCGTATTTACGCAATAGCGTCAATACGTAAAAACGCATTTACGTAAATGCTGAAGCTGTCAGAAGCCCACTTCGACAATTTGAGACTGGTACTGCGATGCGGTGATCGTTGCGGGCACAGGCCGCTGGTGGTGGAACGAGCCACGGCTGCGCTACGCGGCAACGAAAGCACTGGGTAAGCCTACGATCGCCGCTGAGCGCTTCACGAGTTCGCGCAACAGGGCTAGTTTTACCGTTTTGGCATTCATGGCACGCCTTTTGTTTGTTAACTACAGTCAATAGTAGGGTAAGCAGACGCGCCTTAACTATCAAACCGAACGATCCAGGTGACATAACACCTATTCGGTCTCATCCAGACAGACGATCCGATTTGCTTTGGTTAACCGGGCGTAAGAGATGCGCTCGCCCATGAACGTTTGACAGCCTTTAATCTCACGTCGCAGCAATGCGTATTGTTCCTCAATCGGAACTATGCAGTCTTCAACAGGCCAACACGGCAAAACGATGATCCAATTCGCGAACATGTGCGTCCAGCGCTTCAAACCGACTGAGCAAATCTGGCACAAATTTACGGTCATGATGGCAGTGCGAGCAACGGGTCAGCGCAAGCCACGCCCAGCGGCTCAAAGTGTTTGAGGTTGCAGGTCAGCAGCAGCAGGC
>JAYUUS010000020.1:0-62643 GCA_043754435.1 Rhodanobacteraceae bacterium
CTCGCGGTGCGGCGATGACGCGTCAAGCGTTCTGGTATTTGCTCAAACGCTATGCCCTGCTTGCCGGCGTGCGCACGCTATCGCCGCACGTATTGCGGCATTCTTTCGCCACGCATTTACTGAATCATGGCGCGGACTTACGGGTTGTGCAGCTTCTGCTTGGGCATGTGGATTTGTCCACCACGCAAATTTATACCTATATCGCGCGGGAGAATTTGAAGAAGCTGCACGCGCTGCATCACCCGCGGGGGTGAGGGCTATGCTGCATGCTTAAATTTTGCCATGAATTTAAGTTTTGGCTGTAAACCAGCGCGTGCTGCCAGCCGCACCAACATATCCAAGCTGAAAACGTTGATTTTCCCGCGCTTTAGATCCGAAACCCGCGCCTGGGTCAAGCCTAATAATTTTGCTGCGGCCACTTGGGTCAAACCGCTTTGGGTGAGCCATTCACGCATTCCCATTAACGCTTCGGCACGGATAGTCATTTCCGCCGCTTTGTCTGCCTCGTACAAGTCATAGAAGACGCCACGAGGGTCGCCTGGAATACCGGGAAGTTGCTTCTCAATGGTCATTAGTTAGGCCTTAATTTCAAGGAGCCGACTTTTGGCGACTCGCAAATCTTGCAGTGAGGTTTGTTGTGAATTCTTTTGGAATGCGTGCAGTACATAAATCGCTTCAGCACGTCGGGCGTAATAAATAACTCGAAAAGCACCTGTCGTATCACGAACTCTGATTTCCTCCACACCTTTTGCGACGGTCTGCATCGGCTTCCAATCATCAGGGCGTTTGCCTTGTTGAAGATAGAACAACTGCAGGCCGATTTCGCTCTGGATCGCATCCGGGAACCCTCGAAGGTCCGCCCGGCTACTGCCAAGCCATTGGACGTTTTTCATGAGTCATGATATGCAGATAACCGCATAATATCAAGGCGATTTTTCGCGTCTTTCAACTATGGCGTCTTCAACTGTGGCGTCTTCACCTGTGGCGTCTTCAATTAGTCTAAACCCAAAAAACCGCCCCAGTAGCTGCTCAACAATCACCCCACTCGCCCGTAACGGCACCGCCGCCTGATTTGCCTGCAGCCTGCCCGCCAAACTCGCCAAAAAAATCGCGATTTTGCCGCGCGCGGCAGCAGAAAATACGACTTCGACTTGCGCATACGTTGCACAGGCTTCGCTTATCATATTGACCGAGTCGGGTGTGACAATAATTCTAGCGGCGCTGCTAAGCCACGCTTGATAGGGGTTTTCGCCATCCTCAGCACTCGTCCAAACGCGAGCGCCTGAGGCACGAATCAGCGCTAAAAATTCGGGCGGTGTGCGGCGTGAGGCGCTGATGCAAAGGGCTTTGGCATCAAGCCTTTGCAGCAAATGTGCAAATTGCGCGGCTGTGTAGGGCGCGTTGCGGGTAGGCGCGCCAACTAATAGCAAGGTGTTTGCGGATCCCACTTGATCGGCTTGAGCGCGCCCTGCGGCTAGCCAGGCATCGTCAACATCGTTGAGTGCGCCGATCATGGCAAGCACATTCGGGGCGCTTAAACGATCATGCTCTGGGCACACAATCGCATCAAAACGGGCCGGGTCGCAGCGCGGCGCTAAAATTTGCACCGTGCGCACCGCTGGCCGCGCGCGTTTGAGCGCGTCGAGCGCAATTGCGCCAGCGCGTCCACAGCCAATAGCGAATGTGCAATCTAGTGAATCCGCCAAATCGGGCATGGGCGTTAGATTGAGCGCAGCAAAGCGGGCACGGCGAAATCGCGGCGCAAAGGCGCGCTCCAGCGCGTTCAATTTGACGACAAATTCGCGGCTTTGCAGGCCCAAACCGCGCGCAAGCACACGCGCCTGCTTGACATTACCGGCGGCACCGTCGGTTAAAATCCAGCAGTTCAAATTTCCACTCCGCTCAATCGTCATTGGCACATTCCAGCCGCAACGGCGTATCCTGCGCGCTCAGCACAACGATTGCCGACCTCGCGGAAACGCGAATGCGGGCTCAAGTGCGACTGATAAATAAGTGAGAAATCATGCCTGACGATGCTGCCTTAAATTTACTGTTTACCCAAGCCCGAACCCATAATGCCTGGCTGCCACGCGCAATTGAAAGCGGTGTGCTTGAACGCCTGTACGAGCTTGCCAAAATGGGCCCGACCAGCGCCAATTGCTCGCCCGCGCGCTTTGTATTTGTGCAAACGGCGGCGGCCAAAGCTAGGCTCAAGCCGACGCTGTTAGCCTCGAACGTGGAAAAAACCATGAGCGCGCCGGTGACCGTCATTATTGGCAGCGACCAAGCATTTTATGAGCGTCTGCCCGAGCTGTTTCCGCACGCTGACGCGAAAAGCTGGTTTGTCGGCAATCAAGCGTTGATTGAGGAGACGGCGTTTCGCAACTCCAGCCTGCAAGCGGCCTATCTAATGTTCGCCGCGCGTGCGCTGGGTTTGGACTGCGGGCCGATGAGTGGCTTCGATCAGGCAAAAGTGGACACTGAGTTTTTTGCGGGCACCTCGATCAAGTCCAACTTTCTGATTAACCTAGGCTACGGCGATGTGGCTGGTCTATTTCCGCGCAGCCCACGTTTGAGTTTTGCTGACGCATGCCAAGTGCTTTAATGCCGTCGGATACGCCAAACACGCTAGAACTTTTAAGCGTGTTGGGCGTGCGCACCTTGGGGTTAACGCCTTATTTGCCGGTTTGGCGCGCGATGCAGAACTTTACCGACAGCCGCGATGAAAATACGCCGGACGAGCTATGGCTGACCGAGCACGAACCCATTTACACGCTTGGGCAAGCGGGCAAATTGGAACATGTGCTGAACCCCGGCGATATTCCCGTCTTGCCGGTGGACCGCGGCGGGCAGGTGACGTATCACGGGCCGGGCCAGTTGATGGCTTATCCACTAATTGATTTACGCCGCCGTTCTTTAGGCGTGCGGGCGCTGGTCGATCTGATTGAAACCGCGACTTTAAATATGCTGCGCAGCTTTTGTATTGACGCGCAGCTAAAACAAGGTGCGCCCGGCGTGTATGTAGGCGGTCAAAAAATTATGGCGCTGGGCCTGCGAATACGGCGCGGTGCCAGTTTTCACGGCCTTGCGCTGAATGTCTGCATGGATTTACAGCCGTTTTCGCGCATCAATCCCTGTGGCTATATCGGGCTGCGCCACACCAATTTGGTCGATGAAGGCGGGCCGGGCGATTTAAGTTTTGTCGGCGAGATGCTGCTGCAGGAATGGGCAAAAGCGTTGGCGTGTCAGCACATTGTGCGTCTGCCTAGCGAAATTCCTCAACCTCTGGAGCTAGCACATGCTTGAATGGGAAACCGACTTAGGCGCGTATCGACTGAATGGTTTGTTCGCACCAAATTTAGCCGCGTCGAACCAAGTTACGCCCCGCTTGGCGCTGCACGGTTGGCTCGATAATGCGGCCAGCATGACTGGGCTATTGACCGCATTGAATGCAAGCCATCCCGCACCGTCATTAGCGCTAGATTTTCCCGGCCACGGGCTGAGTAGCCATACCGCGCCCAATCACCACGCGCCGTTTGTGGATTATTTGGACGCGGTGCTGGCGGTGTTGGACGCACAAAATTGGCCGCAGGTCGATCTAATCGGGCATTCCATGGGCGGTGGTGTGGCGACATTGTTCGCGGCCGCATTCCCAGAAAAAGTGCGGCGCTTGCTGCTGTTGGACTCGATTGGGCCGCTTTCGGCCTCGCCGAACACCTTTGCCAGCGATTTGCGCCGGGGCTTAAACGCGCGCCGCCCGCCAAAAAAATCAGTCCCCACTTATGCTGACCCACAAAGCGCACTGACCGCGCGCGTCGGCGCGATTGGCATCAGCGAAGCGCAGGCCGCACCCATCGTTGAGCGCGGCATCATGCAGCTAAGCGACGGCCTTTGGCGCTGGCGCAGCGATGCGCGCTTAACCCAGCCATCGCCAACGCGCTTTAGCGAGGCGCAAGTGCTCAATGCCATCAGCGAAATCCGCGCGCCTACGCTCGTGATTTTAGCCGAACCGCGCGCCAGCTTTTTCGACCCAGCAACTGTTGACGCGCGCTTAAGCGCATTTAGCAACGCGGAAATCGTCAACATACCGGGTGGCCACCATTTGCATGTGTGCCCGGATGCGGCGTTGGTTGACAAGGTGGCGGGGTTCTTTCGAGTTTAAGGCAGCATTGGCGGCGTGCTGACCGTCTATCAAGCCGCTACCAATGGTGCCTTAAACGGCGAACGCGTGTATCAGTTCATGGATCACTTGGGTTCTATTGAAGTGCTGACCGATCAAAACGCCAACATTACTCAAGGCAGTAGCTTTGACGCCTGGGGAGAGCGGCGCCAATACAACGGTGTGGCGATGGATCAACTGGCGCAAATGGCAGCCAACACCCGCAAAACCCGACGTGGGTTTACCGGCCACGAACAGGTGGATAGCGTCAATATTATCCACATGAACGGACGTATTTATGACCCTAAATTGGGCCGCTTCCCGCAAAGACGCCAAAGACAGCCAAGCTTAAATCGCTATAGCCTGCGTATCGAGGAACAATCAATTTTTCAATTAGGCCTAGCTAACACCAAAGGGCGCATGCTCCAAAATATTATTTTTGCAATCTTTTCTAGACTTGGAGTTTGATAATGGCTCAATTTGCGATCACTGCAGCATGCGCAGGGATTTTTTTTACGGTTTGCTTGGTGCCGTATAGCGCGGCCCAGCGACCAATAGCAGCACCTAGCACCTACCGCGTATTAGAAAGTATCCAGCTAGTCGGCCCGGTGCGCTGGGATTACGTGGTGTTTGCACCGGAAACACAACAGCTTTTTTTGTCGCGTTCTGATCATGTCGATGTTTACGATACTAAAGCTAAACGATTGCTGGGGATGGTTGAGAATACTCCAGGCATACACGGTATTGCCTTAGCGTCGGCTCTTAATCGCGGTTTTACCAGTAACGGTCACAGCGACAGCGTCAGCGTGTTTGCGCTAGACACCCTAAAAACGCTTGCTACTGTGCCGGTAGGGAAACAGCCAGATGCGATTGTCTACGATGCTTTCAGCAAGCGGATTTTTACTGCCAATGAAGATGGGCACAACTTAACCACCATCGATGCGGCATCATTGAAAGTGCTGGGTACTATTACGCTACCCGGCAAGCCTGAGTTTGCGGTGGTGGATGGCGCAGGCACGCTTTATGTCAATATTGAAACAAAAAATCAAATCGCTGTGGTCGATACCAAAAGCCTTAAGATAATCAGCACGATTGATGTTTCAGCAGCCTGCGTAGAACCTACTGGCTTGGCCATTGACGTAGTGAAGCGGCGGCTTTTTGCCAGCTGTCAAAATCAAAAAATGGTTATCGTGGACATTCAAACGGGTGCTTTGCTTATGGCTGTGGACATTGGCAAAGGTACGGATGGCGCGGGTTTTGATAGCTCGCTGGGCCTAGCCTTCAGCGCGAACGGTGCGGGTACGCTTAGTGTTATTGCAGAAGATAAACCAGGGCATTTCGTACTTGCGCAAACGCTAAAGACTATTCCCAGCGCCCGCACGCTGGCGTTGGACGCCGTAAGTCATAAAATTTATTTGCCCGCAGCCGAACGTGAGCCCGGCAATAGTGGTCATAAGGCCAAAGCCGATTCATTTCGTGTGCTGGTGATTGGCCTATAGCGCTAGTCCAAAACGCAGATCGGTCGGCCGAATTTGAGTGCCTACACCGATACCGATTTTGACGAGCGCCAAAAATTGGCTTGACTCGTCGCCAGCCCCATAGATCACCGGCAATATAAAAAGACGTGGCAGCCACGTAAAAATCAGTACAGTTCAGGCTGAATCTTAAAAATAAGGCCATAAATGCCACGTCTACATAAAGAACGCCACCTAGTTTCACGCATAGGCTGGCTGCGCGCCGCAGTGCTGGGGGCTAATGACGGCATTGTTTCCACCGCCAGCTTGATTCTAGGTGTTGCGGCAGCGTCTGCAGCGCGTGCCGATATTCTGGTGGCGGGCATTGCCGGATTAGTGGCGGGTGCGATGTCAATGGCGGCGGGCGAATACGTGTCGGTCAGTTCGCAATCCGATACTGAGCAAGCCGACTTAGCGCGGGAAAGCGCTGAGTTGGCAAGTCAGCCCGAGCATGAGCGCGAAGAATTGGCGCATATTTATGTTAAACGCGGCGTCGAAATTGGCTTGGCGCGGCAAGTGGCCGAGCAGCTGATGGCGAAAGATGCACTTGCCGCACATGCACACGATGAGCTGGGTATTTCAGATTTCAGCACCGCCCGGCCTATTCAAGCGGCGTTGACTTCCGCCGCGACCTTTTCCATCGGTGCCGCGATGCCGCTGATTTTGGTACTGGCGGCACCCGTTAAATCCCTAACCATTATGGTGTCGCTGGGTTCGCTCATGTTTCTGGCGTTGCTGGGTGCTGTGGGTGCGCGCGTGGGTGGCGCAAACGTTATGCGCGCTACGATTAGAGTCACGTTTTGGGGTGCGTTTGCAATGGCGCTGACGGCGGGAATCGGTGCTTTGGTGGGTAAGGCGGTGTGAGCTGCGCTGAGCTATTTTAGCTCTAAAACCAGATCCTGATCCGCCTGCATGAGTTTACGTACCGTTTCTATCCTGGGCTTACAGCTGTAGCAGCCATATTCAAGCTGGTATTGTTGGCCACGAAATGCAGCCACTTTTAACTGCCTAGTGCTGCTGCTACTGGTGCTTACCGAATATCCTATGCCAACACATCGTGGCGACACGTTTACCTCACCATCGTTTTTCTGCGCATGCGTGAACTCCAAGTTCACCCGCGACGATTCTGGAATTTCTGCCAGAACCACGGAGTGACCCACCGGAATGTCGTGCTCATTTGCGAGCGCACCCGCGCCGATACGCCAACGCACAGGAATTTTCTCAGTGCGCAGTAATTCGCATGTGATGTTATAGGGCCATATTGGGGGCGCATAGGATTTCACTACCCAATGCAGTTGATAGCGCCCAGGCACGATCTCGCTGCCATAGCGCTCATCAAGTTTGTCTAATTCATCCGCATCTATATTGGAGTGCTGCGATGCAGCCTGATTCGGCTCGGCCAAATTGGACTCTGGCGCATCAATGCGCAGCCATTCTAGTTCGCCCAATAGGTTTATCGGTGTGCCAGCAGCGGTGATTGGCACCAAAGTAATTTTCGCCGTAGGCTGATAGCGCATATACACGCGTGCACTGGTGCCAGCGACCAAATCGAGCTCGCAGTTCCGCTTTTCATGCTCGGTGGAACAGGCGGGTTGATATCCTGGCAACTCTGGCCAAAGCAAGCGGTAATGTCCAGCGGGCAAATCGAGTGGAATGCCTGACGGTGTTACGCGAACGGTTCTAATGGGCTTTGCGATGGTAATCGCCTCAATCGTAAGCGAAACTTCTGCGGATGCTTTAGCGGTCGCGCCCGCTAGAGCGAACGAAAGTGTCAGACTTGCAGGTGCCAATTTGTCGTTGGCTAGCTGGCGCACAAACTGCACCAGATAGGCGTTTTCGGGTGCTGCAAGCTGATAGATCGGATTAGTACAAGCGCCCTGCGCATACCAAATACGCTGCGTCCAGGTCGTAGGAATTTGATGAGTTGGCTGGACAGCTTCGGGATCAAGCGGAACCAAGCGCGCTTCCCAGGTCGCCTTTGGTTCGGCACGCGCAAAAAACAGAATCGAGTCGTTGACATGCAGAGCATCGGGGATAGCGGTAATGTAATAGCGATCCTGAATTTGCTTGGTCGTTGGCGCACGTAGATAGCGCGTTACCGCGACTTCCACCAGTTGGGACGACGTCCAGTCCATCCGAGCTGTGTCACCTAAGCTGACTACTTTGGCCTCTGCGACGATCTCTGCTGCGCCAAATTCCTCTCGCGTCTGGGCATCGAATCGCTCTCGCATTTGGGCATCAATTTGCTGTCGCAGCTGGGGATCCATTTTCTGTATCACTTCAGGTGGCACGCTGACGGCACATTCGAGCGCCCATGCGCCGCTTGACTGCAAAGTAAGTGCAATCAGACCAAAAACCGACGCAAATGATTTCATTGCTTGCTCCGAACAGGATTTTAGTTATGCCGCCTGATCGCGCCCTGCATCCCGATACGCCACATAAATCAGCCAAATCCCAAATGCAATCATCGGCAGGCACAGGATTTGCCCCATAGTCAGCCATTTCAGCGCAACGAAGCCCAGCTGCGCATCAGGTTCGCGGAAAAATTCGACGATAAAACGCTGTATTCCATAAACTGCTACGAACATGCCGCCAGCGGCGCGGTACGGCCTAGGTTTGACGGTGTAAAACCACATGATCGCGGCTAGCACCACGCCTTCCAAAAACGCTTGGTAAAGCTGGGACGGGTGACGGGTAAAACCGTTCAGCGCACCGCTTTGATAGGCCTGCATTAGCGCTTCATGGCTATAACTTTCCAGCTCTGGCTGGCGTGGAAACAGCATGCCGATAGCCGCGTCCGTGCGCCGCCCCCACAGTTCACCGCCGAAGAAATTACCAAATAGCCGCACTGCGCCTAAACCGACCGGAATCAGCGGCGCGACAAAATCCAGTGCCGCAAAAGTCTTGTGGTCGTGCCGTCTAGCCCAAATGGCAAGCCCGATAATCACGCCAGCAAGGCCGCCGTGAAAGCTCATGCCGCCATCCCAGACTTTAAAGATTGAAAGTGGGTGCGCCTGAAATTCAGCGAAGTTGTAAAACAGCACATAGCCGATGCGCCCGCCAAGCACCCCAGACAGCAGCCCGAGGTAGCACATATCTTCCGCGTCCTGGCGGGTGAAGCCGCGCCAGCTGTCGCGTACGCGGCGGGTTGCTAAAAAGTACGCGAAGCCAACCGCGAATAAATAGCTTAAACCATACCAGCGCAGCGGTATTGGCCCCAAATGCAGAAGTACCGGGTCAATTTGATGCAAATAGGGCAGTGCCATATTAGTCTCTAAGTCTTGGAATAGCATATCGTCATTGCGAACGCAGTGAAGCAATCTCAACGCGCGTCGAGTTGAAATCCAGATTGCTTCGCTTTGCTCGCAAAGACGAAGTTAAAGTTCTACTGAGTCCAGCGGCCTTCGCGTTGGGTCAGATTTCCTTTGCTGGTCAGCTCCGTGCCAAACACGGTTGCTTTGATCTGCACTTCACCTGGCTTTGCCAAGTCGGTTACTTTCACCGAACCCAAAATCCCATCAAGGTCAAAATCATAGGCTTTTAAAACCTTTTTGAAGCCGCCCAGGCACACGCCCACTTTGTCCATAGCCTGCTCAAAGCTTAGCGCTTTCACGTCTTCTGGGGTTTTTAAGTTGATCGAGTTCGCCGCATCGACCAGTGCGGTTACCGCGTTGCGCGCACGTTTGGGGTCGGCGAAATCGGTTTTGCTGGCCCAAGTCTGGATCGCGGTGATGGCTTTGGTAGCAGACTCTTTTTCCTCGGCACTAACTGAGCTGTTGGCCACTTGCATCTGCAGCGCGCCTGCGCCCATCGCAATGTAGCCAGGTAGCTGGTTTTTGTATTCGGCTAACTTCGGCTCAATTTCTTTCATAATCGAATCAACCGCGCCCGCTGCGGTCAAGCGCCCAAAAGACTCGGTGAATTGGCGGCGATCATCGGCACTGACGGGCTGCTTTTTCATGTCAGCGAATTTAGTCTGCATTTCCGCGAAGTCGGTTTTGCTTGAAACCAACTCAATCAAATGCCGCACATCATTTTGCTTGAGCGCATCGGCATAAGCGTTCATCGCGCCAGCGGCGGTCAATTTGCCAGCATTTTGCTCAGCAATTGCTTTTTCGGCAAGCGTGGAATGACCAGCGCTGTCACTGCCACACGCGGTAAAAGCCAATAGGGAGAGGGCCGCAGTAGCACCCAATAGCGCGCTGCGTAAAGTGGACGAAATGATCATAATGCTTCCTTAAATAAAATAAATGCGAAGAATGGGGGGGATTAAAAATGACTGAGCTTTTCGCTTAAAGGCGGACGCGTCCTATCCGGCGCGGCCGTGTCAGTGCTACCAATATGGATAAAGCCGCTGATGTGCTCATTTGCGCGCAAGCCCAAACTTGCAGTAATCACCGCGTCGTAGGCGGCCCAGCCGGTTAGCCACTGCGCGCCGAAATGGGCCGCAAATGCGGCGTTTAGCAGCTGCATACACACGGCGGATGCGCTCGCCGTTTGCTCGGCTTCAGGAATTTTGTGCCCCGCGCTAAGGCTTGCGATTACCACCACAATCACCGGCGCATGCAAAAACCGCAGGGCATCTTTTTCCAGCGCTTGCGCCGTAACGTCAGGCTCCACGCTTTTGCGCCGCACCACAATCATATCGGCAAGCCGTTGCCGCGCATCGCCTTGTATGACGACAAAGCGCCACGGTGCCAATTTGCCATGATCGGGCACGCGCATAGCGCTTTGCAGCAACGCTTGTAGCTCCAGCGTATTGGGGCCGGGTGATTTAAGCAGACGTGAGGGCGTGGATGCCCGCGCTGTTAACAATTCATGCGCTAACACGACTCAAAACTTGTTCGGCGCAAAATCAACTGCGGCTTTATAGCTTTCCACGGACAACGTTTTTTTCTTGAGCTTAGGAAACTCAATCACTTCCGCTGCCACCTTATGATCGGGTATGGAATCCAATAAATGCCGCAGCAAATTCAGTCGCCCACGCTTTTGGTCATTCATATCCACCACGATCCAGGGTGCCACGGGTTTATGGGTGGCGGTAAACATCGCTTCGCGTGCAATGGTGTAATCGTCGTATTTTTTCCGGCTGGTCAAATCAATCGGCGATATTTTCCAGCGCTTGAGTGGATCTTCGATGCGGTCTTTAAAGCGTTTTTCTTGCTTTTCCTGATCGCAAGAAAGATAGTATTTGCGCAATAACACGCCTTCGCTGACCAGCATCTGCTCAAACACCGGCACGTCCGTCAAAAATTGCTGATATTGCGCATCGGTACAAAAGCCCATCACCTTTTCCACGCCTGCGCGGTTGTACCAACTGCGGTCAAATAAAACGATTTCGCCGGCGGCCGGTAAATACTGCACGTAGCGTTGAAAATACCACTGCGTGCGTTCACGTTCGTTCGGCTTGCTCAGCGCCACCACTTTGCAGCTGCGTGGATTCAAACAGGTAGAAATACTTTCAATTGCGCCGCCTTTGCCGGCGGCATCGCGGCCCTCAAAGATTACCAAAACGCGCTTTGCTTCGGCGCTAACCCAACGTGCCAAGTGATTTAGCTCCACTTGCAGCTCGGTCAGCGCTTCCTCGTAGTCTTGGCGATCAAGCTTCGTTGGTTTTTCTACTTTTGCCATTGTCCGCTCCTAAACGTAGTCAAGCCAGCCAAAGCGATCCGGCGTGGTGTGTTTAAATAGCCCGAAAAACCGTTCCTGCAAGAGCTTAGTGATCGGGCCGGGCCTGCCATTCGCGACCTGTTTGCGATCCACCGAGCGCAACGGCGTGATTTCAGCAGCGGTGCCGGTCATAAACAGCTCGTCAGCCAAATACAGCATTTCGCGCGGAATATTTTGCTCAATCACTTCGATGCCTTCTGCGCGCGCCAGCTTGATCGCTGATTCACGCGTAATGCCGTGCAGAATGGAGGCTGCCATCGGTGGCGTATGAATGATGCCGTCTTTAACGATAAAGACGTTTTCGCCCGCACCTTCACTGACAAAACCATCCACCGTCAGCGCAATGCCTTCTTGAAAACCTAAGCGTTTGGCTTCGCGTGAAATCAGAATGCTGGAAAGATAGTTGCCGCCCGCTTTGGCAGTCACCGGCAATGTGCCCGCAGCCGCGCGTCGCCAAGTGGAAATACAGGCGTCAATTCCATCTGTTACCGCGTCTGCACCCAAATACGGGCCCCAAACCCAGGCCGCGATTGCGCATTCGGTTGGATTATCCGCACCCAAACCGAAGCCACCGGCACCGCGCCAAGCGATTGGGCGCAAGTAGGCGGACGTCAAATTATTAACTTTCAGCACTTCGCGGCAGGCGGCATTGATCTCATCCGGGCTAAAGCCGATGTCCAAGTCATACATGCGCGCCGAATTAAAAAAGCGTTTGGTATGTTCGCCCAAGCGAAAAATTGCCGGGCCTTTCGGCGTTTCGTAGCTGCGAATGCCTTCAAACACGCTAGAACCATAGTGCAGCGCATGCGACATGACGTGCACATTCGCTTCCGCCCACGGCACAATTTTGCCTTTAAACCAAATTTTCTCCGGAAAATTGCTCATAGCAGCACGCCCTTGTTTGCATAGAAAAGAGCGCGATCATAGCGTTCGGGGCGCGTGATGGCGAGCCGTTTTGTTAATACCGCAATGGTTCAGCGAGCAAACAGTGGCAACAAGAATTGGCGGATAAGTTTTTGCTGCACGCCGACATCGTGGACGGACAATCAACTCGCGGCAGTGACTGCGTATTCTCGCGTGAAAGCGTCGTTATCGTCAGCTATGAATTTGCCAGCAAACGCCATCAAGAAATCGCGCAAGTCGACTGGCATTTGGTCGTTTTCGATGAAGCGCATCGATTGCGCAATTTGCGCAAGCTTTCCAAAAGTGCGTTCGCCGTTAGCGGTAGATTTTTGAGTTGCTGGCGCATGGCATGGACGGCGGTCGGTCACGTTATAAGTCATGATCACACCCGCATGGCAGCGAATCACTGCGGCAAGTACATGTCGATCATCAGGGTCGGGCAACTCTAATTCTGGAATAAGCGATGCGTAGTTGCGCACTAGGCAATCAGGCACAGACGCGTTAATTAGCTCGCGCGTGCGCTGGATTCTGGCCGGATCAATGTCTGGCCGGTTCTTCTGCAAATTACGCGTCCATTCGTCGTGGATTTGCTCCGTCCAACGCGCTTTGAATAGATCAGTCAGTGCCACACGCATCAGCAAGTCACGCACCTGCGCTGGGTAAAACACGCAGGCATCATAGACTGCTATGAAATTCGCCATTGTTTAGTAACCCAAACCCAGCTCTTGCGCTTCTTGCGTCAACTGATCCAAAGCGGATTTTCGTGCAATGGTGGATTGCGCGCGATAGGTCAATAAATCTTTGTACTGCACGCGCCGGTGCGACCCAACTTTGCGATGCGCTAGCACACCGCTTTCCAGCAGTTGCACGACAAAAGGGCGCGAAACATTCAGGAAATCAGCGGCCTGTTGCGTGGTTAGCTCGGCATGGATAGGAACGATGCTGACCGCGTTGCCACGCCCGATTTGCGCCAGAATATCGACGAGCAAAGTCAGTGCCGAAGCGGGCACGTCAATCTTGTTCTCCCCGTGAATCACCTGTAGGCGTGCAGTTTCGCCATGGCCAATGCACGCCGCCAACAATCGACTGCTCTGGCTAGCCAAACGCACGTCTTGCTCGCTGGGCAAAGTTGCGGGAAGTCCTACCGGAAGATGGCGCGGAAAAACAGCTTGGATTTTGCGTGCGGGACTCATGGGTGCTCTCCGTTTTGACAAAATAAAGCTAACACAATAGCGCGCATAAACGAAATAAACAAATTAAACGCATAATACGAATTGCGACCTACGTCACCGAGATCAGTGCGTGGCAAAATATTTGCTATTCTGGCGCGCAACCTTGCGCTTTTCGATCAGCGCCCGCGCTATGAAATGGTGGCGGAAGAGGAGTTGCGATTGACGATATTTGGGGCTTCGGATCGCGATAAAGCATGATCAGAAGCCTCGAAAATCCAACCGATAACCGCCGCAAAACGCTCCAACCAGTTCCCTCTCCACGCCCGCAAATACCAATAAAAACAATACCTTAGCGCGGGGAGAGGGTTAGGGTGAGGGGCAAAATGCGCCGATACTTACCTGCCTTGTCGCGGGTTCGATACTACCCCTCACCCCCGCCCTCTCCCCGCACTAACTCTCTGATTCAATTGATAATTTATGGCGTGGAGAGGGAGCCGTTTGAGGCAAATTCACGTAGCTATTCACCCCCATCAACTTAAATCGTAACCCTCCGCCCAAACGGGTGGGCGGAGGCTTACTTTTCAGCCAGCAGCTGCACAGCGAAGCTAAGCCGTTTAGCTATTTGCTAATCCCGCACCAGGGGTTCGGGGCGCAGTATGCGTTTGCAACATTGCGGGCGCAGTACGTGCAGAAAACTTAGGCCTGGAAATCGCCTTGTCCTAGCTTTCAAACCTAAGCCGCCTTACTCGACCCATAGCCGCGCAAGCGCTTATACCGCCGCTCAGCGCGCTCGGCGTCCGAATAGCCACCTAGTGTTTTCAGCTGCTTCAACAGCGCGGCTTTTAAAGTCGCTGCGATCACTTCCGTGTTGCGATGCGCGCCACCGAGCGGTTCTGGCACGATTTCGTCGATTAAGCCGAGTGCTTTGAGGCGGCCTGAGGTGATGCCCATCGCGTCCGCCGCATCGCGCGCATGCTCGGCGCTTTTCCACAAAATTGAGGCGCAGCCTTCTGGTGAAATCACGGAATAGGTGGCGTATTGCAGCATTAAGGTGACGTCACTGACGCCAATCGCCAGCGCCCCGCCCGAGCCGCCTTCGCCGATTACAGTAGCGATAATCGGCACGTTAAGTTCGCTCAGCGTCAGCAAATTGCGCGCAATGGCTTCAGATTGATTGCGCTCCTCGGCACCAATACCGGGGTACGCGCCGGGCGTGTCAATCAGGGTGATTAGCGGCAAATGAAAGCGCTCTGCCATTTGCATTAACCGCAGCGCTTTGCGATAGCCCTCCGGGCGTGGCATGGCGAAGTTGCGCTTCACCTTTTGTTTGGTGTCGCGGCCTTTTTGCTGGCCCAAAACCACCACCGCTAGTCCATCAATACGCGCTAAACCGCCCACAATTGCGGCATCGTCAGAAAAACTACGATCCCCGGCCAACTCGTGAAACTCACTAAAAATCAGCGGAATAAGATCCAGCGAATGCGGCCGCAATGGGTGGCGCGATAATTGTGCGGTCTGCCAAGCGGTTAAATTGGCAAAAATTTCCTTCGTTTTTTGCGCGATCTTGTCCTGCAGCGCGCATATTTCCGACTCGATATTGATCGCGCTGTCTAAAGCGTTCGCGCGTAATTCGACGATTTTCGCCTCCAATTCGGCGATTGGCTGTTCAAAGTCAAGAAAATTCGGGTTCATGGGCGCAACACACAAGAAAGCAGATTCACGCATCGTAGAGCGTGGCGCACGGATGTCAATTGAATTGGCAAGTCGGTCAATACCCGCTAGTCCCTTAAACCTAGCAAATGTTTTAAATTTTGTTAACGCGGTGCGTCACATGAACGGCGTTAAGGCCTTAGGTTGTAGACTTCACCCTCCAGTGCGAGCCTAATCGGCTAACTAAAATTTAAGGGTGCCCACTTATGTCGGACGAAATTACCATTACCTTCAACGACTTAGGCCTGCCCGACACCCTGTTGGCATCGCTGTTAGCCGTTGGTTACGAAACACCTACGCCAATTCAAGCGGCCACCATTCCGCCTTTATTGGAAGGCCGCGACGTTTTAGGCACTGCGCAAACCGGCACCGGTAAAACCGCTGCGTTCGCTTTGCCGATTTTGGCGCACATTGATTTAAGCGCGCGCGCCACGCACAACCCGCAGGCGCTGGTGTTGGCACCCACGCGCGAATTAGCAATTCAAGTCGCCGAAGCGTTCCAACGTTACGCCAGCCATATTCCTGGTTTCCATGTGCTGCCAATTTACGGCGGCCAAAGCTACACGCCGCAACTGCGCGGCCTTCAGCGCGGCGCGCACGTCGTGGTTGGCACGCCAGGGCGGGTGATTGATCACATGGAAAAGGGCTCGCTTGATCTGAGTCATATCAAGACATTAGTGCTGGACGAAGCCGACGAGATGTTGCGCATGGGCTTTGTCGATGATGTTGAAGCCGTGCTCAAACGTATTCCCGACGAACGCCGCATTGCGCTATTTTCCGCGACCATGCCACGCCCCATCGCACGCATTGCTGAAACCTATCTGCGCAACCCGGTGCGCGTCGCCATTGTCTCCAAAACCACCACGCCCGGCACCGTGCGCCAGCGCTATTGGCAGGTCAGCGGCATGCATAAGTTGGATGCACTGACGCGCATTTTGGAAGTCGAACCGTTTGAAGCAATGATCGTATTTAGCCGCACCAAATTGGGCACAGAAGAGTTGGCACAAAAATTAGAAGCACGTGGTTTTGCCGCCGCCGCCATCAATGGTGACGTGCAGCAAGCGGTGCGTGAGCGCACGATTGGCAAGTTGAAAGATGGCTCGATTGATATTTTGGTCGCCACCGACGTTGCCGCACGCGGTTTGGACGTTGAACGCATCAGCCATGTGATCAACTTTGATATTCCAGTGGATACCGAATCCTATGTGCACCGCATTGGCCGCACCGGCCGCGCCGGGCGCGCTGGGGATGCGATTTTGTTTGTGACGCCGCGTGAACGGCATTTATTGCGCGCGATTGAACGCGCAACGCGTCAGCCGATTGAAGAAATGACGCTGCCGAGCGTGGGTGATGTGAACGACGTGCGCATTGCGCGCTTCAAAGAACGCATCGTTGAAACCTTGGCGGAGGGTGGTCTGGATACCTTCCAGCAAATGATTGAAAGTTTTGAGACCGAAAAAAATGTGCCTGCGGTCGAAATTGCCGCAGCACTCGCGAAAATGGTGCAGGGCAAAAAGCCGCTGTTGCTGAAAGCTGAGCGTGAAGGTGGCGCAGCTTGGGGTGGCGACGCATCGGCGCGCAGCGAACGGCCTGCACGCAGTGATAAGCCTGAGCGCCCCGTACGTGAGCGCGCCCCGCGTGAGTTTGATGCCCCGCGTGCACCGCGTGAGTTTGAAGCGCCCCGTGCACCACGCGAATTTGACGCCCCGCGTGCACCACGCGAGTTTGACGCCCCGCGTGCGCCACGCGAGTTTGACGACAGCGTGCCTAGCTTGCGTCCACGCGTCAAAACCTCAGTAGAAGATCGCTTTGCGCAGTATGAAGGTGCCCCGCCACGTGCGGACGATGTTGAACCACGCGAACGTCCGCGTAAATCCGCACCGCGTGATGACGATAAGCAAACCTACAAAGTTGCGGTCGGGCATGCGCATCAGGTCAAGCCCGGCAATATCGTCGGTGCCATTGCCAATGAAGCGGGTTTAGACAGCGCACACATCGGACGGATTGAAATTTTCGACGACTACACCCTGGTGGACTTGCCAGCCGGCATGCCCGCCGAAACCTTTCAGCTGCTGAAAAAGGTTCGCGTTGCCCAACAAATGCTGATGATTGAGCCGTGGGACGGCAAGCAATCCGCGCCCGCGCCGCGCCGCAGCTTTGACGATGCCAGCGAGCGTGGCGGCGAACGTCCAGCAAAATCACATTTTGATGCACCGCGCTTCGCCAAAACCCCGTTTGGTGCCGCGCGCGACGCAGGTTTTAAAAAGCCCGGTTTTGCCCGTCCGGATGATGGCTTCAAGCCGCGTTTTAAAGCCGATGGCGATGCACCTAGAAAGTCCTTTGGTGATAAGCCAAGCTTTGGCGACAAACCAAGCTACGGTAAAGCCAGCTTTGCGAAACCGGCGTTTGCTAAGCCTAGCTTTGACAAGCCGAGCTCTGAGCGTCCAAGCTTTGCCAAGCCCGGATTTAAAAAAGCTGATGCCAGCGACCGCCCAGCGCGCGCCGGTTTCAATAAGTCCGGCCCCGGCGGTTTCGACAAACCGCGTGGCCCAGAAGGCGGCTTTGCGCCCCCAGGCAAGCGTAAATTTGGGGCGAATCCGTTTAAGAAGTAGTTAGGCACATGAGTGAAGTCGACGACGTTGCAAAGCTAGTCGCTGAGTACTTCGCGCAAGATGGCGCCAAGGAAATAGTTGTTTCTCGGACAGGCGGCAGCCTCACAGCCGCGGGTGAACCGTTCTATGAGCGTGACAGGCTACTTGACACGCTTTCGAGGCGCTTGGTCGGCCTTTGCGAACAAGAGAATCCGGAAAAAATGTTGCTGGTTAGTGTTGCAAAGTTCGTCCGAGCACTCGTGCTCATGGAGTCTGCTGAACAATTGTATTTCTTTACCTGCAACGTATCGGGCAAGCGGCAATCCGGATGGGCGTCGTCGGACAGAATTTTCTTTGTGCCCAACTAGCCGACAATGCGGCATTCGGTGATTTTGGCTTACACTGTAGTTTCCGTGCCGCATTGTGGCTTATTAAATCGTTGAGGCTGTAGAAAAAGTGATTTCCAGAAACCTTTTGGTCGGCAATTCTGGCGGCTGCAAGGCTCTTGTAAGCCAAATCTGGGCAAGTTTTCATCCTTAAAGGCGCTTTTTTCAGCCAAGAGCGGCATCAATGAGCGCAGACGGGTTGTAAACCAGGCCCAATTTACTTTTCCTACAGCATCGTTAGGTGCCCAATGCAGTCCTTGAGTATTGACTCCCATCGCGCTGCAAATGGGTTTACCTGAATTACGACGTTCTCGCGCCGAAGAAGGCTTTGGCTTGGTTTCTTGCTTATGTTTCGTTACGGTTTTCTGCGCTGGGGTGTCTGGATACCCCCGATCACCGACGATGCGGTCTATCCTGACTTTATCCGTGGCAAGCTCCGAATCTATGCAGGTTATGACAATTGGTTCGGTTACGATCTACTGGCAAGCAATGCTCCGACCGATGCATTTCTGCAACGCTTTTACGAGAGGCATTGTAAGTCCGATGGCAACCTAGCGTAGATGTCCCGCCCGGAACGCTCAACAGCGTTCTGAAGCAGGCCAGTCTTAAGGAGTAATTTATATGCGTTACATGGTCGTTTTAGAGCAAGGCCCAACAAGCTATGGGGCGTATGTCCCTGATCTTCCAGGTTGTATTGCAGTCGGCGAGTCTCAACAAGAGGTGCTGGAGCTAATTCAAGAGGCTATCGAGATCCATCTTGAGGGTCTAAAGGAGGAAGGGCAGCGCATTCCCGCTCCGCATTCTTCAAGCGCATTCGTCGAGGTTTATGCCTAACATAGGCACACAGTCGGTACCTTAGCTTGTTCGGTTAAACCACAATCCCCGCCCAACGCTTCTTCCACGCTTGCGGGCGAAATTCTGGAATAGCGAGCGCGGTAATTTGGCGGGTATCGTCACGCCAGAAGGATCGAAACTCGCCTTTCAAACCGGTTTTGTAAAAATGCGAGAGATATGACCAATCGCAGTGGAAATAGTCGCTAAGCCATTGGTCGAAATTCGCCACGCCCGCCTCGTGAAACAGCGCCAATGAATAGCGCGCCGCCGCTAATTCGTATTCGTACAGCTCCAGCATGCGCTCGCGGCTTAGATTTGGATCGGGCGTTTGGTTGCCAATGGTGCGGCCCTGTTCGCTCAAATTCCACTGCACCGTGTGCCCAAATAAATGCGCAATAATAAACAGCGCATCTTCGGCTGAATTGTCATAGTCGACTTTGATTTCAGCGCCGTCCAAGTCACCGCTAAACGGGTCGCTAACATCCGCAATCACCACTGGAACGGCATATTTGGCTTCAATATGGCGCTCAATTTGATTGAACGCAGTGCGAAATTCAACCTCGCTATGTTTCGCCACGGCTAGGTCTTGTCGGGCAAGGTCACGGAAAGCTCGAAAATGTCTTGATTACCATCGGTTTGCATTTTTACAGTCACTGCGTCGCTATCGACGTTGACGTATTTGCGAATCACTTCAAGCAGTTCTTTGCGCAAAACCGGCAGATAATCGGGTGCACCGCGGTTTGAACGCGCTTGCGATACCAAAATCGTCAGGCGTTCGCGCGCTAAATTCGCGGTGCCGACGGGCCGGGCTTTAAAAAAATCAAATAGGCTCATTGCTTAGCCTCCAAAAATACGCTGTAGAAAGCCTTTCTTCTTGGGCTCCAGAAAACGATACGGACGCGTTTCACCTAAAATTCGGCGCACCGCATCATCGTAAGCCATACCTGCTTCAGAGGCTTCTTCTAAAATGACCGGCGTACCTGCGTTCGATGCCTGCAGTACATCCGGGGATTCTGGAATCACGCCAATCACTTTCAACCCGAGAATATCCTCGACGTCTTTCACACTGAGCATTTCCCCACGCTCAACCCGATCTGGCGCGTAGCGTGTGAGCAGCAAGTGCTCAGCGATTTTTCCCTGGCCTAACTCTGCGCGTCGGCTTTTGCTCGCCATCAAGCCTAACACGCGGTCTGAATCCCGTACGCTCGATACTTCAGGGTTGACCACGACCACCGCGCGGTCGGCAAAATACATTGCCATGTGTGCACCGTGTTCAATGCCAGCAGGTGAATCACACAGCACAATGTCAAAACTCGCTTTCAGATCGTTCAATACCCGCTCAACCCCTGCGACGGTCAGCGCGTCTTTATCGCGGGTTTGACTGGCCGCCAAAATGGCTAAGTTATCAAAACGTTTGTCCTTGATAAGCGCTTGCTTAAGCGTGCAATCGCCATTGATGACGTTGACAAAGTCGTACACCACGCGGCGTTCGCAGCCCATGATTAAATCTAAATTACGCAGGCCAATGTCAAAATCGACGACCGCGACGCGTTTGCCTAAACGCGCGAAGCCGCAGGCAATCGACGCACTCGTGGTGGTTTTACCCACGCCGCCTTTGCCAGACGTGACTACAATAATTTCCGCCAAGTTGTTCTCCAAATGTCGTAGTTTCAGCGAACGCATCCAGGCGCACATCCGATTGGCGTGGCAAAACAGTTGAGTGAAAGTGTTTTTGCTTTGACAAAATAGTTAAATCAAGGTGTTTTCGCCTTGGCAAAACAGTTAAATCAAACGCCGCCAAGTTGTTTAGCACATTCGCTGAATGGGTAAATGATTAATTAAGTATATCAAAGTGTAGTTTGTCGCCATCGAGACAAATTTGCACGGATTTACCCCTTAAATCTGTTGGAATCGCTTCAAAAACGCGAAATACGCCCGCGATCGACACCAGTTCAGCGGCAAAAGCTAAACAATAAATCCGCGCACTGCGATCGCCCGAGGCACCGGCAATCACTTTTCCCATTAGTCGACCGTAGATATGGATGCTGCCATCCGCAATGACCTCACTGCTGGCCCCAGCTGTGCCAGTGACGATCAGGTCACGACCTTTGGCATAGAGCTGTTGACCAGAACGCACCTGACCTTCATAGCGCTGTACTGCTAGAACGAGTGGTGCGGCTGGCTCAACGCGGGCGCTCTCAATGCGGGCGCTTGGCATCGGCAGCTGCACGGCTTCCAGACGTGGTTGAACGGCCAATGCAGCGGGAACGGCAGCCAACTCAACTGGAGGCACTTTAGCAGCGATCGGTTCCGGAACGGCTATTGTCGCCTTCAGTGTAGGCGCATTTTTGCGCTGCGCATCGCTGGCTTCCACACTCTCAGGTTTACCCTTTCCAGAACGCTTTAAAGGCGCTAACACTCCTAAACGCAAACCTTTGGCGATGGCTGCATGGGTCGAATCTGGCTCGGCAACAAGGGCGATGGGCTGCATGCCCGCGTAGCGCAAGCGTGTCACGATATCTTCAACAAACTCCGTATCCGCAGCCCTGCCGCAGGCGCTGAAATCCAGCGCCACCGGGGCGCCCTCCAATAACTCTGGTGCCGCAGAAACCTGATCGGCGACAAAATTTTGAATTGCGTTCGCATCCGTTTGATAAATCGCCAAACGCATTAGCGAGAATTGCGCGCTTTTAAGCTCACAAGCGCCTTTGGTCATAGTCATCGGTTCAAGCCGACAGCTTTAGTTCGGGCCGCATGTTTAACCGATCCTGCCATGCCCATGCCGGCAAAACTGCCTCCGGCCTGGATAGGTAAGAGTCGCGTACAAAAGTGTAAGGGTCGAGAGATTTGCACATCAGGCTAACGCGTCGGCCATTCGGCAATGTTTGTTGCCCCGCTTCGACAAAACCTTGGGTTTTGAAAAACAGCAGCGAGACTTCATCGCGGGGTTGAATGAAAACCTCGGTGACCAAAATAGGTTGGCGAACTTCGGCAAAACTCAAAATATCGGCGTAAAAAAGCCGCCCGATGCCGCTGCGCCGATGATCCTGCGTCATCACCACGCGATCAATATAGACGAATTCCGGGTAGTGCGCCTTAAACCAGGTAAAATTCGGGCTGTCGTAGTCCGCATCAGGCGTCAAGGCAATTAAAAACCCGGCCACTTGGTCGTTAATCTCGGCGACGCGAAAGTAACGTGCAATATCCAAAAACCGGGCCATGCGTGCCCGATCAATCGGTAAAATGCTTTCGCCAGCGCTGTTGTTGATGGCTAAAATGGTATCAAGATCTGCGATGTTCACGTCCCGCAGGCAAATAGACAAGTCGGAAATCTTTGAAATCATAGGGTTACAGCCGCCATAGTAATTCCTTGATTTGAATGTTTTGCTGGAGCAAAACACGTTAATGCTCAGGTGAGGTACGGTAAAAGCGCTGGTTATGCACGTCAAGCCATTATGCCCAGCGATTGAGCGCACGCCAAGGGAAAAGTTCGGGTGAGTGGGCTGTCAGTCTTTACTCAAACATTGAAATTAACTTGGCTAGTCAGAATTTTTGAAGAAACTTCGCTTCTGCTGCACAATTCATTCCGCCGTTACGCATGACCTATGACGCATGCAAATGCACGCTATAATCTGCGACCCTGAGTATCTGATGGCGCCACGAACCTACTCGCACGCACAATTACTGCTCTATGCCGGCCTGTTTACACACGGCTGCGTCGGGCTGTTGCTGTTTGTTCTAGGCGGCAGCGACGGCCCCATGCAGATAGCGCTTGCCGCGCGCATCTTGCTTTGGCTTTGCTATTTTGCATTTGGCATCGCGTATTTTGTCTTGCTTTCGGAGCGTAGCGCCAATGCCAAGCTTACCAACATTATGTTGCTTTTGATTTGCAGCGCGATGTTGACGTTTGCTTACGTGATCGCGAATGGCTTGGCGGCGGTATTGCTGATGGTTTCGGCGGCCGCCATTGCTTACGCCTTGCCATTGCGCCCGGCGCTGGTTTGGATGATCGGGCAAAACCTAGCGTTTTTGCCTATTTTGGCAGCGCAGGGAAAATTGCCGCTCATTGAAGTAGTGCTCACGGTTGCGATGTATTTGGGCGTGTCCAGTTTCGTGTTTATGACCGCGTGGATCGGCAAGCGGCAAATGCAGGCACGCGAACAGCTGCGTTTAGTCAATATGGAGCTGCGCGCCGCGCAAGCAATGCTCTCCGATACTGAACGCACCGCTGAGCGTTTGCGCATCTCGCGTGAGCTGCACGATTTGGTGGGTCATCACTTAACGGCGCTCGCACTCAACTTAGAGGTCGCCACGCATTTGACCGAAGGCAAAGCGCTGACACACGTACAGCAAGCGCAGAGTATCTCCAAACTCTTGTTGAGCGATGTGCGCGAAGTGGTGAGCACGCTGCGTGAAGGCGACCCGATGCAGCTTGACCGCACGCTTAAAGCGATGATCGCTGACGTGCCTATGCCAAAAGTGCACTTGAATTTACCGCACCCGTTTATCTTAAGCGATGCACCGCGCGCGCACGCGCTGCTGCGCTTAGCGCAAGAAGTGCTGACCAATGCGATAAAACATTCGGGCGCACGCAACTTGTGGCTCACTTTTGCGCTGCGTGACGCAGGCGTCGAGGTTAGCGCGCATGATGACGGGCATGGCACGGATCAATTAAAAGATGGCAATGGCCTTGCTGGCATGCGCGAGCGTTTGGCGGCATTTGGCGGCACAATTGTGTGTGAAAGCGCGGTTGGAAGAGGCTTTAATGTTGCGGCATTTCTACCGCTGCGAACGCATGTGGCGCTCATAAATGGAACTGGAGAACGATAATGACAACGCAATTTAAGCCAACGCTCGCACACGGCGCGGATGGTGCAGCGCGCATTCGCGTGTGTTTAGTGGATGACCAAATGCTCGTGCGTGCAGGAATTCGCAGCTTGCTAGAGCTTTCAGATTCGGTAGAAGTCGTCGCGGAAGCGGTCGATGCCGACAGTGCCATCGCCATTATTCCCCAAATTAAACCCGATGTTGTTTTGCTGGACATGCAAATGCCGGGCAAGCTTGGGCTGGAAGTATTGCGCGAACTGGGGCCCAAAGGACTCTTGCCGCCAACCGTAATTTTAACGACGTTCGACGACGATCAGTATGTTTTGGCCGGCCTTCAGGCGGGCGCGCGCGGCTATTTACTGAAAGATGTATCGTTAGATCAGCTGGTCGATGCGATTAAAGCCGTTGCGGCAGGCGGCACGTTAGTCAAGCCCGCAATTACCCAACGATTGCTTTCAGGTTTGAGCCATTTGGAAAACAAATTTGCGGCACTCGATGTGCCGGATCACTTGACCGAGCGTGAAACCGAGATTTTGCGACTCATGAGCGCAGGTTACAGTAACAAAGAAATTGCGCGTGCTTTGGATGTGGCGGAAGGCACCGTCAAAAATCATGTGTCTAACATTCTTTCTAAGCTTGGCGTGCGTGATCGCACACGCGCGGTGTTAAAGGCGTTTGAGTTGAAATTAGTGTAGTGCGTTAATATCGCTTGAGCTTCCGGCAATTGAATTCTATAATCGCGATCAAGTTTACCCTTTAAGGCACACGCAGATGAGCAAAATACAACCGAACACAACTGTTGAATCACAGGTTGTCGTGCGCGAGGTCTATCAAGTGCCCGCATTAACTCTTTTGGGCGACGTGCGGGATTTGACGCTCGGTGGTTCGCCCGGCTCGGGTGACTCGGGCAACCCAGCTGCTGAGCGCTTCTAAACGCTGAATGGTCGATTTGCGACTCACTGTCGCCGGACATACCGAATGCTATAGCGGAACCCTTGCAGGCCAGCGAACCCTAAGTTCACTGGCCTGCTCGCATTTGGAGACGAATGAAAATGCCGAGCTGATGCTGCATGATCCTGGCGATCAGCGGCACGGTAGCGATGAGTTCGAGAATTTTTCAGAACACGATGCCAGCAAGAGCGTGGAAATCCACGCTGAACTTGAAGCGAACCCGGTCACACTACGTGCAATCCATACTTTGCAGCGCAGTTATTTTACCGGCCCAGATGCTTCGTTTTGGGTAGACACTAACGGCAGCTGTGCGGCCTTAACACATTGTGCGCACAATCCAGTGCCTTGGCTATTTGGCCCGGTACTGATTTTAGCTTTGGCGCGTTTAGGCGTGTACTGTTTGCATGCCAGTGCTGCCTTGACAGCCAAGGGTGACGCAGCCACTGTTTTTGTAGGACATAGTGGCGCCGGTAAATCGAGTTTGGCGCGCGCGATATCTAAGCGGGTCGGCGCGCAGCGCTTGTGTGATGACATCACGCCAATTGCACTGCGCGCGGGCAAGCTGTACGTGCTGCCCCGCTTTCCACAATTAAAACTGAGCGCGGTGGATCAAAATTTGCCGGAGCAGGTGCCATTAAAACGCTTAGTCTTGTTAAATGCAGCGCAGACATGGCTTGCAAGCGAGCATCAAGCTTTAACGCAGCGCGAGTTGTTTGAAGCGTTGACACGTCACACGGTGGCTACCCGGCTTTACTCAGCTACAGATACGCGTATTTGGTGGCAAGTATTGCCGCAGATCATGGCGGCACTGAGCGATTCTTGCTCAATTCGGCCGGGTTTCGATGCACAAGCGCCCGAACGCGCTATGCTTGCCGCGCTTGACGCTTTGGATGCCTTGGATAGTTTATGTGGTTGAATTTACCTTCACTGCTTTTGCTTGACCTGCGGGTACGCGGGCAACTGCGCCGGTTTGGATTCGCAGCTGCATTGACTGCGTTTTCCCAACCTAAGGCGAAGCCCAGCCAGAAGTTTGCGCCTGGGCCTGCGGAGCTTGCGTTCGCACAGTCCGCAGCGCTATGGCTGCGCCGTTTCGCAAATTTACCTAAACGGCTGCCGCGCTTTGGACGCTGGGTGAATCAAGTGCTCGGGCCAAGCGCCTGCTTGGATCAAGCGATCGCGTTGCGGGCGTTTTTGCATGCTAGAGGTCTGCCCGCTGAGCTAAAAATTGGGACACGGCGCGTAGCCGATCAAGGTTTTGCAGCGCATGCTTGGGTCGAGTTGGCGGGCATTGCGCTGGGTGAGTCGCTTGATATGAAGGCGCAACACATACAGTTTGAAGGCAAGCTGTGAGCTACTGTTTAGCCGAGGGTGTGCTGACCCAAAAACTTGGGTCCCAAGTGGTGTTGATGCATGTCCTAAAAGGTCAATACTTTGAACTCAACGATACCGGTGCGATGGTGCTGGAGGCGATTTTGGCGGGTGCCGACGAAATTGCAACGACGGCCCAACTCAGTCAACGGTTCGATGTGGATCAGATCAGCACGCAAGCGGATGTCTTGGCGTTGATAAAAAATTTAATAGACAGAGAGCTGCTGTCGTTGAAGTGAAAGTGCCTGTCAAGTCGGATGAAAAATCCAGTGAAGTAACGGCGCGGCCAATGAACGCGGCGTCACGAAAATTACTTTTTGAACGCTTTCAGGCAGCAAACCCTACGCCAAAAACGGAGCTTGAATATCAAAACCCGTTTGAACTTTTGATTGCCGTGATGTTGTCTGCGCAGGCCACTGACGTTAGCGTCAATAAAGCCACACGCAAGCTTTATGCAGTGGCAAATACGCCCGAAGCTATTGTGGCGCTTGGCCTAGATCGACTGCGGGAGTACATCAAAACGATTGGCCTGTATCAGAATAAAGCCAAAAATGTAGCCGCTACCTGCGCGCTACTGATTGCGAACCATCAAAGTCAGGTGCCACAGGATCGCGCGGCACTTGAAGCTTTGCCGGGCGTCGGTCGAAAAACTGCTAACGTCGTGCTCAATACCGCGTTTGACCAGCCAACAATGGCGGTGGACACGCATATTTTCAGGCTCGCCAACCGCATGGGTCTAGCGCCGGGGAGTAATGTGCTAAATGTGGAAAATGCGCTATTAAAACGTATTCCAAAAGCTTATCTGCAAGATGCGCATCATTGGCTGATCTTGCACGGACGCTATATCTGTAAGGCGCGCGCGCCAGATTGCTCAGCTTGCTTCGTCAGAGATTTATGCGGTTGGCGCGGCAAAAATGCGATGATCAAAATTTCTGCTACGAACGCAATCACTTGATGGAAACCCAATGCTATGTATGAAGGCAAAGCGACCCCGCTACTGAGCCATCGAGATTTTGCGTTGCGCATGTTTTGGCATTTCACTTTAGCAAGCCTTTTTATTCTGATCTCCTTAGGCTTAGGAATGTGGGGATATCACGCTCTTGAGGCGCTGTCGTGGATGGATTCTTTTCTCAATGCCTCGATGTTACTCGGCGGCATGGGGCCGGTAGACCCACCCCATACGCCCGACGGCAAACTTTTCGCGGGGCTTTATGCGCTGTATTCGGGGCTCGCTTTTTTAATACTGGCGGGCGTTATTTTTACACCTGTGCTGCATCGAATACTGCATAAGTTTCACTGGGACGCGGATTCCGACTCTAAATAATTCGACGCCTTGTTATTCTTCGGATTTGGAACCGGAATGAGCACTAACTTTTTTCACATCGCCTATGCGAAAAAATTCCTCAACCTGCGCAATTTGATCGGTGCGCTGCATCGCTGGCAGGCTTTGTAGAAACGTCTTACCGTAGGATTTGGTGTAAAGGCGCGGATCACACAGCATCAGCAGACCACGATCCGTGACCGTGCGAATTAAGCGCCCAACGCCTTGCTTGAGTGCCAAAACGGCCTGCGGCAATTGATAATGGGCAAACGGGTTGCCGCCGCGCGCGCGAATATCTTCGAGTTTCGCTTCCAACACCGGATCACCAATTTGGCGAAAGGGCAGTTTGTCGATAATCACCACGCTCAACGCCTCGCCCGGCACATCCACGCCTTCCCAGAAACTTGCCGCACCCAACAAGATGCCGTTGCCGGATTTTTGAAACCCCGCAAGCAGCTGCCCGCGCGGTGCGCTACCCTGCACGAACAGCGGAAAGTGAAGGCGTGAGCTCAAGTATTCCGCTGCTTCTTTGAGCGCGCGGTGGCTGGTAAACAGCATAAATGCGCGCCCCCCGCTGGCTTGCAGCACCGGAATCGCCGCCGTCAAAACCGCTTGCGTATAGCCTTCTTGGGTAGGATCAATGCCTAATTTGGGTATAAACAAAAGCGCTTGCTTAGCGTAGTCAAACGGGCTGTCTAACCGCAGCGTTTGGGCCTCAAAAGCGCCGGTTTCATGTTGAAAATGCTGGAAATCAGCGCCCACCGCCAAGGTTGCAGAGGTATAAATCCAGGCCGCCCCCGTCTTGGCGCGAAATTCACCGAGCGGGCCAGCGACGTCCAGCGGCGTCGCATTGAGGGCAAAGCCGGTGGCGAATAGCTCGTACCAACGCACTTCATCTGGGGCATCAACAATAATGGTTTGCAGCCGCTGCAAGAGTTCCTCCGCGCGCGCTGAGCAGCTTTTCAAGCCATCGCTGCGTTCACTTTGTGTCGCTAGCACCGCTGCCAAGTCGCTTAACGCCTCAGTCATGCTCGTAAGCGCTGCCGCCACCGCAGGTTCCGCCAATACCGGCATCAGCGGCGCTTTCGCGGCATACGGATTTAGGCTCAAGCGAAAGTCTTTGAGCGTGCGCTCCAGCAACAGCGCCGGGTCGCGCACGCTCGCCATCGCGCCGGTGGCGACGGCGGCTTCGGTCGTGGCATCGCGGCTGAGCTCTAAAATCTGCCGATAACCAACCGTGGTCGAGAAAAAGCTGGTCGCCGCGTCCGCAATCTGGTGCGCTTCATCCAAGACATACACTTGCGCACCGGGCAGAACTTCGCCAAAACCTTCGCGCCGCACCGCCATGTCGGAAAACAGCAAATGATGATTCACCACCACCAAATCCGCCGCCTGCGCGCGTCGGCGCGCTTTGACGACATAACAATCTTCCCAAAACGCGCATTCCACGCCTAAGCAATTTTCTGCGTTCGAGGTCACTAGCGGCCAAATCGCGGCGTCCTCAGCCAAGCCCGGAATTTCCGCACGATCACCGGATTTTGACTTCGGCGTCCATTCGCGCACCCGTTTGAGTTCGTTCAACAGTTCGCGCTGGGTAACGCCTTCTTTGATCGTGCGCTCCAGCCGATGCAGGCACACGTAATTCGCGCGGCCTTTCAAAAGCGCTAACTTGGCGTCATTCAAACCCAGCGTGCGCCGCACCTGCGGTAAATCCCGGTGAAATAGCTGATCCTGCAGCGCTTTAGTGCCGGTGGAAATAATGGTTTTTTTGCCCGACACTAGTGCTGGCACCAGATACGCATAGGTTTTACCCGTGCCAGTGCCGGCCTCGGCAATCAGCTGCCCGCGCGTTTCGATGCAGTGCTCAATCGCCTGCGCCAACTCTTGCTGCGCCACGCGCGGTCTAAAGCCATCAATACTTTGCGCGAACGGGCCGGTGGCACCCAGTAAGGCGAATGCGCGCGCGGTCATGGTGGGGTATCGCTCGGTGTGACAGCGTCCGCATTGCCGCTCTGGCGTTCTTCCAGCTGATGCCAAATGCGTAGAATCACGACAGCATCGGCGTGCATCGAATAGCGCACGACATAACTGCCAAAAGCCATATCGCGTAGCGAAAATTTGTTAGCAATGCCCAAACTTATGGAGCTTGATATTTTGGGCATCACCACGCCCATCTCAGGAAAGATCCGCAATTTCTCGATACGATCAACTAATTCCAAGCCAATACGCTTGGCTGCCACCGGATTTTTTTGGGAAATGAAGTGCCGTAATCGAATTAAATCGTCGCGCGCCTTTTCTGAATAGTTGAGCCGCTTCATTGCCCTACTTTTGGCGGCATAAGTTCATCGCTGCTGCCCCAAGATTGCAGCCATTGGTGCATTGCATCGCCTGAAATAATGCGACCGGCTGCAACTGATTCCATCGCTTCTGTAGTATCGTCCCAGCGGCTTTGTAGCAATTTTTCGCGCTCAAGAAATTCCTTCAGTGCTTGATTGATTAACCAACTTTTGCTGCGCTGAAGTTTTTGCGCGGCATCAGACAGGGCATGATCAATTTCCGACGGTAATCGCACACTGGTGATGCTCATGGAATTTACTCCTCTACTAATGACTACAGTGTATTACTTTGCAGTCGTCTTTTGCGCATAACCTATGTTTGCAAGAGCTAGGTTTGCAAGAGATTACTCATGAAAGATTGAGCTGCGCCAAACGCTCCGGCGTACCGACATCCGTCCAAAATCCATCAAAACGCTCGCCAGTGACATTACCGAACGCCATCGCTTCGCGCAGCAGCGGGGCCAGCTTAAACGCGCCGCTAGGCGTACCGGACAAAAGTTTCGGGCTGTATACGCCAATGCCGGAAAACGTGAGCTTGTTCGGGCCGCAGGTGTAGAGCTTGCTCGCCGTCAGTACAAAATCCCCGTGTGGGTGGTGGTTCGGGTTCGCCACCATAACCAGATGCGCCAGCGCGTCATTCAGCATGCTCGGCAGACCCAGCAGACGGGCAAAATCAAAGTCAACGAAAATATCGCTATTCACAGCGATAAACGGCGCATCACCCAACAAGGGCAGCGCATGACGCATACCACCGCCGGTTTCCAAAGGAATTGCACCTTCCTCGCTGTAGCGAATACGCACGCCAAACTGCGCGCCATCGCCCAATGCGGCTTTAATTAAATCGCCCAAATAAGATAGGTTGATAACCAAATCCCGCATCTCAGCACGCGCCAACGCCTCAATGTGATGCACGATCAGCGGCTTGCCGTATACCTGCAGCAGGGCTTTAGGTGTGGTCAGGGTCAGCGGCCGCATACGCTCACCGATGCCGGCGGCAAATATCAGCGCTTTCATCATTGCTCTCTAGCTTTAGCCAAATCAACACCATCAGTCCGCAGTTTTAGCCAACGCCCAAAGGCTTCTAGCTCAGGGTATTGCGCGCAAACGCTCAAGGTGTAGTGCAACACCAACGCCAAATCCGGCAAATAGCCGGGCTTGCCATCCCGGTAGTTCAGCCGCGCAAAGATACCCAACACTTTTAGGTGCCGCTGCACGCCCATCCAATCAAACCAGCGTCGAAATAGAGCAGATTCCGCGCGATGCAGGCCGGCCTCGCTACTTAAAATTCGATAGTGTTCTACCCAGCGCGCAACGTCGGCCTCGGGCCAGCTGATATAGCAATCGCGCAGCAGTGAAACCAAATCATAGGTAATCGGCCCGCGCACCGCGTCTTGAAAATCAATAATTGCCAAGCGCCGCATTGCGGTGTCCGTGGGCTCAGCAAGCATCAAATTACGCGAATGAAAATCCCGGTGCACAAACACTTTCGGCTGCGTCAACGCCAAGTTGCGCAGCTGCATCATCGTGGCTTCAATGATGTCAAAGTCCTCACAGCTTGGGGTAATTCCTAAGTGTCGCTTGAGAAACCACTCGGGAAACAGCTCCATTTCAGCGTCCAAGCGCGGCGCATCATAGTTCGGCAAACCGGTAACATCCGCGTGCAGCTGCATTTGCAAAATCGCCGCCATTGCCGCTTGATAGTGAGGCTCTACGCGGGTCGCGTTTAACTCTGGCAACAGTGTGCGCGTGCCAAGATCGGGCAGCAGCAAAAAGCCTTGCGCTAAATCCTTTGCCAGCACCGTCGGCACCCGCAGTCCGGCCGCGTGCAGGCGCGCACTGATATCAATGAAGGGTGCGCAGTTTTCGAGCGACGGCGGCGCATCCATGACGATGTGGGTCGCATCGTTTTCATCCGTCACACGCCAATAGCTGCGAAAGCTTGCATCGCTGCTGGCAGGCGCTAGCTGTAAAGGGCTTGATAACGCGGTTTCAGCAAATAGGAGACGGGCGGCGGCTCGATCCATAACAAATATATTTAACGGAATGAAAGTAAGAAGGTTAACGAAATTAAGGGGCAATTGCGAATGCCTCAGGAGCTAGATTGGCAAGCGCATTCCCGGCAATCCTGTGCTTAAATGCGCCACCTAACCTGAGATCCTAAAATGAACCCTACTAAACTTATTGGCATTGTGCTGATCATCGCTGGCGCGCTCGGCTTGATCTATGGCGGCTTTAGCTACACCCAAGACAAAACAGCTGTCAAAGTGGGGCCGATAGAGCTGACTGTGCAGGAAAAGAAATCGATCAATATTCCACTCTGGGCGGGCATCGGCGCGCTGGTGGTGGGCGTTGTTTTGGTCGGTGTCGGCGGAAAAGGCAAATAGCGCTTTGCTTTGACGCCTAAAAAATCACCTCGGCTGCTCCAACTTCTCCATCACATCCCGCAGCGCAAAGACGTGTTCTAAAAAACCAGCCTCGCGCTGCGCAAGCCGTGCGGGCAAGGTGCAACGTGGCATTTCGCGCTGTTCGAGAATGGTGCCGGGGGCAGGCGACATAATCAGCACATGATCCGCCAGAAACACTGCTTCTTCGACGTCGTGGGTGATGAAAAACACGCTCGCTTGCTGCTCAGCCCATAGTTTTAGCAACAGATCCTGCATCGACAGCCGTGTGGCTGGATCAAGTGCTCCAAAAGGCTCGTCCATTAAAATAATGCGGGGCTTCAAAATCAGCGTGCGCGCAATCGCAACCCGCTGGCGCATGCCGCCAGACAGTTGATGCGGATATTTCAGCGCATCTTTGTCGCGGCTCAAGCCGACTTTGCCGATCCAATCCATCGCTAAGGCATGCCGCTCTGGCTTATACATGCCCTGGCATTCCAAGCCAAAGGCAATGTTGTCCAGCACCGTGCGGTGATCAAAGCTGCTGTAGTCCTGAAACACCATGCCGCGATCAGCACTAGAAGGCGTGACTGGCCTGCCAAACACTGCTACGTCGCCACTGGTTTGCGGGTATTGCGGCGTCAAGCCCGCAATGGTGCGCAACACCGTGCTTTTGCCACAGCCTGAAGGGCCAAGGATGCAGACGAATTCGCCGCGCTCGGGGTGATCTTCAATTTTGAAAGTCACGTTTTTGATCGCAGTAAACGGCTTTTCACCTTCAAAAATTTTGCTTACATTGCGAAACTCAACCACCGCTGGCCGCGCCACCTTTGGTATAGGTGCCGGTATTGCCGTGTTGCTCACAATCGGTGCGGGCGCAGCGTCTGGCTGGGCGCTATCGCCCGGAGTTTGAGGGTCAGTATTCATACGTTTTTATACGGAAATAAAAAGCGCTGTAGCCATGCTAAACCGTGGTCAATCAACCAAGCCAACAGTGCAATTACAATCAGTGTCATGTACACATCTTGGGTCAACCCGCGCCGCTGAGATATATTAATCAGCGCGCCTAAACCTATGGACGTGTTGATGAGCTCCGCCAACATGATGTAGCCAAAGGCAAGTCCAAACAGCGCACGCAAACTTGAGAAAATGTCAGGTAGTGCAAGTGGTACCAATACCTTTTGTACAATTTGCCATCCATTTGCACCCAGCGTACGAGCAGTATCAACGTAGCGCTCCGGCACGTTAAGTACCGCCAAACATGCGTCAGCAAAAATAAAAGGGAAGCAAGCGAGAAATATAAACATAATTTTTTGTTTTTCGGCGATGCCAAACCAAAGTAGCGTTATCGGGATCAATGCGGCAATCGGGACATTTCGCAAACCAATAATGGCGGGCTGAATTAACGCTTCAAACCATCGCTGCGAAGCCGCTAAAATACCGAGCGGTACGGCAATCGCCACGGCCAGCAAAAAGCCAGACAGCACGCGGCCCAGTGTGGCGGCAATCGCAGGCAGCAAACCCCGCTCACTTAATAAACTCGGCAAACTGCCGAACACTTCAATCGGCGATGGCAACAGCGCGGGGGAAATAATGCGCCGCTCTGCCTCACCCACAGTCAAAACAAACCAAATAAAAAGCAGCAGCAGCACAAACGTGATCGCCAAGAGCTTTGACGTCATCGGCTGCGGCGTTTGGCGCAACGCAAGCGGCTTAAACATGTTGTTCCAACATAATCTGGTCATCCTTTGACTGGTTTGGACAGGGCACTAGCGTAGCTGGAATTGTAGCAATGTGCGCTAGGCTGAAAGTAGGTTCAGTTTTCACGCGCTCTAGAGTTGCCGCTCGGATTGCCTAAATGTTATTCTTTTATGGCTTTGCTGAGCGGATGTTTGAGTAATTTAGGAATACACAATGAAACAAACATGGCGAGTGCTTTTGCACACCGCAGTTTTTCAATGTGTCGTCGCGTTACTAGGCGCTCTAATCTTGCTGACTCTGCTTCACAAACAAGCGGCATCTGCGTTTTTAGTGGGAATCGCTTCGATGTTGATTGCGACGCTGGCTGCAGCAGCTTTAGGGCTTCGGCGCGCAACATCACCGATGGATTCTTTAGCGAAAGTGCTAGGCGCAAGTTTTTCGAAGTGGCTGTTGGTTGTAGCAGCGGTGTATTTGGCGCTCACGCGTTGGCAAATGGCGGCACTGCCGCTAATGCTAGGTGTGCTCGCCGCGCAGTTAAGCGCGATCATCGTAGGTTTGCGCCAGCCAAAGTACTAGTTAATCAAGCATTAGTTAGACAGCCGAAGTAATTGTTTCGCGTTTCCAAATTTATTTTCACCAAGTTTTTTTTAGCAAGTTCCTTAAAGAATTGAGTGCTATGGCGTTTATCGGACAACTGACGAATTTGCTTGCCAGCATGGCGGCCGCAGAAGAGGGCGGGCCGGCTGAATATGTGCAGCACCATTTGACGCACCATAAAGTTGATGTTGCGGGTGGGTTTTGGCATGTGCATATGGACTCACTTGTGATGTCTATTGGCCTTGGCATTCTAGCGATGGGTTTGTTTTGGCTGGTTGCGCGCAAAGCCACATCTGGCGTGCCGGGTAAGCTGCAGGCGTTTATCGAAATTGTGATTGAGTTTGTTGATGGTCAAGTAAAAGATGTCTTTCACGGCAGTCGCAAAGTTGTGGCACCCATCGCGCTCACTATTTTTGTCTGGGTGCTGGCGATGAATGCGATGGACTTCATTCCCCTGGAGCTTTTAGGTTCTACCGCCAGCGTCATGGGCGCAGATTCGCACCACTTATATTGGCGCTTAGTGCCGACCGCAGACATTAATATCACGCTCGCCATGTCAATGACGGTGTTTTTCCTGATGATCGGCTTTGCCATTTCAGCGAAAGGTTTCGGCGGTTTTGGGCATGAACTCATCGCTGCGCCATTCGGTGACAAAGTGTGGCTGTACCCGATCAATTTGGGCATGAACATCGTCGAATATGTCAGTAAAGTGGCTAGTTTGGCGCTGCGGCTGTTCGGCAACATGTATGCGGGTGAGCTAGTTTTTATGCTAATTGCGCTGCTTGCAACGGCCGGCGGGCACTTCTTGCTTGCGGAAGGTTTGGCGGTGAAGGCGGGTGGCGCGCTGGCTTATCTAGGTGCAGTCATTGCCGGTGCAGGCTGGGCAATTTTTCACGTCTTAATTGTTCTGCTGCAGGCTTTCATCTTCATGATTTTGACCACTGTTTATTTGTCAATTTCAGTCGAGCACCACTAAAACCCCGTCGTTCTATTGTTTTTGCAACACCCAAGTTTTTTAAGCCCTTAAACCGTAGTCACTTTCCAACCAAGCTCAAAACCTACTAAAGGATCACATCATGGAATCAATCACCCAAATTATCGCCGCCCTCCAAGGCAACATGGCTATCGCGATCGGCATTATTATCGGCCTCGGCGCTTTGGGCGCTTGCGTGGGTATTGGCTTGATGGCTTCTAAGTTTCTCGAAGCAACCGCACGTCAGCCAGAACTAGCGCCAATGCTGCAAGGCAAAATGTTTTTGCTCGCCGGTTTAATCGATGCCCCTTTCATTATCGGTTTGGCGGTTGCTTTGATGTTTGCGTTTGCTAACCCGCAAATCGCGACGGTCAACAATGCTGAAGCATCGAAAAATGCTGTGACGCAAGCTCAGTAAGCGCTGGGTTTGCTGGAGATAAGCCCGATCTTGGTCGGACTGGTCAGTTTCACATAAGCCCGGTCATTAGCCGAGCGATCAAATCAGGTAAGTCCGGCTTCGGCCGGACAATCAATCAGGTAGCTTTGGCCTCGGCCGACGATCAAATTAGGAGACTCACACGCCATGGATATAAATGCGACCTTGCTCGCCCAGGCGCTCGCGTTCGCGATTTTAATCGCGTTCACGGTCAAATTCATTTGGCCGCCTTTGATAAATGCCATCGAAGAGCGCCAGAAGAAAATCGCCGACGGCCTTGCGGCTGCGGATAACGCGCGCAAAGAAGTTGCCGACGCCAAGCGTAAAGAAGAAGACATCATTACGGCGGCACGTGCCAAAGCGCAAGAAATTTTGGATCGCGCGCACTCCACCGCGAATCAAATGGTGGATCAAGCTAAAGGCGAGGGCGCTGCGGAAAAGGCACGTCAATTGACCGCAGCGGGTGTCGAAGTGGAAACCTTGGCGCATCACGCCAAAGCTGAGCTGCGCACGAAGTTGGCAGATTTGGTTATCGCTGGTGCGGGCCGCTTGATCAAAAAAGAAATTGATCCAGCCACGCACAAGCAGCTGATTGACCAACTGATTACTGAGATTTAACCATGAGCTCAACGATCACGCTGGCACGGCCATACGCAAAAGCAGCTTTTGAGTTGGCGCAAAAAGCCAATGAAGGCTTGGCATCTTGGTCCGCTAAAATTGCTCAAAGTGCTGCTCTTTGCCGCGATAGCCGCATTTTGGCCTTGGTATCTAGCCCGCGCTTGAAGCCTACGGAACGGGTGGCTTTGTTGCTCCCTAAAGATGAAGCGCCCGATTCCAGCTACACGCATTATTTGAGCGCGATGGCGGAAAATGATCGTTTGAGTTTATTGCCCGACGTGCAATCTGAGTTTGAGCAGCTTCGTGCCACCGCCGAGCGCACGCTCAAAGTCAACGTGCGCAGCGCATTGCCGATTGAAGCGTCGCAGCAGCAGCAGTTGGTTGAAAAGCTGACTCAGCGCTTTCAACGTGCGGTGACGCTTGAAATCGTGCTGCAGCCCGACTTGATCGGTGGCGCGGTGCTGGATGCTGGCTCAATTGTGATCGACGGCTCGCTGAGCGGCAAACTTGCACGCTTGCACACAGAGCTGGCCGCATAAGCCAAAAAACGCGCAGCAAAAAATATATTAAGCAAAATATTCAAAGAAGCAAATTGTAGTCCCACCGTTTTTGTATCCAAACAAAACAAACAACCCTTTTTAAACTGGAAAGCGCATGCAAGCCAGCCTGAATCCCTCTGAGATCAGCGATTTAATTCGTTCGCGAATTGATAACTTCAAAACCACTTCTGAAGCCCGCAACGAAGGCACGGTAACATCCGTATCCGACGGTATTGCGCGCGTGCACGGCTTGGCCGACGCCATGCAGGGCGAAATGATCGAATTCCCGGGCAACACCTTCGGCCTCGCGCTGAATTTGGAGCGCGATTCGGTTGGCGCCGTGATCTTGGGTGCGTACGAGCAAATCAAAGAAGGCGACGTTTGCAAAACTACCGGTCGCATTCTGGAAGTGCCAGTTGGTGTTGAGCTGCTTGGCCGCGTGGTAAACGCGCTGGGTGAGCCTATCGACGGCAAAGGCCCGATTGGCGCTAAGCTCAACAGCCCAATTGAACGCGTCGCACCCGGCGTGCTCTGGCGTAAGTCGGTAGACCAACCCGTGCAAACCGGCTTTAAGGCACTCGATGCAATGGTGCCAGTGGGTCGCGGTCAACGCGAGCTGATTATCGGCGACCGTCAAACCGGCAAAACTGCGGTTGCGATTGACGCCATCATCAATCAAAAAAGCACCGGTATCAAATGTATCTATGTCGCGATTGGGCAAAAACGCAGCTCGATTTCCAACGTGGTGCGCAAGTTAGAAGAGCACGGTGCATTAGCACACACGATTATTGTGGTTGCTTCCGCGTCTGAATCCGCCGCAATGCAATATATCGCGCCCTATTCTGGCTGCGCGATGGGCGAATACTTCATGGACCGCGGTCAAGATGCGCTGATCGTGTATGACGATTTGTCGAAGCACGCGGTGGCCTACCGTCAAATTTCGCTATTGCTGCGTCGTCCGCCCGGTCGTGAAGCGTATCCAGGCGACGTGTTCTATCTCCACAGCCGCTTGTTAGAGCGCGCCGCGCGCGTCAACGCTGATTACGTTGAAAAGTTCACCAACGGCGAAGTCAAGGGCCAAACTGGTTCATTGACCGCACTGCCCGTGATCGAAACCCAAGCGGGTGACGTTTCCGCGTTCGTGCCAACCAACGTGATCTCGATTACCGACGGCCAGATCTTTTTGGAAACCGATTTATTCAACGCTGGTATCCGCCCTGCAATTAACGCCGGTATTTCGGTATCGCGCGTCGGTGGCGCAGCGCAAACCAAGGCGATCAAAAAACTTGGCGGCGGCGTGCGCTTGGTGTTGGCGCAATATCGTGAGCTCGCGGCATTCGCACAGTTCGCATCCGATTTGGACGAAACCACGCGTAAGCAGCTGGAACGCGGCCAACGCGTAACCGAATTAATGAAGCAAAAGCAATATTCGCCATTGTCCGTCGCTGAAATTGCGCTGTCGCTGTACGCCGCGAATGAAGGCTATTTGGACAACCTACCGTTGAACAAAATTCTGCCGTTTGAAGCGGGCATGCATCAGTTTTTCCGTAATTCGTACAAAGATTTGATGGCAGCAATGGACAAATCGGGCGACTGGGATAAAGAGATCGAAGGCAAATTCCAAGCCGGGATCACTGAGTTCAAGAAAACCGGTAGCTACTAAGCTTTCAAGCTTTGAAGCGTTTGTTGATTAGTTAAGGCGAAACCAGATGGCCGGCGGCAGAGAAATTAAAACCAAAATCAAGAGCGTGCAAAACACCCGCAAGGTGACGCGCGCGCTTGAAATGGTCAGCGCAAGCAAAATTCGTAAAGCGCAAGAGCAAATGCGCCAGTCGCGCCCGTATGTGCAGGCGATGCGCACCATCATTGGGCACTTGGCGCTTGCGCAAAGCGACTATAAACACCCGTTTTTAGCGGAACGTCCGGTCAAACGCGTTGGCTTTTTAGTGGTGTCCTCAGATCGCGGTTTGTGCGGCGGCTTGAACTCAAATCAGTTCAAGTTGCTCTTAGGCGAAATGCGTAAATTCCAGGAAGCGGGCTGCGAAATTGACGTGGTCTGCGTCGGCAACAAAGCGTCTGCATTTTTCCGTCGCTTAAAAGTCAATATGATCGCCGCGCAATCGGGCTTGGGCGACAAGCCACAGCTGGCTAAGCTTGTTGGCACCATCAAAATTATGTTGGACGCCTACAGCGAAGGCAAAATTGACCGTTTATTCATTAGCTACAACGATTTTGTTAACACCATGTCGCAGCAGGCCAAGGTCGATCAATTGCTGCCACTGCTAACGTCTGATCGCTTGCACACCCGCCACGCCTGGGATTATTTGTACGAGCCTGATGCCAAGACGGTGTTGGATCACACGTTGACCCGCTACGTCGAATCGCTGGCGTTTCAAGCGGTTTTGGAAAATTTAGCTTCCGAACACGCGGCGCGCATGGTGGCGATGAAGTCCGCTAGCGACAACGCGGGCAGCCTGATTCAAACGCTGACCTTGATCTATAACAAGGCGCGTCAGGCCGCGATTACCCAAGAAATTTCAGAAATCGTTGGCGGCGCAGCAGCGGTCTAATCGCACACCGATTTAGTTCACACCTCTTTAGTCCACACCCATTTTAAACCTTTGTCATTCACCCTTTTGTCGGAGTACTAGCCATGAGCCAAGGCACTATCGTTCAAGTCATCGGCGCTGTCGTCGACGTCGAATTTCCACGCGGCAGCGTTCCTAAAATCTATGACGCGTTAAAAATCGCCGGCACCGCGATTACGCTGGAAGTGCAACAGCAGCTCGGCGATGGCGTAGTACGCACGATTGCGCTGGGTTCCACGGACGGCCTCAAGCGCGGCTTGATCGTCGATAACACCGGCGAAGGCATCAAAGTGCCGGTCGGCGTGGCAACGCTGGGCCGCATCATGGACGTGCTCGGTAACCCGATCGACGAACGCGGCCCGATTGGCGAAAAAGAACGCTGGGTTATCCATCGCAAAGCGCCGGAGTATGATGAGCAGTCTTCTGGCAACGAACTGCTGGAAACCGGCATCAAGGTGATCGACTTAATGTGCCCATTTGCCAAGGGCGGTAAGGTCGGTTTATTCGGCGGTGCGGGCGTGGGTAAAACCGTCAACATGCTTGAATTAATTAACAATATTGCCACCGAGCACGCCGGTCTATCGGTGTTTGCCGGCGTCGGTGAGCGTACCCGCGAAGGCAACGATTTCTATCACGAAATGGCGGAAGCGGGCGTTATCAAACTGGAAAACCTGCCTGAGTCCAAAGTGGCGATGGTGTACGGCCAAATGAACGAGCCGCCCGGCAACCGTTTGCGCGTCGCCTTGACCGGTTTGACGATGGCGGAATACTTCCGTGACGAGAAAGATGCGTCTGGCAAAGGTCGTGACGTGCTGTTCTTCGTTGACAATATTTATCGCTACACCTTGGCCGGCACCGAAGTGTCCGCACTGTTAGGGCGCATGCCGTCCGCCGTGGGCTATCAGCCGACCTTGGCGGAAGAAATGGGCCGTTTGCAAGAGCGTATTACTTCAACCAAGACCGGCTCGATTACCTCGATCCAAGCGGTTTACGTACCCGCCGATGACTTGACCGATCCAAGCCCAGCCACCACCTTTGCGCACTTAGACGCGACCGTGGTGTTGAGCCGTAACATCGCGTCCTTGGGGATTTACCCAGCGGTGGATCCACTCGATTCGTCTAGTCGCCAGCTTGATCCTTTGGTCGTCGGTCAAGAACACTATGACGTTGCACGCCGAGTACAGGGCATGTTGCAGCGCTACAAAGAGCTGAAAGACATTATCGCGATTTTGGGTATGGACGAATTGTCAGAAGACGACAAGAAAGCTGTGTCTCGCGCGCGCAAAGTCGAGCGTTTCTTCAGCCAGCCGTTCCACGTCGCGGAAGTTTTCACCGGTGCAAAGGGCAAATACGTCAGCTTGAAAGACACCATTCGCGGCTTCAAGATGATTGTGGACGGCGAAGTCGATAACTTGCCTGAGCAAGCGTTTTATATGGTCGGCGGCATAGACGAAGCCGTCGAAAAAGGCAACAAAATGCTCGCCAAATAAGCTACGGCGCAGGCCGCTCGCTGCGTTGAGCCTGCGCTTGGACCCCAGTCACTCACTACAGTGAGCTCCTGGGGCTTCGCGCTGGTCTCGCCTTGCGATCAGCCTTGCTCGTGACGCTTATTTCTTCGTCGTAATTGTTAGAAAAACAGAACTAAACATCGCTGATCGGGATATCCATGGCCACCATTCAATGCAATATCGTTTCTGCAGAACGCGAGATTTTTTCGGGTTTAGCAACTATGGTCGTCGTCAGTGGCGAAATGGGTGAATTGGGCATAGCACCCCATCACGCGCCGCTGATTACGCGTATTAAGCCTGGTCAAGTGCGTGTGCTGAATGGCGATTCTGAGGAGCAACACTTTTACGTGTCGGGCGGTATTTTGGAAGTGCAGCCGGACTTGATCACGATACTTGCCGATACCGCGCTGCGTGCTGCGGATATTGACGAAAGTAAAGCGCTAGAAGCGAAAGCGGAAGCCGAACGTCTTCTGGCTGGACGCGATGCCTCAATGGAAATTGCCGCTGCTCAGCAGCAGTTGATGCAGGCCGTGGCGCAATTGCAGGCCCTGGAGCGATTGCGCAAGAATTTGAAGCATTAAGTTAGCGCCATTGCGAATCTCCAAAAAACCTCGCCAAAAGCGAGGTTTTTGTTTTCTGGAATAGGGCAGGAAGCAAACGAACGCGCGCAGCTGCATAGCTTTTTTTCTTTTTTTTGCGGCTAAACTGGGTGCATGCCGAAATCACCCCAACCGGGAATTGCAGCCCACAATGTTAGGCAAACGATGATCAGTCGCACCGAATTTCAACGCCGCCGCAAGCTTTTGATGGCCTTGGCACAGGCACCTGCAGCCATTATTGTGCCCGCCGCCCCCGCGCGGGTGCGCAGCGTTGATGCCTTTTACGCTTACCGCCAAGACAGTGATTTGGCATATTTGACCGGGTTCGAAGAGCCTGACGCAGTACTGGTGTTGATTCCAGGACGGGCAGCGGCGCAAAGCATTCTATTTTGCCGTGAGCGCTCCGCTGAACGCGAACGCTGGAATGGCGAAGTAATCGGGCCGGAGCGTGCGCCTGCGCTGTTGGGTGTGGATGATGCGTTTCCAATTGAAGATATCGACGATATTTTGCCAAACTTGATTGATGGCCGCGAACGCGTCTACTACCACTTTGGACGCGACGCCGAGTTCGATTTGAAAGTGTTGAGCTGGATTAATCGCTTACGCGCGCAAAAACCGCGTGGCGCACGCGCCCCGGAAAGCATTATCGCGCTGGGGCATTTATTAGGCGATTTACGCCTGTTTAAAAGCAAGGGCGAGCTGAAGTTAATGCGCCAAGCGGTCGCGATTTCCGCGCTCGCGCATCAGCAAGTCATGCGCACCGCGCGCCCAGGTTTGAGTGAAAATCAAATCGAAGCAGAAATAATGTATATCTTTCGCTCGCACAACGCCGTTGCTGCGTATGAACCGACGGTTGCAGCTGGCAGAAATGCCTGCACGCTGCACTATCGCGGCAATAAAAGCCCCTTGATTGCGGGCGAATTATTGCTAGTCGATGCCGGCTGCGAAGTTTCCTGCTACGCCTCCGACATTACCCGAACCATGCCGATTTCCGGCCGGTTCAGCACAGCCCAACGCGATCTTTATCAAGTCGTTTTAAGCGCACAAGAAGCCGGCATTGCCGCCGCCAAAATGGGCAATGCTTGGCGCAACATTCACGACGCCGCGTTGCGTGAAATAGTGCGCGGTTTGATTGCGCTAAAGCTGCTGCGGGGCAATTTAGATAAAGCCATTGCCAGCGGCAGCTATAAAACCTATTTCCCACATAAAACCGGGCATTGGTTAGGTTTAGACGTACACGATGTGGGGGATTACCATATTGAAGGCAGCTCCAGAATTTTGGAATCTGGCATGGTGTTAACGGTCGAACCGGGTATATACATTGCACACGATGATACAAAAGCCAGCAAAGCCCTGCGCGGGCAGGCGGTGCGCATTGAAGACGAAGTAGCGATAACGCCGCTGGGGCCACAGCTTTTGACAGGCGCCGTGCCGCGCTCGGCTGAGGCGATTGAAGGATTTATGCGAGGGTAAGGCCCGAGTGTTCCACGTGGAACACCCCGACCGCAATGTTCCACGTGGAACCCCCCGACTGCCAAATCCAACCCGCAATCAAACATCTAAATTCGCCACCTTCAACGCATTTTCTTCAATAAACACCCGGCGCGGTTCGACTTCTTCGCCCATCAGCATGCCAAACATTTGATCGGCAGCAATCGCGTCTTCAATGCGCACGTGCAGTAGGCGGCGGGTATCTGGGTTGACGGTGGTGTCCCAGAGCTGATCGGCATTCATTTCACCCAAACCTTTAAAACGGCCGATTTCGCGGTTGCGCTGGGCTTGTTCCAACAGCCACGCGAAGGCGCTTTTGAAGCTGTCGACCGGCTCAGAGCGGCCGCCGCGCATGGCAATAGCGCCCGCTTGGATCAGGCCGAATAAGTCTTTTGCCAAGTCGCCAATTGGGCGGTAATCCGGGCTTTGGAAGAAGGGCAGGGTCAAGGTTTGAATCGAGCTTAGCCCGTGATGGCGGCGCGTCAGCGAAATCGCGTGCTGCTCTGGCGTGTCGCCAATGACGTTAATGACGTAGCGCGGCGCGTCGAGTGAACCTTTTTCCAGGCGCTTCGCCAAGCTTTGCGCCCACAGCTGCAGCGCTGCACGGTCGCTAAAGGTGTCGCTCGTGACCGGTGCTAGATCAATCATTGCCTCCAATAAACCGCGATCAAAACGCTGCGCCATGCGATCCAGGTGCTTGGTGGCGGCATCAAAACGCGTCATTAGACTTTCCAGCGCCACACCGCTAATCGGCGGTGCGCCTTCGCTCGGAGCAAGGCCAGCACCGTCAACCGCGTTGGAAACCAAATACGCCGCCAGCGCGCCTTCGTCTTTTAGATAAATAATATTTTTACCTTGAGTGACCTTAAACAACGGCGGCTGCGCGATGTAAATATGGCCACGGCGCACCAATTCCGGCATCTGGCGATAGAAGAACGTCAGCAGTAGCGTGCGAATGTGCGAGCCGTCGATGTCGGCATCGGTCATGATAATGATGCGGTGGTAGCGCAGTTTGTCGATGTTGAATTCGTCGTTACCAATGCCGCAACCGAGCGCGGTAATTAGTGTGCCGACTTCTTGGCTGCTGATAATTTTGTCGAAGCGCGCGCGCTCAACGTTTAATATTTTGCCCTTGAGCGGCAAAATCGCTTGGTTTTTACGATTGCGGCCCTGTTTGGCGGATCCGCCTGCGGAATCCCCTTCGACGAGGAATAGCTCAGAAAGCGCCGGGTCTTTCTCTTGGCAATCCGCCAATTTACCGGGCAATCCGGCGATGTCTAACGCACCTTTACGCCGGGTCAAATCGCGCGCCTTGCGTGCCGCTTCACGGGCGCGCGCGGCTTCAATAATTTTCGCGCAGATGGCTTTGGCTTCGTTCGGATTTTCCTGCAAAAACTCGGATAATTTCGCGCTCACCGAGCTTTCCACCGCCGGTTTGACTTCGGAGCTAACCAGTTTGTCCTTGGTCTGGCTGCTGAACTTCGGATCTGGAACTTTCACGCTTAAAACTGCGATCAGACCTTCACGGCTGTCATCGCCGGATAAGTCCAGCTTTTCCTTCTTGAGCAAGCCGCTGGCATCGAGAAAATTGTTCATCGTACGCGTCATTGCCGCACGGAAACCAGCTAGGTGCGAGCCGCCATCTTTCTGCGGAATATTGTTGGTGAAGCAATACACCGCTTCCTGATAGGCATCGGTCCAGCGCATCGCGACATCGACCACAATGCCGCCTTCGGCTTTGGCGGAAAAGTTAATAATGTGTGGATGCAGCGGCGTTTTCGCCACCGATAAATATTCGACGAAGCTCTTGATGCCGCCTTCGTATTGAAAGATGTCGTGGTTGGCCGCGTCGCGCTCGTCAAGCAATTCAATGCGCAGGCCCGAGTTCAAAAAAGCCAGCTCGCGCAAACGCCGCTGCAAAATCACATAGTGAAACTCAACGTCGGTAAAGATCTCGGTGCTGGGTAAAAACCGTACCGTGGTGCCGCGCCGCTCGGTTTTTCCAACCTCGGTCACCGGTGCTTGCGGCACACCCAAATGATAGTTTTGTACCCACTGCGCGCCATCACGATAAATCGTCAGTTCAAGCAGGCTAGAAAGTGCGTTCACCACAGACACGCCGACGCCGTGCAAACCGCCCGATACTTTGTAGGAATTGTCGTCAAACTTACCGCCCGCGTGCAGCACTGTCATCACCACTTCTGCAGTGGACTTGCCCTCTTCCGGGTGCATACCCACCGGAATACCTCGGCCGTTATCCTGCACGCTGACCGAGCCGTTGCTGTGGATCGTGACGATAATATTGCTGCAATAACCCGCGAGCGCTTCATCAACGGAGTTATCCACCACCTCAAATACCATGTGGTGCAAGCCGGTGCCATCGTCGGTGTCGCCGATATACATACCTGGGCGCTTGCGTACCGCGTCTAAGCCCTTTAAAACCTTGATCGAGGCGGAATCGTAGGTGTCTGGCGTACCGTTGCCTTGGCCGTCGGCGGGAAGGTCTTCGTTTTCAATCATGTGCATGGTTTCGTTTGATTTGGCGTTTTGCCGGGGCAAAACTAATTGGATTGATGTAGAGATATTGGCGGCGCACTGCGCACGCAAAGCGCGACTTCAATTGAATGAAATCACCTTCATTGTTTGACTTTTAGAGTATAGCGCGTGCGGGGTTAAGGCGCAGCGCAAGATAGGGCGAGCTATGCGTCACCTCAGATAAATCTGAGCTTGAGTTCCGACTGCCCTGAGTTCGCCAATGTTTGTGGCGGCTTAAAGTTTCTCTACCCCGTCAACTGCGGCGGGTAGCTTGAAACACATACGCCAAACTCAAACTTAAGGAAAACCCATGAACGCATTCAATCGCATTTTAGCCGCCCTCGCTGTTGCCGCACTCACCCTCAGCCACGGCGCCTTCGCTGGCAAACCCGTCAACATTAATGCGGCAAGCGCCAGCGAACTCGCCGACTCACTCGACGGCATCGGCGACGCTAAGGCGCAAGCCATCGTTGCCTATCGCACCGCGCACGGTGCGTTTAAATCCGCCGACGCGCTAGTCGAAGTGAAAGGGATTGGCCTAAAAACCGTCGAAAAGAATTCCGCGTTTATTAAGTTGGGTGCGGTTGCACCAGCGCCAGCGGTTGCGGAGAAGTAAAGGTCGTGCTGAGCGAAATGATGGCGCGGCGATGGGCCATCATTTGGTTGGTTCCACGTGGAACAAAGAACCTCGTCTTTGCGAGCGCAGCGAAGCAATCTAGCTTTAAACGACGAGATTGCTTCTCTGCGTTCGCAAAGACGAATCTTAGGCAGTTCATGGAGAGCCTGTCGAAGAACAGAGCCGAATCATTACTAACGCAGCGCTGTCACGTCACGCCACGCCACGCACTATCGCTTAAATTATTGGAGTTAATGGCAATCACCGCCCCTTTGCCTCTGTTAAAACCGCACTCAGCCCACCTGCACGCTGCGCATCTTCTGTGAGCCACCCTTGACCGCCAAAAACAGGGGTGAATTGGTAGTTGTTCGGTGTCGAACGTTTCTCAATTGCTAAGCGCAACCCCTCCTCGACAAGCGCTTTGAAGATTATGGAGTCGCGGCTCTGAATAATTTTTGAGCGCGCTATTAAATCGTCAGAGATCGCTAAAGTTGTTTTCACATGGTTTACCCAGAACCGATAGTGTGACCAACCATATCACACGACCATAATTCCTCGAAAACATGACGTGACGCACGGTCGTTCCACGTGGAACAAAGCTAAGGCCTAAGCCATTGGTTCCACGTGAAACATTCAATTCACTAGCTAATCCGTTTCCCAGCTTCCCAAACCTTTCAGTTGCGCGAATTCTGTGAAATTGCGCCACTGACGGTGCTCAATTCACTGCGGCTGAGGAACGGCAGTTGCGAAATAATCTGTTCCAGTATCGATCCGGTTTTCAAACCCAACTCTGACGATTGAATCAGCACTGTGCCTTGACCGGTAAAATCAATCTGCTTTTCCTCACCTGAAAGCGTGATGCCGGTTACCGCGCCCACCATGGACATCACACCCGCAACGTGCTCGTAATCATAACGATAGGATGGGCTTGGGCAATCCGCCCAGCCAAGCACCGCTTGCTCGTCGACTCGGCAAGGTAATTCCAAAAAATGTACCGGGCCATTACTGGAGACAATGATTTTGCCGTTGCCAAGCATCGTTAAATAGCCGGGCAAGGTCGATTCTTGGCAGATAACATCCTTGGTAAAGCCAAGCAGATTGCCAGCTTTTACCGTCATATTGGCGTTGTCCAGATCGTAACACCCGATGTCATTGCCGTTATCCCCCAAAATCAGCTGACCGTGGCCTTTAGCTACAACAAAATGGTGGATATAAGCGGGCGCGTTAAAGGTGTTTTTGATGAGGATATCCAACAGGCTGGAGCCCATCGACTCAAACTCCAATTCGCCGTAGAAGGCAATCATTTTGCCTTTTCGAATAAAGATTTCTTCATGCACATCGACAACAAAAGCAAACCGGTTCAAGTTATCGTTTTTTGGCAGGTTGATAGGGTTATAGATAATCATGATTAGCGCTCGCTCGCTTGGATATACACCGTGCCCTGGCCCATGAATTTGACTTGGTAGGACTCCCCTGAGGCCTGGCCCACGAACGTTTTCCAGTTGAGGTCGGTTACGATTGTAGAGGTCAAATTGCCTTTATGGCCAAGGTAGGCATTCGGGTCAACAAACACCGGCTGTTCGGCGCTAACCTCTAGCCCAATGGCATTGCCATCGGAAAGCATTGCCAGTTCGCCGCTGCCCTGCAAAGTCGTGGTGAATAGCCCCTGGCCACTCACGGCACCCCGCACCATGCTTTGCACGCCACCCTGATTGCCTAAAAACATCGTGCCAGTGCGTAGACGGCCATCGTAAGCCAGCAGGTTTTCGCTTTCGACATACATGGTTTCATTGGCTAGACTGATTAGCTTGACGAATAGCCCGTTATAGCCGTAGAAAATCTTGCCCGTGCCGCGCGCTGACATGAGCGCGTTGCCTTCATTCGTCGCGGTGCGCATCGCAAAGTCGTTCACGTTACCACCGCCTAGAAAGGAGCGAGCAAAATTGACGTTACCCTGATAGGCAATCATCGAGCCTCTTTTGGCAAAAAGCTCCTCATTGTTTAGCGTCACTTCGATGAGCTTTTCATTGAGTTGATTATAGGAAGGCATCGCTTGCTCCTTAGCGTTCGGCGGGCTGGATATAAACCAGCCCTTGGCCGGTAAATTTAAGTTGATAGGACTCGCCGGATGCTTGCCCAACCATGGTGCGCCAATTCACATCAAAGATGAATTCCTGCTGGATATTGCCTTTGTAGCCAATGAAAGCATCGGGATCAACAAATAACGGGTATTTAGGACTGACTTCCAGCGTGATCAAATTGCCGCGCGAGATCACCGCGATATTGCCCGTTCCTTCTACCGTTGAGGTAAACAAACCCTGCCCAGATGTAGCACCCCGCAAACCAGCAAAGATGGTTTTAGTTTTGAGCGCGACGTCATATGCCAATAGGCTGCTGCTTTCAATGAATAATTTTTCTGCTGCCAGCGGAATCACCGCTATTTCAGCCGCGTTCTGCGCGAAATAGACCGTGCCGGTGCCGGTGGTCTGCATCAAAGACATGCCTTCATTCGTCACTTTGCGTTTTAAGGCCCCGAAAAATCCTTCACCGCCCAATATAGACTTCTCAAATTTCATGCTGCCGGTATAGGCGACCATGGAGCCTGCGATCGCCATCACCTTTTCGTTTTGCAGGCCAACCTCCAGCAAACGATCTGTATTGATCTTAAAACTGCTCACGACTTTGCTCCGTAGTGTGTGGATCTTTGCCAACTGACCTATCCCAACCGGCGCTTATTCCAATTCTAAATCATTCGGCTAACTTCGTTGCCTCGATCCGGTCTTCTAGACGCACATATAGTGCGCCGTCGTCGATCCTCACATCGGCGCCTTGTTATCCTTCTGATTTAAAACCGGAATCTGATTTAAAACCGGAATTACAACAACGCTGTGGAATACCAAAAGCAATCGTGGCACACAACACCATCAATTGTGCGCCTAGCGGGGTTTAGAAGAAAATTCAGATAATTCAGATGGCTCTGAACAATCAGTTCCTGCAACTCCATAAAGCGGAAATCATCATCGCAAAGGATTGCAATGTAATAACGCAATTCGCTCAAAACAGCATATTGACCATCGCTACCGAAATCACAATAAACATGACGGTAATCGGCAGGCCGACGCGTAGCAAATCGCGTTTTTGGTAGCCACCGGGGCCTTGAATCATTGCAATGACCGGGTTCGAGGCAGTTAGGAAATTATTCGACGCCGCTAGACTAACAATCAGCGCGAATTGCGCGGGGTTGGCATTCACAGCGAGTGCGATGTTGATCGCGATGGGCACCATTAGTACAGTGGAGCCGACTTGCCCCATGGACAGTGCTGTGACCGTCGTCAGTAATGCCAGCGCTATTTGCAGCGGTATCGCACCAACGAGGCCCACATGTTTTGCGATTTGCGCCGCTATCCAGCCAGCGGTGCCGGTTTGATCAATGGCGATGCTGATTGGGATTAGGCAGCTAAGCGAAAAAATCGTCTTCCAGTTGATCGCGCGATACGCTTCTTCTGTGGACAGCACGCCGGTGGCTAACATTCCGCATGCCCCCGCCATCAGCGCGATCGGCAAGGAAACATGCCCAGCAAACGCCAGCGTAAAGGCACCAATAAAGAAAAACAGCGCGAAACCCTGTTTGTGCGGGCGCTTCTCATCTTTTGGATAATCGGTGATGACAATAAAATCACGATCTAAGGTGTGGTCGTTCAGCTCTTTCCAGCTGCTGTGAAAGATCAGCGTATCGCCGGACTGGAAGTTTAAGGTGCGGACTTGATCGCGAATCGTCACACCCGCCCGCACCAGCGCCAGCAGGTTCATGCCATAGCGTCGGCGCAGGCGCAGCTCCATCGCCGACTTGCCTAACCAAGCCGAGTTGGGCGGCAGCACCGCTTCAGAAACGCCCGCCGCAGTCGGGTCAAACAAAGCGCCTAAGTGATGCTTGCCGGGCAATATGCCCAAGCCAAACTCCGCTGCGAAACGTTCAATTTGCGCAGGCGGCCCCAGCACGGCAAAAACGCAGCCCGCCTCAATTAGCTCGTCCATCGGCGGCGCAAGTCGCGTTTCTTCGCCGCGCTTCAACGCCAAAAATAGCGGCGCGGTGGGCAATAGTTCGGCTTCCCCTAAAGTTAACCCGACTACACGGCTATCAGGATAGACGCGCAACTCCAGCAATTGCCCAGTAATGCCGTACAAATGCTCGAAATAGGCTTCCGTGGTGCGCGGTGTTACCGATTCCTCGGCATCTTCAACGGGCAGTTTTTTGAGGCCGAAAAAATAGAAATACAGCAAGCCACACACAAGCAGCGCGGCACCGATTGGAAACACCGAAAACAGCTTGAAGGTGCTCAGAACCTGCGCACCTTGCGGCAAATTTTTATTCGTGCTTTCAATGAGATCACCCAGCAAGATCATGGGTGAGTTACCGATGGTGGTCATTGTGCCACCCAACACGATACAGGTTGCCATCGGCAGCAATAGATGCCCCAACGGAAACCCAGTGCGCGCAGCGATACGGCTGGCGACCGGTAAAAACAGCGCCATTACCGCCGGGTTTTGCATAACCCCAGAAACCGTGCCAGCAACCGCTGAAAGCGCCAACACCAAACGCCGCTCGGTATCCCCGGCTAGCCGCAAAATGAAATCCGCCGCGCGTCCCATCAAGCCAGTGTGCTCCATCCCAGCACTCAGAATCATGACCGCCAAGATTGACATCACTGCATTGGATGCGAAGCCAGAAAACAGCTGCGTTAACGGCACCAAACCGGTTAACCCCAACACCACCAGCAGCAGCATCGCAGCAAGATCGACGCTCACCCACTCCGTTACAAACAAGCAAACCGTTAGCGCCAATACGCACAGCACCAGCAACATATCCAAGTTCAGTACAATGCTGGTGTCCAAAACGCCCATTCGATTGGTGGCAAGGTGGGAAGTGTAGCCTTGCTTTGGCTAGTCCGCTGGGAATTAAGGTGCCGTGCGGCACGTGGATCCCCGATCAAAACTTTCGGGGATGACGAATAATCCTTAACCCCGAAGATTGGTGAGCACAGGCGAATTCACATCAGTTTGAATCGCACCCGTGATGTTTGTTTCGAAACTACGCCGCCGCTTCCGCCGCCATCGCTTCCATCACTTTTGGACGCGCTGCGATGAGTTCTACATAGCTGACCAATGTCGGCCATTGCGCGATATCAACGCCAGTCCATTTGCCCCAGCCTAGCACCGTAAACAGATAGGCATCGGCAATCGTAAAAGTATCGCCCGTCAAATACGGCTTGTCGCCTAATTGCTTGACAATCCAGTCCAAACGCCCGCCTAACTTGGTGCGGGCCATCGTTTTGAGCTCTTCGGTCATGCTGGGGTTGAACAGCGGGCCAAAACCTTTGTGAACTTCGGTCGAAATAAACGCCATCCATTCACGCAAACGCGTGCGCGCCATGGTGCCTACTGGCGGCGCTAAATTGGCGGCGGGATTGAGATCGGCGATGTATTCGGAGATCACCGAGCCTTCGGTGAGCAGCTCGCCATTATCCAGCATCAGCACCGGCACATAGCCTTTGGGGTTGATTTGATAATAATCGCTGCCATCGGCTACGGTGTGCGCACGAATATCGACTTTGACCAAATCAAATTTAAGTCCGGCTTCGCGCAGGGCAATATGCGGCGCGAGCGAGCAAACCGATGGATTGAAATACAGTTTCATGGGTGTTTCCTTTTTTACGGTGGAGTGACAAAAACGCGCGTTTTGTTGGGTAATTTTGGACGCAAAGATGTTCTACAAATGACCAGTGTCCTTTTGCGCGCATATTCAAGTCGCCTTCGCAGTGGCTTCGTGGTCAAATTGGGGCATCCGTTCGTTTCCACAAGCCCACCATGTCAATTCGTATCCAAGATAAAGATGGCGTACGCACCATCGCCTTTGCTCGCCCTGAAAAGAAAAACGCCATTACCGGCGAGATGTATTTAAAAATCGTTGATGCCATGAGAAACGCAGCGGAAAACCCGGAAATTAAGGTGATTTTGTTCGCCAGCACCAATGAAAATTTCACCGCCGGTAACGACGTTGGCGATTTTGCCGCGAATCCGCCGAGCGGGCCGGAAGCACCGGTGATTCAGTTGCTAAAGCTGTTGTGCGAGTATAAAAAGCCGCTGGTGGCGGCGGTGCCGGGGCTTGCGATTGGTATCGGCACGACGTTGCTGCTGCACTGCGATTTGGTTTATGCCAGCGATACCGCAAAATTCAAAATGCCGTTTGTCGACTTAGCTTTGGTACCGGAAGCGGGCTCCAGCCAGCTGTTAGTGCAGCTTATGGGGCATCAGCGTGCCGCTGAATTGCTGCTGTTGGGCGAAGCATTTGATGCACCGCGCGCGCTGGCACTGGGCATTGTCAATCAAGTGGTACCGCAAACGGAATTGCTCAACTTGGCGCGCGCCAAGGCAGCGCAGCTGGCCGCCAAGCCGACCAATGCCTTGATCGCCAGCAAAGCTCTGATGAAATGCGCACCCGAGCCACTTTGGGATCGCGTGCAGCGCGAGCTTGTGGTTTTTTCGGAGGCGTTGAACAGCCCGGAAGCGAAGGCCGCGTTTGCACGTTTTCTGAGTAAGTAAGCGAAAACGAAGTTTTCTGTAACGTAAATAACGTCTACTACTAGTTTGCTAAGAGCCTGAAATTATGTCGGATATGACGCCCGGTGAAGTATTTAGAAAGCTGCACGAGCTGCGCCACGAGCATCGTGACTTGGATGTTGCCATCGAGCAATTGGGGGTCAGCATTAGCAATGATGAAGTCACGATCAAGCGTTTGAAAAAACGCAAATTGCTGTTGAAGGATCAAATTGCGGTGCTGGAAAATAAGCTGATTCCGGATCAACCCGCTTGAGTGAGACGACTATTGCGCGCACCGGGGAGGGTTGGTTGCCCTGGTTTGCGTTCGCCGCGATCAGCCTGATTTGGGGTTCGACTTGGCTGGCGCACAAGTGGGCACTGGCGGACTTTACCCCCGTGGGTTTATTGACCGTGCGCTTGCTGATCGCCTCGGTCGCGTGTTTTACGCTGGGCCGAATCCGCCGGGAAAGTTTTCCTGATCGGGCGCAGCTGAAGCCTATTCTTTTGGCGGGCCTGATTTTGACCGGGTTTGCCAACGTGTCCACAGCTTGGTCATTAACCCATATTCCATCCGGTGTGGGCGCGGTGTTGCAAGCCCCGATTCCCGTTTGGATGGCGCTGTTTAGCTTGCGCACTGATCCTTTAAGTAAAATCGGCTGGCTCGCCGCAGGACTGGGATTGGTGGGCGTGGCACTGGTCAGTATTCCCGAACACAGCACTGGCGAGTTTAGTGTGCTGCCGAGTTTAGTCTGCATTTTTGCGGCGGCCAGCTGGTCTTGGGCGTCGCTGTATCAGCGCAAAAACGTCAGCAGTGGCGGTTTACTGACCAACGCCAGCCTGCAAATGCTGCAAGGCGGGTTGTTGGGCTTGCTGATGCTGGGCTTAGGCTTTCCCGCCACTACGCACGGTACGGTAAGTTCAACGGCTTGGTATGCAGTGGCTTATTTGGTCGGCTTTGGGTCGTGCATTGCCTTTGCCGCATATTTGTATTTGACCCAAGTGTGGCACCCAGCCCGCGCCGGTAGTTTTTCCTATCTCAACCCGGTGGTCGCGGTCGCGTTAGGGGCCTGGATCGGTGGCGAGCCGCTGAGCTGGCGCATCGGCATCGGCTTAGCCGTGATTTTATTGGCCGTGGCAGTATTGCAATACGCGACGATTCGAGTCGCTCGGCGCGACGCGAAACGTTTGCTTGATACCGCCGCAGGCGAACCTGGAAACTAGCAGCTTTTAATTGAGTGTAAATATCGATGCTGACCCAAAATAACTTTTTTGTTGGTTTGTTTGCCGAGACAAACAAAATCCCACTCGCAGTAAAACTGCTCTACACCGCCTTCATGGCCGTGCTGATTCCGTTTTATCTAAAAGAATACGGTGCAACTAATTTCCTGTATTTTTGCGATGTCGCGCTATTTTTTACGCTGGCCGCCGTCTGGACCGAGAAGCCAATTTTGGCGGCGATGCCGGCAGTGGGCATTTTGTTGCCGCAAACGCTGTGGTGCGCCGATTTTATTGGCACCGCGATGAATTTACCGGTCAATGGCATGACCGCGTATATGTTTGATGCCACTATCCCAAAATTTGCGCGTTCACTGTCGTTTTTCCATTTTTGGCTGCCGTTTTTGCTGGTGTATTTGGTTTACAAACTCGGCTATGACCGGCGTGCGCTGAAATATTGGACGCTGCTTGCTTGGGTATTATTATTAGTTTGCTATTTTTTTATGCCCGCGCCGCCAGCACCGAATAGCGCCACGCCGGTCAATATCAATTATGTTTTCGGCATGAATGATAAGGCCGCACAAACTTACATGCACCCGCTTAGCTGGCTAGCGATGCTGATGCTGGTGCTGCCGATCGCGCTGTATTTACCTACGCATTGGGCGTTAAAGCGCTGGTTTGGGCAGCCTGTGGCAGATACGGCACCGAATCAAACCGCATCACCAGCGCATTGACGAACTTTTGCAGCTCGTGTGGTAATCTTGTCAGGCAAGCGGGAGAGACTGTCAAGGTCAAGCCCAGGCAGCGCCGAAGGAGCAACCGCCCCGGAAACTCTCAGGCAAAAGGACCGCTTGCAGCCCAAATACACGTTTTTTAGCGTGTGCTTGGAAAAAACTCTGGAAAATTGCGCGTTTAAGCACGCGCGTGCCGACGGGATAACGCTCTCAGGCAACACAGACAGAGGGGGCATGAAATATCGGCTTGTTCAAAGCTGGCCACCTCATGCCCAACTCAGGATTTTTATGCCCACCCACAAGCAATATACGCCTTCGGCGTTTGACTTCGCTGCGCGCCACATTGGCCCAGCACCCTTTGAAGTCGACCAAATGCTGGAAACCATTGGTGCCAGCTCCCTCGAAGCGTTAATCCAAGAAACCGTGCCGAATGATATTCGGCCGCTACATCCGCTTTCAAAATACATTGGTGCACCGCTATCGGAAGTCGAAGCAATCGCAAAAATGCGCGGCCTTGCCGAGCAAAATCAGGTGTTTACCTCCTTGATTGGTCAAGGCTATTACGGCACGCACCTACCGTTTGTGATTCAGCGCAATATCTTGGAAAACCCAGCTTGGTATACCGCCTACACGCCGTATCAGCCGGAAATCTCGCAGGGCCGCTTGGAAGCGCTGTTGAACTACCAAACCATGATTGTGGAGCTGACCGGCTTGGATGTATCCAATGCGTCTTTGCTCGATGAAGCAACCGCTGGCGCAGAAGCAATGGCGGTCGCCAAGCGCGTTGGCAAATCTGGCGCGAACGCGTTTTTTATTGACGAAAATTGCCACGCACAAACCATTGCAGTGATGCGCACACGCGCCGAGCCCTTGGGTTGGAGCCTGATCGTCGGTAATCCACACACCGATCTGGACGCCAGCAAGGTTTTCGGCGCGATTTTTCAATATCCAGGCACAGACGGCGAAATTCGTGACTTCCGCCCCGCCATTGCGGCACTGAAAGCTGCGGGCGCAATTTCCATTATGGCGGCGGATTTACTCGCCTTGGTGGTATTGACGCCGCCCGGCGCACTGGGTGCGGATATCGCGATTGGCTGTACGCAACGATTTGGCGTGCCGATGGGTTTTGGCGGCCCGCACGCCGCTTATATGGCGGTGAAAGACGCGCATAAACGCGCAATTCCAGGGCGCTTAATTGGCGTCAGCATTGATTCCGCCGGCAAGCCTGCCTATCGCTTGAGCCTACAAACGCGCGAGCAACATATACGTCGCGAAAAAGCCACGTCCAATATCTGCACCGCACAAGTCTTGCTGGCCGTGATCGCTTCGATGTATGCGGTTTATCACGGCCCGGACGGCCTACATGAAATTGCGTCCAAGGTGCATCAGCGCACGGCGATCTTAGCGGCGGGCTTGCAAAAACTGGGCGTAGTGATTGAAAACGCCAGCTATTTCGATACCTTGACGCTCAATGTAGGCCCGAAGCGCGATGCAATTATTGCGTCGGCGGCAGCCCGCAAAATCAATTTCCGCCTGATTGACGACGCCCGCATTGGCATATCGCTGGATGAAACCAGCACGCCAGCCTTGATTGAAACCCTGCTTACCATTTTCGCAGATGTGCTGAAATGCGCCACACTGAAATATAGCGAGCTCCAAGCAGCGCTTGCGATTCCCGCTGAATTGACCCGTGCGGGCGCTTGTTTACGCCACCCGGTCTTCCAAACGCACCACTCGGAAACCGAATTGCTGCGCTATATGCGCAAACTTTCCGATCGCGACTTGGCGCTAGACCGCGCGATGATTCCGTTAGGCTCGTGCACCATGAAGCTCAATGCCACCGCTGAAATGATGCCCGTCACTTGGCCGGAATTTGGCGCGCTGCATCCGTTTGCACCTGCATCACAAACTCGCGGCTATCAGCAGCTATTTGATGAGCTGAGCCAATGGCTAATCGATATCACCGGCTACGAAGCCATCAGCCTACAGCCTAATTCGGGCGCGCAAGGTGAATACGCCGGGCTGCTGGCGATTCGCGGCTACCATCTCAGCCGCGGTGAAGGGCACCGTAAAATTTGCTTGATTCCGCAATCCGCACACGGCACCAACCCGGCGTCCGCGCACATGGTGGGCATGGACGTGGTGGTGGTGAATTGCGATGCCGAGGGCAATGTCGATCTAGCGGATTTGACCGCGAAAGCCGAGCTACACAGCAAGAATCTAGCGGCGCTGATGGTCACCTACCCATCTACGCACGGCGTATTTGAAGAAGCGATTCGCGCCATTTGCGATCTGACCCACAAGCACGGCGGCCAAGTGTATATGGACGGCGCGAACATGAACGCGCAAGTGGGCGTGTCGCGGCCGGGCGATTTCGGTGCCGATGTCAGCCACTTAAATCTACACAAAACCTTTTGCATCCCGCACGGCGGCGGTGGCCCCGGCATGGGCCCAATTGGCGTGAAAGCACACCTTGCACCGTTTTTGTGTGGGCATCCCATGCTTGACGGCGGCAAGCCAATTTCGGCTGACGCAAAAGGTATTTACGTCGGGCCAGTGTCGGCGGCACCGTTTGGCTCCGCCAGTATTTTGCCGATTTCTTACGCCTATATTGTGATGATGGGCGGTGCTGGCTTGACGCGCGCCACCGAGGTCGCCATTTTGAGCGCCAACTACATCGCCACACGTTTAGAGCCGCACTTTCCGCTGCTGTATAAAAACCACAACGGCCGCGTTGCGCACGAATGTATTTTGGATCCACGCGCCATGAAAGATAAATACGGGGTGTCGGTAGACGATATTGCCAAGCGCTTGATCGACTTTGGCTTTCACGCCCCGACCATGAGTTTCCCAGTGGTGGGAACCTTGATGGTGGAACCGACCGAATCGGAGGCAAAGGTCGAGATTGACCGTTTTTGCGATGCGATGATTCAAATTCGCCATGAAATTGATGAGGTTGCAAATGGCCGCTTCGCCATCGAAGACAGCCCATTACGGCATGCGCCACACACGGTGTTCGACTTGGCGAAAGACGACTGGAACCGCAAATACAGTCGCTCTGAAGGCTGTTTTCCGAAGGGTTCAAGCCTGCAAGACAAGTATTGGAGCCCGGTTGGCCGCGTCGATAATGTCTATGGTGATAAAAATCTAGTGTGCTCGTGCCCGACGCCGGATAGTTATCGGGATGGGGCGGCTTAATTCCAATTTAGAACCGAACAACAATCGGCCGGGTAAGCTGCACGCTAACCCGGTTTTTTACTATATTAAGCCGACAAATTACGCCGTTTCCGCCGCCCGCTCCGCTAAAACCCTGACCGCAGGCAAAGTCTTACCTTCCAGAAACTCCAAAAACGCGCCGCCGCCGGTAGAAACGTAGCTAATTTTGCCGTCCACGCCAAACTTCTCAATCGCAGCTAACGTATCGCCACCGCCGGCGATGGAAAATGCGGCGCTGTCCGCTATCGCCAGCGCGACCGCTTTTGTACCGGCGGCAAAATTTTCGAACTCAAATACACCGACCGGGCCATTCCAAACGACGGTGCCCGCATCTGCAATCAATTGCGCGTAAAGCGCGGCGGTTTTTGGCCCGATATCCAAAATCATCTCATTCGCATCAATGCTATCTATGCCTTCAATGTTTGCCTGGGCGCTGGCGCTGAATTCGGCGGCGCTGGCGACATCCAGCGGCAAAGGAATCGTGGCACCGCGTGCTTTCGCTTTCGCCATAATCTCGCGCGCGGTTTGCAGCAAATCTGGCTCATACAGCGATTTGCCGACGGCAAAACCACTCGCGGCCAGAAAAGTATTGGCGATTCCACCGCCAACGATCAGCTGATCAACTTTTTCAACCAAAGCGCTTAATAGCTCCAGCTTGCTCGACACCTTGCTGCCCGCAACGATGGCCAACAGCGGCCGCTTAGGGCTTTCCAGCGCCAAACCTAGCGCGTCTAGCTCCGCCGTCAATAACGGCCCAGCGCAGGCGATTTTGGCAAAACGCGCCACCCCGTGCGTGCTGGCCTGCGCGCGGTGCGCGGTGCCAAAGGCATCCATCACAAACACATCGCACAGCGCCGCATATTGACGGCTCAAGGCTTCAGCGTCTTTGCCCTCGCCGACATTCATCCGCACATTTTCCAACAGCACCAACGCGCCCGGCGCCACTACAACGCCATCCAGATAGTCCCGAATCAGCGCCACTTTGAAACCTAAATGCTGGCTCAGCCAGTCGGCCACCGGGCTTAGTGACTCTGAAGCCTCAAACACGCCTTCTTTGGGGCGCCCCAAATGGCTCATGACCATCACCGCCGCACCTTTTTCCAGCGCCAGCCGCAGCGTCGGCAAGGCCGCCTCCAGCCGCTGGCTGGCAGTGATGTGCGGCACGCCTGCAGCGTCCAGCGCAATCGGCACATTAAGATCTTCCCGGATCAGCACGCGCTTACCGTCAAGAGCTAAATCAGTCATACGAATAAAGTTGGGCATGGCGGTGTCTTAAGACTAAATAGGGGCGCGAATCATACGACCATCTGATCGCGCAAATCCGAACAACATTGGCCTTGCGCTGTATAACTGGTGTATAAGACCCTGCATAAGTACGTGGATAAGCCTTTAGTAGTGCGGTGGAAAAAGTTATCCACGCATGCTGCACCGATTTTGCCATTCTTGTTAAGATCGATACCCACGCGTTTTGAGCGATAATCATTCGATCAATCAAAGACTTGTAAAGTTACCCACAAAATTAGTGAACACTACTACTACTACTATTTTCTTTATAAATAAGAACTAAAAGAAGAGTTGCTATGCGCTTTGCCGTACCTAGAGAAATCCTGCTTAAGCCACTCCAACAAGTTATTGGCGTTGTTGAAAAACGCCAAACGATGCCGGTGTTAGCAAATATCTTGATTCAAGTGAAAGCTAACGAAGTGAGGCTTACTACAACTGATCTTGAAGTTGAAATGCAGGGTCGAATGGCGGTGGTAGGTGCTGAAGAAGGCGAAATTACGGTTCCCGGACGTAAGTTCTTTGACATCATCCGCGCCCTTCCGGATGGCACAAATATTGATATGAAGCTTACAAAAGATAAGGTAAGCCTCAGCGCTGGGCGCAGTCGTTACACATTAGCGACTTTGCCCGCGACAGAATTTCCACCGGTAGATATCGGCGAAATTCAATATCGTTCAACTGTTGCGGGCGCATCACTGAAAGAGTTAATTGATCGCACGGGTTTTGCGATGGCGGTGCAAGACGTTCGTTACTATCTAAACGGTCTGCTGTTGGAGCTGCGGGGCAGTAACCTGCGTGCAGTCGCCACAGACGGCCACCGCTTGGCGTTGTGCGATTCCAGCGTAGAGGCCGGTAGTGCAGCAGAGCGGCAAGTGATCGTGCCGCGCAAGGGCATCCTAGAGCTTGCTAAGCTGATCGGCGGTGGTGAAGACCAGGTCGAGCTAGAATTTTCGCGAAACCATCTGCGCGTAAAAGTCGGCAATGCGGTAATGACGACTAAATTAATTGATGGACGTTTCCCTGATTATGACGCTGTCATTCCGATTGGTGCCGATAAAACTGCACTGATGAATAAAGATGAGTTGAAATCAGCGCTACAGCGCGCAGCGATTTTAAGTAATGAAAAATATCGCGGCGTACGCATTGAGTTAAACCCAGGCGTGGTGCGAATTGTGGCCACCAATGCTGAGCAAGATGAAGCGGTCGAAGAAATTGCCGCAGAAACCGTTGTTAGCAACTTAGGCATCGGCTTTAACGTTAATTACCTAATGGATGCGGTAAACGCATTGGAAGGCTCGGAAGTATTGCTTTGCCTACGTGACTCTGCAAGTTCTGGGCTAGTGCGCGGCAAAGATAATTCGCGTGTGCGACATGTAGTCATGCCACTGCGTTTGTAATTGATAAGTGAGTATCGGTGGGGTGATTAAAGAGCGTCGAAATTTGGCGCTCTTTGATTTTGACGGGACAATTACGAGCCGCGATGTCTATGGCGTTTTTGTGGCATTGGCGGTGCCACGTTGGCGGTTAATTTTAGCGCTGGTGTTTACTTGGCCGCTTATTCTTGCGTATCGCTATGGTTGGCTAAAAGGCACCACTGGGCGGGCAAGTGTGGCTTGGGTTGGCTTTTATCGCGCGCGCTGCGCGACGGTTGAAGCAGTTGCGCAACAGGTAGCGACGAAGCACATTCCGGCATTGATTCGTCCGGAAATATGGGCCAAGTTAGCGGCGCATTTGGCTCAAGGCGATCAGGTTGCGGTAGTTTCTGGGTCGTTTGATCTGTATTTGCGGCCTTGGTGTGAGGCGCATGGTTTACAGTTATTTTGCTCGTCATTAGAACGTTCAGGGGATCGATTCACTGGCCGCTATCAAGGCTTTCAGTGCGTAGGCGCGGAAAAAGTGCGGCGGGTGTGTGAGTATTTTAATCTGAATCAGTTTGCGGAAATCTATGCCTACGGCGACACACCCGACGACCGAGAACTATTGGCTTTAGCGCACCGGAAGTTTTATCGCGGCAAAGAGATCCACGATTTGGCGGTGGTTTAGCGATGCACATTCAGCGGCTATTGATTGATCGCTTACGCTGCTTAGATAAAGTTGAACTTAATCTTGGGCCGGGTTTGCATGTTTTTGTTGGGTCAAACGGTTCGGGCAAAACCTCAGTTTTAGAAGCGGCGGCGCTGCTTGGGTCGGGCCGCTCGTTTCGTGCGGGTGCTCAGGACGCTTTGATCGCGCGTGGCGCGGATAAGCTTTCTGTCTTTGCTGAGCTTGAGATATTCAGTGATGTGCACCAAGTCGGTTTTGAGCGCTCGCGTAAAGGTTGGCGGGGGCGTTTGAACGGCTTAGACATCACTCAGCTGACGCAATTGGTACGCCTTGCCCCAATTTGGGTGGTTGAACCCAACTCACATGAATTGATTTCCGGGGGTTCTGAAGCACGCCGGGCGCTGATCGACTGGCTTTTGTTCCACGTAGAACCTAGTTTTGCGGGAATCGCGGCGCGCTACAAGGCGGCATTGAGGCAGCGTAATGCCCTGTTAAAATTTGAAAGCGATGCTAAGGAACTTGAAGCTTGGACGGCGATGGTGGTCGTTTTGGGCACTGAGTTAGCGGAGCTACGCAATCGTTATATACCGGAGTGGATCAGTGCGGTGCGGGAAAGTGCTGCGCGTTTGTTGCCGGAGTTGGGTGCGGTGTCACTGAGCTTTAAATCGGGTTGGCCCAGCGAGCTGAGTGCGACTGAAGCAATGGCGGCGCGATTAGTGCGTGATCGCGCTTTAGGGTACACCAGCGCTGGCCCGCATCGTGCCGATTGGAGTTTGAGTTTCGAGCATGCGCCAGCGCGTGAGCAATTTTCGCGCGGTCAAACAAAAAATGCCTGCTTAAGCGCGGTGTTTGGCACGCTCAGCAGCTATCATGCGCACAGTGGTGAAAAGCCGGTTTTATGCTTAGATGATTTGTTTTCAGAGTTAGATATAGAGCACCAAGCGCACTGTTTAAGACTTGCGTTTGAAGTCGCCGATCAGGTGTTGGTGACAGGTGTGGCGTTGAGTGAAGCGATCAGCGCTTGGCCCGGAAAGCTCAAGGTATGGGAAGTTAATCTTGGTGCGGTTACTTCACGGTTCAATTAGTCGGCACATTATTTCTTCCACGTGGAACGTCTCGAACCTATGTGGAGCTAGCAGGCTGTTGAAATTCACGCACCCATTTCCCCGACAGCGTCAAGCCCACTAAAAAATTAGCAATTTTCAGGTTTATTTAACTTAAAAACCGCCT
>JAYUUS010000021.1:0-19246 GCA_043754435.1 Rhodanobacteraceae bacterium
AGCTGCTGATCGTTGGCAAATTCAAACGACAAATTTAGGCTCGGCAGAATATCCGTGTATTTCGTACCGCCGCCAATGGGTCGAATCTGCTGCCCAGCCGGGCGGTTACGGTCAAAGTAGTTGGCCTGCGATGACTGATCGACATTCTGTGCTTGAATGCCAATGTTGCCGCGCACGGGTACGTCACCCCAGCTGGTGTCGATGTTGGCGCGCACCCAGCCTGAGGTAATCACTTCGTTGACATCCCAAGCTTTTGGGATCAAATAGTCCAAATCAGCGCGTGGGTTAAAGCGCATATATTGCGCAACTGCACCCGGAACGTTCCACGCCGGAATTGACCCCACACCGGCAAAGCTCAAGTCCACGGGACGGTACTGGAACTGGTTGCCAATCGCGGTTGGGCCTTGCGCACCCAATTCAATCGCGCCTTCAGGCTGGCGCTTGGACTTATCACGTTCCGCGCGGTTGATGCCGATATCAAAAGAGCTGAACATATTAAATCTTTCCGACCCGGGCACGTTGGCGACCACCTTGATACCGGTCAGCTGATCCTCGACGCTCGGCACCTTGCCATAGCCAGAACCGTAAATCGTGTTATCCAAGAACAAATCGGCCGGGTTCGAGTAGCTTCGGCCGGGTCGCAATTGCGAAAAGCCGTCGCTGCGAAAAATCAAATTGACCGAGTCCAAACTGGGTGTTGGTGTGCGGCGTTGGGAGTTATTTTCGAGGCTTAATTCGTCGCGATTCGCCTTTGAGTAGTTCAAGTCGGTGGTGAGCGTAATATCGTTAAGAAAGAACTCATTCGTCCAGCCGACCGCTTTAATGGTGTCTTCACGCTTGTTGTAAATGCCGCGCACCAGCGGATATACGTTGTTTGCGGTGCCGCCAACAAAAGTGTTGTTCGCATTGACGATTGGGTTGGTGACGTTCAAACGCGCAAAACCACCGTTATAGTCGCCGAGGTTGACTTCAAACTGATTCGCCGTGTCTTCCTGTTTGGCCGTCGAATAAAACAGATCCAGCGTGCTCATCCAAGTATCGCTTGCATGCCACTGAAACGTTCCCAGCACCCCAGTTCGCACGGTGTAACCGGTGCGCCGCAAGGCTTTGATCCCGTTCGAATAGAAAGTGCCTGCTGCCACACCCGGACGCGCGCCAGCGCCAACTGCTTCGAAAGGTTCATACAGGCCGACTTGATTCTCCTGGGTCGGCGTATCCTGGCGCGAAATCCCTAAGGCGTAACCAAAATCACCGCTATCTGACTTGCCAATAAAGCTCACATTGACGCGGTTGCCGTTAGCGCTGGAGTCGGCCGCGCTACCTAAAGAGTTATGCTGGCCGCGTATACCGACCACCAGAACCGAATCTTTAATATCCAGTGGGCGCACCGTGCGCATATCAATCGTGCCGGACAAGCCTTGGCCGACGATACCCGAATCCGGCGTTTTGTAAATCGTGACGCCGCTAATTAACTCTGAAGGATACTGATCGAACTCGACACTGCGATTGTCACCCGTGCTGACCAGTTCTCGGCCATTCAATAAAGTTGTTGAGAAATCTGGTGATAAGCCACGCACACTGATGACTTGAGCGCGACCGGCGACCCGCTGCGCGGAAAGCCCCGGCAGACGCGCAATGGATTCGGCAATAGATTGATCCGGTAGCTTGCCAATATCTTCTGATGAAATCGACTCAACAATCGAGGTCTGGGTCTTTTTGATGGCAGTCGAACTCTCAATCGAGCTGCGAATACCGGTAACAACTACCGTACCCAGTTGCACATCAGCACTTTCCGATGCGTTGGCTCTTTTTGCCGCCGCCGCCGCTTCGGCATCAGTCTTTGACTGCGTTGTTTTTTCTTCATCTGACTGCGCATTCGCATTGGCAAATACGCCTACCAGCGCAGATGCCAGTGCCAAGCTCAATAGTTTGCGCTTTAGAACCACGATAAACCTCCAAAATTCTTCACCCATAAAAACGTGATCTGCAAGCGCAAAGGGCTCTAACTGCAGATCTCCAAGCCGCAGAGCGTGTCGGCTCGGCTGCTGGCGTGCATGTTACCGATGACGCAATCTAATAAGCTATAGCTGCATACGTATTCAGCGAAATTTAAAGTCTTATGACCATTAAAAGCGCGTTTAAAATATGGCTACAACTATTTGTTTCGCTTTTTTAAGCATTTTTTAGTGCATGCGTGTGCCTTTGCGGGGGCCACTGGCATAGCGCCCATAATCAGCGTAGATTTTATCTGTCGGATAGACACCCGATTCAACGTCACATAAGGAGCGATAGCCGTGAAATGTTCATATCTTTTAGTCGGATTAACCGCGCTTTTGCTGCAAGCCTGCGCAAACGCGCCGTCTGCAAAGGTCGCAATGAAGAAAAGTGAAAACATTGCCTACATGGGCGACTGCCGCCGCGTGCCAGAAAGTAACTTCAGCTTTCGCCAGCGTGATTTACGCAGCACCAACGCCCGTTGCTACAGTAAAACCGATCTTGACCGCACCGGCAGTATTGATATCAGCGATGCCTTGCGCAAATTGGATCCATCGATTCAATAAGTGGTGCCACCTGCGTTGCAAGCGTTACCAACGCGGCCGGCAGCGCATTTTGAACCGATAACGTTAAGCCCCGTCACCAGGATCGTAAGCATCAAGGTTCACACGCGTTTGCAGATACTGCACAAAACGTTTAGCCGCAACGCTGTGGTGCTGATCCTTGCGCCAAACCACGAACCATTGCCGCTGCAGCGGGAAGCCATGCACATTCAAAATCGTCAGTGCTGGATCGAGCATGCCTGCCACGCGCACAGCCAGTTCGGACACAACCGCCACGCCCAAACCTGCGGCGGCGGCGTGCTTGATCGCTTCGTTGCTGCCCAGGCTCATTGCCACCTTGGGCACGAAGCCAGCCTCAGTAAAATGCTGCTCGGCGACTTTGCGCGTGCCGCTGCCCTGTTCGCGCATCAGCCAGCGCTGCTCGCTCAGCTCGTCCAATGTCAGCGCCCGCCCCTGCAGCGGGTGCTGGCGCGCGGCAATCACCACCAATGGATTGTCCAGAAACGGCACGCGCTCTAGGCTTAAGGAAGCGGGCGGCAGCATCATCACGGTCAAATCGTCCAAATTGCGCTGCAGACGTTCGACCACGCGGTCGCGGTTTTCAATCGCTAATTCGATTTCCACGCCCGGATGTGCGGCGGCAAACACGCCCAATAAATCCGGCACGAAGTATTCCGCCGTGGTCACGGCCGCAATGCGCAAACGTCCGCGCACCAAGCCGCGCGCCTCCGCTAGGCTGGACTCCAAACGCTGCCAGCACTGGCCAAGCTCGCCAATCGTGCCCTGTAGCACATCCCCGGCATGAGTCAGGCGCAAACGCCGCCCATTAATCTCAACCAAGGGCTCGCCAACCGCATTGGCTAACTCGCGCAGCTGGATACTGACAGTCGGCTGCGACACATGCAGTTCGCGTGCAGCATTCGTGATCGAACCCAGCCTTGCTACCGCCTCGAAAGCGCGCAACTGCTGGGGGGTAATACGCATCAGACGGCGCAGTGGCGTAGGCATAGCTTTTTATCTATGAGTTAGATGATAAATATGTATTTTTCTTAACGACTGAGTTTGCCTAGAGTACGCCAACTTTTCCAGGAGTATTGTCATGAGCCTAGACCACCCCAACATCCCATCTAGTACCGACACGGACACGCAAATTGCAGCTGCCGCACCAAGCATCGAACGCGTGCCAATCAGCATTGCCTACGGCGACGGCATCGGCCCGGAAATCATGACCGCGACCTTGGCGATCTTGGAAGCGGCCGGTGCGCGCTTAGCGCCAGAGCGCATCGAGATTGGCGAACAGGTGTATTTGTCAGGCAATACTTCCGGCATCACCAACGAGTCTTGGGGCAGCCTGCGGCGCACTAAAGTGTTTCTCAAAGCACCGGTCACCACGCCCTCCGGCGGCGGCTACAAGAGCCTGAACGTGACGGTGCGCAAGACTTTAGGGCTATATGCCAATGTCCGCCCGTGCATTAGCTACGCGCCGTTTGTCGATACGCTGCATCCAAAAATGGATATGGTGATCGTGCGCGAGAACGAAGAAGATCTCTACGCTGGGATTGAACATCGGCAAACCGACGAAGTGTTTCAGTGCCTAAAGCTGATCACGCGCCCAGGCTGCGAGAAAATCGTGCGGCACGCATTTGAGTATGCGCGCAGCCACGGCCGCCGCAAGGTGACGTGCATGGTGAAAGACAACATCATGAAGATGACCGACGGGCTTTTTTATTCAGTGTTCGAAGAAATCGGCCGCGAATATCCAGACATCCAAAAAGAGCGCTACATTATTGATATTGGTGCTGCACGCATTGCCACCCAGCCCGAGCGCTTTGATGTGATCGTGACGCCCAATCTGTACGGCGACATTATCAGCGACATTGCCGCAGAAATGACCGGCAGTATTGGCTTGGCGGGCAGCGCCAATATCGGCGAACACGTGGCAATGTTTGAAGCCATTCACGGCAGCGCGCCCGACATCGCAGGGCAAAACATTGCCAACCCAAGCGGCTTGCTGCTGGCGGCGGTGATGATGTTAATTCATATCCGCCAAGCGCCGATTGCCCAGCGCATTCACAACGCTTGGCTGTGCACTCTGGAAGACGGCTGCCATACTGCCGATCTCAAAGGCGAACGCACCAGCGCAGTACTGGGCACGGCCGAGTTCGCACAGGCCGTAATCGCACGATTAGGAAAAGAGCCCACACACTTTGCCGCCGTGCGCTATGTCAATCCAATGGAAAAAGCTGGCCCAACCAAGCCGCTTTACATCCGCCGCGCCCCGGCGCGCAAGGAAATGATTGGGGTTGATGTGTTTGTACACACCGCTGATAGCTCGCCGGATTTCCTCGCGGGGCGATTGACAACATTGTCGACGCCGACACTCAAGCTACAGATGATCACCAACCGAGGCGTCAAGGTATGGCCGCATGGCTTCCCGGAAACGTTCTGTACGGATCACTGGCGCTGCCGCTTTACCGCACCTGCTGGAGCCACGATCCTGCACAGCGACATTATCGCCCTGCTTGCGCGCATTACCGAAGGCCACGTGGACGTGATTAAGACCGAAAATCTTTGCACCTTTGATGGCGAAAATGGCTTTGCTTTGGGCCAGGGGCAATAGCAGGGCACGTCTATAACCCGCTATTTCGCCCAAATCACTGAGTCAGATTCGCGATACCAGCCATCCACCATTGAGGCCACCCGTGCCTCAATGCGGTTGCGTTTGATCTTAAGCGTCGGCGTTAAACAGCCATTGGCGATCGAAAAAGGCTCACTTTCCACCACAATTTTATACAGCTGTTCGTACTCCGCCAGGGACGCGTTGACCTCCTCAAGCAGTTTTTTGAGCGTTTCAGTGATGTCGTCACGCACTTTGGGGTCATTAAGTCGGGGCCGTAGATCCTCCGCAATCACCACCAAAGCATATGGCGCTTGCTGGCCTACGCCGGAAACAATCGAGGCCTCAATGGCGGGGCAGGAGTTGAGGTGGTTTTCAATCGGAGCCGGGGCAACATACTTGCCCTTGCCGGTCTTAAACAGATCTTTTTTGCGGCCGGTAATTTTAAGCAGACCATCCGCGCGCAATTCGCCCAAATCGCCGGTATGAAAATAGCCATCAGGGTCGAAACTTTCGGCGTACAGCTCTGGCTGTTGATAATAGCCGACAAATTTTCCGGGGGATTTAATCAGGATTTCGCCTTCATCACTCATGCGCACCAGCACCCCAGGCAGCGCGGTTCCAACGTAGTCTGGCGCGCTTTTTCCGGCGGCTGAGGAGTTGGAATAGGCGAAGTCTTCGCTCATGCCATAGCCTTCTAACAAATTTAGCCCGAGTTTTCGATACCACTGAATCAAGGGCGTGGCAATCGGCGCAGAACCGCTTCCGGCCATGCGCACGTGATCCAAACCTAAGCCCTCCAACACCCGGCGGCCAATGATTTTGCCGATAATGGGCAGGCTCAACAGCAGCGCTAATTTCCGAGCGGGTATTTTCTTGTGTGCGCCCTGCTGAAATTTCAGCCAAAGGCGCGGCACGGACACGAACACCGTAGGGCGTGCGCGCCGCAGATCGGTCAAAAAGCTTTCTAGGGTTTCAGCAAAATATAGTTGGATATCGCCCTGGATAAAACCGGCACATTCCACCCACGCCCGTTCCACCACATGCGCAAGCGGCAGATAAGACAGCATCCGTAGCGGCGTGCCCGCGCCTATGCCATCACGCACGCACGTGACGATGCCCTCAGACGCGCGCGTGACCGCGTCAAAACAATGCATCACGCCCTTGGGCTGGCCGGTGGAACCTGAGGTGTAGATAATCATCGCCAAATCAGCAGGCAATCGCTTCGCTGGATCGGTGCTGGGTGCAGTGCGCGCGATGATGTCATCCCAGCTGGGGTAAGCAGTTTTAGGCGCAAGCGGCAAGCTAATGCAGGGCAACTCTGGCCGCACCCCGCGCTGTTGCTCTGACCAAGTATCTAGCTTACCCACAAACAGCAAACTGGCACCGCTGTGTTCCAGCACATAGCGCACGGTTTCTGCGGTTTCGGTGGGAAAAATTGCCACTGTCGTGCAATTCGAAAGCCAAATCGCCAGTTCGGCGATCATGAAATGCGCACAATTTTTTGACAAAATCGCAATGCGCGCACCCGGCTCAAAATTCAAACTCTGCAAATGTGCCGCCATGCGCAACGCTTGATCTAGGACTTGCGCCCAGGAATATTCCACGATTCGGCCTTCGCCGGTCGGTTGAATCATGCACACATGCACGCCTAGATTGCGCGCGTGTTCAAATACATAGTCAAGAATAAGTTTAGATTGCGACATGTTTTACCCCTGTAGACTTGCGCGCATCACGCGTATTACCACGCATTGTGCCAGTGATTCACATGGCCGCAGAAAATAACAGTGGAAAATGCGCAAAGCCAAAATAAATTCAACAGCTGGAAATTTTAATGCCTAAACACACCACTGACGACGATGTAAGCCAAGCCCAGCGCGGGTTCGGCGGAAGCGATAGCAAAACCCTCGACGCCGTACAGCGCCAATCACTTGATGATGCCACCCGGCGCAGTGCCTCAACCCAAGATCCCGTCGCGAAACTAGCAAGCAAGTCGAGCTTTGGCGAACGTCTAGCCGATAGCGTGGCGCGCTTTGGCGGCTCCTGGACGTTCATCATCATTTTTACCTCGATCCTGGTGGCATGGACGGTGCTGAATACCGAAATTTTGGGGAAAACTGCATTCGATCCATTTCCCTACATTTTCCTCAACCTCATGCTCTCAATGGTTGCAGCATTACAGGCGCCAGTCATCATGATGAGTCAAAACCGACAAAGCACCAAAGATCGCCATATGGCAGCGCACGACTACGAAATTAACTTAAAAGCGGAGATCGAAATACTGGCCCTGCATGAAAAGCTCGACGCCTTACGTCAAGATCAGATGATGACTTTATTAGCGCAACAGCAGGCGCAAATTAATCTGTTGCAGCAGCTGTTGATGCGCCACGAGGCGGATACGGTGAAGGCGCAATAGGCCTTTATTGAAGTTTGCGAAGGCATTTTGATCCGGCAAACTGGCAGCACACTCACCCCAAAACAATCAATAAAACATCCCGCTGCTCTTGCAATAAAACATTATAGGTATAGGCGGCGGCGCGGGTATCCATCACTTCTAAACCGAGTCCATGTCTTGCAAAGGCAGCACGAACTTCCACACTTGGGAATTGCAATCGCGCGCCCGTGGCTAGCAATACGACTTCGGGCGCATCTAATAGGAGTTGTTCTGCATGTACCGCCTGAAAATCGGCCACACTAGCCACACCTAATTCTTTTAAATCGTGCTTAAGGCCCCGTTTTGATAGAGTGTAAGGTGGAGTTCGTGGTTGCCCAAGAATAACCAGTAGCCCGGCGTCAATACCATGTACGGCGTAGTCTAGATCTAAGTGTTGGGTGAGTTGCATGGTGTTTGCTGTTGTAATTGTTCAATTTCCGCAGCAATTTACCATCATTGAGCCTAGCTGGACTGCTATTTGTTCGCTTAACCCGACGCCAACTCGAGAAATTACGCCCGCCAGGATTGCCCGGAATCAAGTGCAAATGCCAGCGTTATTTCAGCATCTAGCTCCGTTCTTGCGCTAGCATCGCATCATGGAAACCCGATCAATGTTCAATGAAAATATAGACGTAAATAGCGACGACAACCCCAATATGGTGGTTAACTGTGTTGCCTATCTCAATAGCGGACGCAGGCTCAACCACATCACTATTGAAGCGATCTCTGATGTACTGAGTGAACCCAATACGTTTATCTGGCTCGGTTTGCATGAGCCAGATGAAACCTTACTTTGGAAAATGCAGCAGGAATTCGGCTTGCATGAGCTTGCCATTGAGGACGCGCAACACGCGCATCAACGGCCCAAGATTGAGGTTTATGATGACGTGCTGTTTATCGTGCTGCACACGGCTCAATTTATCGCGGGCAAAGTCGAATTTGGCGAGACACACATCTTTTTAGGCAAGCGATTTTTAATCACCGTGCGCCACGGTGCCAGTTTGAGCTATGCCAGCGCCCGAGGACGCTGTGAGCAGACGCCAGACTTACTCGCACTTGGCCCCAGCTTTGGGCTATATGCCGTAATTGACGCCATTGTTGATAACTATTTTCCAATTGTGGAAAGCTTTCAAAGCTCTCTGCGTGAACTAGAAGATGAAATTTTTCGCGACGATTTTGATCGCGAGACGATCAAATCTTTATATCGGTTAAAACGCGAACTGGTTAATTTCCGCTTAGCTGTTGCGCCACTGCAAGACATTCTCAATCAATTAGTGCGCTTCCATCCAGGCCTAGTCCACAACGACGTTCGAGTTTACTACCGCGATGTTTTCGATCATGCCGTTCGTATGAGCGAAACCATTAACACCTTGGGTGAAATGTTGACGGCAGCATTGCAGCTCAACCTTTCTTTGGTATCGCTAGGGCAAAACGACATCGTCAAACGTTTAGCTGGCTGGGCGGGGTTATTGACGGTGCCCACCTTAGTCGCCAGCGTATACGGCATGAATTTTGATTTCATGCCCGAACTGCACTGGCGCTATGGTTACTTCGTCATGCTAGGCTTGACTTTCGCGCTCTGCGGCTTGGTTTATTGGCGCTTGAAAAAAGCGCAGTATCTTTAGGCGCGGGCAAACGCAACTGCTGCCTCCGTTTTCAAACTACCCTACTCTGCACATTAAAAAACCCTGCGATGTTTTGCAGGGTTCTCAAGGTTCCTAAGCTAAACCTTAGTCAGAAATCAAGCTGACATTATCCACACGGAACGTGGTAACGAGCGAGCTATCCATCGTGCTGCGTAAGCGTACCACCACGTTTTTGCCTTTATAGGCATTCACGTTATAGCTTCGGCTTACATAGGTTGCAGTGCGATTGACATTGCTCAACGTGACCAGCGTGGTTAAAACGGTATTCGTTGAGGAATCCACAAGCTCAACAAACAGTTTGTCGTAAGCGGTCGTTGTCGTTGCGGATTCAGCTGAGGTGATTTGCGTGCTGAAGCTTAAAGTTGAGGTGGTTGCAGTTGCCGGAATCAACGTAGCTTTAGACGAAACTGACTGCGTGGCAGAATCACTAACGCCCAGCTTTGCCGATGTCGTGCCGCTCAAAGCACCGGCTTCTGCCGCCAAGGTGTTGTGGGATGTGCCGGTAAAAGCAGTGCGTGACCAAGAAGCATCAGGCGCGCTGTTGGTGCTGACGGTGATGCTGTCAAAGTTACCATTCGACAGACGCTCGCTCGGCGTGACCGTGCTGCAAGTCGCCGTGAAAGCTTGACCGGTAACATTAGCGCTAGCAACGGTGACGGCACGGCTAGTCGGGCTGAAGGTACAGCCGGTTTTGCTGGGCGTCAGTGTGTAGCTGCCGTTTGCAAGGCCGGCAATTGCATAGCTTCCGGCAGTGTCTGAGCTACCGCTGCTGGCACCGGAACTAACAGTTACGCCTGAAACACCCGCGCCACCCGCAGTTGTGACAGCGCCACTGACGGTGTAGGTTGTGGGTACCACGCCACCGCAGCTGCTGAACTTAAAGTTCTGCGCACGCGTCTGCCAGCTGCCGGTTGGGCGATACATGCCGACAAACCAGAACGTGCAATCGTCTGCTGGATCAACCGTCATTTGATAATAATCGCCCCAACGCCCAGAGGTTTCCGCCGCCGCACCCGCTGCAACAATGGTCTCGGTTTGCGTCATGACGCCCAAAGGATCGCTCGCTAAACGGCCAGAGTACGCCAAGCTCGGATAAATCACCGGGGCTGAGGTTTTCGTCACGTTAAAACCGAAGCCAATATTGCCCTGCTGATCGGTCGCCACGGCACCGATCAAATGATGGGTCGCGCCATCGGCCGGGCTATAAGTGCCTTCTTGGCGTAACGACCAGCCAGAACCAGTGTTTTGCAATTCAAACCAGCGCAGGCCAGCGTCAACCACGGTACCGGAACGTGCGGCATTTTGATTGGTGGCAAATGTGCCGACAATGGACTGGTAGGTGCCCAAATTGCGGTAGGTAAGCGAATTCATTAAAACTTCGCGAATCGGATCGAGCCGAGCGGTTGTAGAACCCGCTTGTGGCACGGTGTCAAACGTTGAATAGTCGCGGAACCAGCTGTTGAACTCGGTAATGTTGACGCGCGGCAGAGTGGTGATAGAGCTGCTGCTTGGCGTCGTCCAGTTTAAGTTCAACGAAAACAAGTCGATAAAGTCTTTGCTGGTATCAGCACTCGTACCGGCATGTGCCTCATCGTCGTCGTGGCGGGCTAGAATAATCGGCGCACCTGCAGGCGGCGGATTTGCAGCACTGCCCATAAAGGTTGCAGGCAACACCGTTTGGAAACCATAGCCGCTGAGCTTGACAATCGAAGTGAAGCGCTGTGCGGGCCGTGCGGTTGCCCCAGCCAACATGTTCACGCGATCGAAAGCATAGACCTTCGCACCGGCAGAACCTTCGTTGGTGGTGCAGACATACGCGCTAGGCCACACGGTGCATTTTGGATAGTCAGGCACTTCTGGCGTGGAATAACCATAAAAATTCCAGCCGCCGGTAATTGGATTGTCGGTTTTGGAAACATAGGTGCATAGACGGTTCGCGGAGCTGGTGCCGCCCATCTCAAGCAAAAACCAACGGTTTGCCAAGCGATCATAGTGAATGATTGGATCAGAAACCGATGTTGCGCAAGGATCTCCTGCCGGTGCTAAAGACTTAAACGTTGTTGGGCCGGCCAACTTGACGCCCGCTTTATCGTAAACGGTAAAGGTTGTGCCGGAAGCATTATTGACCCCGTAAACAACAAAATTGGCAGAAACCTCAATGACTGGGTCACCTGGGCTTACCCCGGTGTTGCCATTATTGATACTCACGCGCCCAACGCCACGCTCTGAAACGTTGTCGTGCAATCCTTGGGTGACCTCAAATAGCTGCTGACGATCGCTCAACAAATCAGGTGCTGTGATCCAGTCCGCAGGTGCGGCTGGGTTTTTGACCTCAAGCGGATGAAACAAACGCTTGGCCGCTTCCTTGATCGGATCACCTGGCTGCCAATCAGGCACCACCGGCAAATCGCGCAAGTCACCGTTAAACTCAACCGGAGTTACTGGCTCGCCACGCTGGGTATCGGCAAATACCTCGCGTGTTTGTGCACTCGCAAAATTAGCTGCAGTGAGCGCAATGGTGCAAGCTAGAGTCAGTCTTTTCATCGTCATGCTATTTTTCCTAGGGGTTGTTGATGAATGTTTTGCATAGCAAAACAAATTAGTACTTCAGATTAGTACTTCAAAAAGCGCCTTTTTGGGGCACGTTATTCAGCCTCAATAAAGGCCTGTCTGCGAAAAAGTCTTAACTCTCCGCGCTTGCTGCTGATTTCAATTTGGTTTGCCTGGTTTTTAGCCGAGCCAATCTTGACAATCCCGGTCTTATTAGGTTCTTCACCCGGCTTCGGGGTAATTTCGACGCTGTATTCCGTTGCAATCAGTCCTGAAGTGGCGAGTGCGAGTTCGGTGTTGAATGCCGGGCCAAAGGAAACCGCAATCGTGCCGGTTCGCGTCACAACGCGTTGCGGCGCATTGACCGGGCGATTGCTAAACGCTGCCTCAATCGCACCACTGCCGGTTTCGATATCCAGCCTTCCCTGCACGCCACGCGCGGTGATATCGCCCGAATCAGAGCGCACCACCACATCCGAGCGCACGCCGCGCACCTCAACCAAACCGCGCAGGGTGTTGACCTTCACGCTGTGTTTTTCAGGCACCCAAACCACAATATCAATGCGCTGACCCAGCACAGGTAAACTTGCATCCGGCAATGCGGTGCTAATCGTGGCGCTTGGCGCGTCAAAGCGAACCACCGGCATCGTTTGACCAAGTGGTGATTGTGCAACGGCAGTAATTTCCACGCCATGCTCAAAACCCCCAAAGCGCAGACGCACGTCGCCAAAGTCATTGCGAATTTGCAGCGTTTGACCGAGCGCCAAAACTGCCTTGAGCTCAGAGCGGGTTGGCTCCGGCGCGTACTGAAGCGGCGTCTCTTGCGTGGCACTCGTTGGTGTTGGCATAGCAGCAACCGCTTCAACTTTAGCGGCAACTGGCGCTGCAACATGCGCACATGCAACCAGCGAAGCTAAGAGCGCGGCCAAAGCCAGCAATCGCACATCAAAAGATTTGTAGGTCAGGTTATTCAACAGCCCAATAGCTCGTTATAGTGTGCTACTACATCTTAAGTCTTATTAAAAATAGGACTTAAGTCTCAGAACGCGGCGGAATATGAATGCGACGTTCAGTCGAGTCAAGCTGCACTGCAACAAATATGGCGTTTTACGTCGTATTTCGATGCAAAGGGTTTTCAATCCGTTATTGACATGCGCGCCTTAGTGTCCGTTGAAACGGGGCAGGATCACACATTGTGCAAATAATTCAGCTTGCGGCTACCCGGTGCCACGGTCATTAACGCGCCGCTGGTTAGGTAGTAACGCTCCAAGGTAATTGCGCCACCAACAATTTCGCGCTCATAACTCTTGTCTAAACTGTACGTATCGCGCTGGTTTCCATTACTGACCAAGCGCTGCACATAGCGCCCGCCCAGGCCTTCATAAAAATCTGAGGTATTAAAGCCGCGCTGCATGCGCATCGGCAAATTGCCAATATCGTATTCCAAAGTCGTGACGCTACCCGCCTCATTGCGCTGCGTCACATTGCCGTTCGCATCAAAGCCATAGCTGACAGAATTGCCGGTCTTCAACGCCACCGATTGCACTTTATGCGTACCGGCTTGATAGCTGTACGCGTTCGCAGTGTCTTGTGAATAGTCCGATTTCTTTAGCAGCCCACCGACATCGTCGTAGCCATAGTTCACGGTTTCGGTGGCGCTATTGGCGCTGGTGCGGCTGGCCTCTATTAAACGATGCAATGCGTCATACTTATAAGTTTCCTTACCTTGTACACCCGCCTGAATCTGAATACCCTGCAACCATGCGCCACTGTGCCACTGGGTTTTCAAATTGCCATAGACATCAAAACGATAGCGCTGTTCTAGTGGCACGTTTACTGTGGTTGTAGGCACTGCCGAGCTGCACATGCCGTCCCTATTCACGCACTGCGCCAATAGCCAGCCGGAGCTATCAAACACCGAATTGGTGCGCCAATCGGCGCTATTCGATGCCGTCACGCCATAGCTTTCTGAGGTGACCAAGCCCCGGCCATCGGTCGAAGTAATTTGATGAATCGCCGGGCTGCTGGTCGGGTTGGTAGCGACGTAATCAGCGGCAAAGCCTTCTTTAACTAAGGCACCGATACCGTTGTAAGCCAAATAGGTCGACACCGGCTGTTGGTCAATAGCGCTTTGCGGGTACAGCATTTGCTTGGCGCGGCTAATCCTAACTCGCCCAAAAACTACCGCGCGGCTCCTCATTCTTAAATTCAACGATGCATCCCAACCCCAGTGCCCTACAAAATTGAGATGAAAAGGTGAAGGCAAAGTCATATTGACCGCTATCCAGTATTCTAACTTGCGAGAGTTCAAGATCGTTTATATCAAATTCACTCATATCATCATCACATTCATCATTTGGGTCGACCCATGACCATGCCTTGTCAATTAGTTGATTTGCGTGAGTGCAGATTATTTCCCACTGTGTGACTTGCTTATCTGATGGTTCTGGACTGCCAACACCAGAAAGATCGAGCTTTTTCGTATTTGAATAAATATACTTTTGGGTCCAACGTCGTTCGTCAATTTCAATATATTCACCCATTTTTCTGTGAACTGAAGATTTAGGCGCAAGCCACCTTTGGTGCTTTGCCATTTCACCTGCTCTAAGTGGTTCTTGCAAACTGATTGGCAGGAACGGCGAATGTGGTTTAGTTCTAAGCAAATTCATAATAAATGCCTCCTAAAAGCGGTTTGGAACGCCATCAATAATGCCAAATTGCTTAAGCCCCGGTTGGCACCACTGACATGCGACCATCCAGTCACCGGCGCTTGCCTTCTTTCCCATATCGCCTACAGCACGAACCATACTCACTGCTCCTTCTGTTGCAACCGGCGGTGAGGCCGTCCTCATAGCGGAAACGCAAATGGGTTCGGCACAAGTGGAGATCACACCAAAATTGTTTTTTCGTGCAAATCCGCCAACATTGATCGTTTCACTGGCGCCATTTGCTAAACGACTTTCAGAGTAGAAAACCTGGCCCTCCTTGGGAATCATTACCCCCACAGTTCCCTCAGTTTCGCCTGCAGCACGGACTCTAGCTAAATGGTTTGTAGCGCCGATTTCTGCCATCGCGTGTTGTTCCATCGTCGTTCGTGCAGAACCTGCAGGTGCGCCTTGTGTTGAAGCTGTCTCTCCAACGCCACCCAATAAACGGCCCAACAACCCACCAGCGAACATTTGTGCTGGAATCGAATCAGCACCATTACCACTATATGCAATTCCACCGGTCAATACACATTGCAGAGGCGCACGCCCGCAAACATAAGCAATCGCTACGCCAGCTGTTACTTGAACCGCCGCCGTGCCATACATGCCCAGCTGTTTATCTCGCATATCGTCGATTCTTCTAAGCACAGCGGGAACTCCAGAAGCCGAACTTGAGCGCGAGGTGATCGAATTCAAATCGACAGCGCCGCCCGCCCTGTTCAGGGCCGTTAGCGTTTTCGAGCTCAAATCATAGGTTCGCGCTTCCGCGCCATTTTCCGTGATGGTTTTAACTTCAATCTCATTATGACCATCACTGGCTGTAAGATGCACTTCGCCCGTTTCCTTGTTTTCATAACGTTTGTATGCTGTGACATCCGTCATTTGGCAAACTTCATCTTTTCCTTCACCAGAACAGCTCACTTTATACCCAGTCGGATCCACCCCACTCAACGGGTTATTCATCAAATACCCATACGGATTCAATGACTGCGAATTGCTCGGAAACTGAATAAACGGATCCACGCCAAAGAACCGTCCCAGGTTGTAGTCATACACCCGGCCATTCATATGAATCAGCGCGAACTCGTCCAAATGTTCGTGCCCGGTAAAGCCGCGCTGCGTGCGTTTGCTTTGGTTGAAGTTTTGCCCGGTCGTCAAATTCAGCATGCCAATGTTTGACGTGCTCCAGGTGCCATCTAGCGCCTTACCAAAAGCATCAAAACCCTTGTGTTCGACCAATATCGCCACGCTTGAACCCAAGCGCTGACCGTCTGGAAGCGGTTTCTCACTAATCGACACCGTGCTGCCCAAGCGGTCATTGTGCAAATAATTGAGCTTGCGGCTGCCTGGGGCTACGGTCATTAACGCGCCGCTGGTTAGGTAATAGCGTTCCAAGGTAATTGCGCCACCGACAATTTCGCGCTCGTAGCTCTTATCCAGGGAATAGGTATCGCGTGCTATGCCATTGCTGACCAAGCGCTGCACATAGCGCCCACTCGGGCCTTCATAAAAATCTGAGGTATTAAAGCCGCGCTGCATGCGCATCGGCAAATTGCCAATATCGTATTCCAAAGTCGTGAGGCTGCCCGCCTCATTGCGCTGCGTCACATTGCCGTTCGCATCAAAGCCATAGCTGGCAGAATTGCCGGTCTTCAACGCCACCGATTGCACTTTATGCGTACCGGCTTGATAGCTGTAAGCGTTCGCAGTGTCTTGTGAATAGTCCGATTTCTTTAGCAGCCCACCGACATCATCGTAGCCATAGTTCACGGTTTCGGTGGCGCTATTGGCGCTGGTGCGGCTGGCCGTTGTCAAACGGTGCAGCGCGTCATATTGGTAGGTTTCCTTACCGTGCACGTCGGCCAAAAGTTGACCAGTTTGCAGCCACGCGCCACTGTGCCACTGAGTTTTCAAATTGCCATAGACATCAAAGCGATAGCGCTGCTCCAGCGGCACATTTACGGTGGTACTCGGCACCGCCGAGCTGCACACACCATTGGTATTCACGCACTGCGCCAATAACCAGCCGGAGCTATCAAACACCGAATTGGTGCGCCAATCGGCACTGTTCGATGCCGTCACGCCATAGCTTTCCGAGGTGACTAAGCCACGGCCATCGGTCGAGGTTATCTGATGAATCGCCGGGCTGCCAGTCGGGTTGGTAGCGACGTAATCAGCGGCAAAGCCTTCTTTAACTAAGGCACCGATACCGTTGTAAGCCAAATAGGTTGACACCGGCTGCTGGTCAAGCGCGCTTTGCGGGTACAGCATTTGCTTAGGCCGGCCATAGTTTTTATCGAAATAACTTTGTTGATTCAGCGTCAACAAGGGTTGATTCGCAACCTGCATTTGGGTACTGCTGCCGGTCGCGCGATTCAGCGCGTCGTAGCTATAGCTGCGCTCCCAGCGCTGGTAGTTATTGGCATTGAGCACGCCTGCGCTGCGCACCACATTTTTCAGCGTGCCGTAGCTGGTAGTGCTTGTGTTTTCATAGACGCTGGTTTCGCTGTGCGCCAAATTGCGGCTGCCATCACGGCTGGGCTCGGTCCAGGTGCGGCTGAAGACGCGGCCCAAATTATCGTAGTTAAGTGTCGTGACCAAGTTACGTGCATCGGTTTGCGTTTTCACTTCACCAAAACCGTTGTAGGTGAAGGTCCAGGTGCCGCGATCTGGGTCGGTCACGTTTAAGCGGTGGCCAAAATCATTGTAGTTGGCGGTGATGTTTAAACCCAGCACGTCGGTAATTTGCAGCGGGTTGCCCGCGCCATCAAACCAGTAGCGCGTGGTTTTTTGATTCGCATCCGTGGTGCTGAGGAGCTTTCCAGCGCTATCGAACACGCGCGCCATGACCAGCTTTGGGCTGTTATCGGCATTGGGCAAAGTAATATCGCCGCAATTTCCACCTTGCCCAATCATTTGGCACACGACAATGTCCGTTTTTAAGCCGCTGTAGCTGTATTGGGTGCGGCGAAAATTGATTTCTGGATTATTCACGACCAACACATCGGTATCCACCCGATTGAAGCGCTGTAGCTTCCAAGCCGGGCGGCCCAGGGCATCGTAGCCGCCAAAATCGGTATAGGCATTCGCATTTGAACTGCCGCGATTGGGTTCGTACTGGCGCAGCACCAAGCCGCGTGCGTTGTAGCGGGTTTCCGTGACGCTAGCGTTGCTGTCGTCCAGCAAGGCACCATTGACGACATAGCTGGCGTCCATCAATTTAGATGCGGTGCGAATACTGCGGCCTAAGCTGTCTTGATAACTAATCGACTGCGCGCTACCGTATTGGCTAGCCACCATGCGCGTTACCGCACCGGCACCAAACGGGCAGATTACACCCGCAACATCGCAGCGCTCATACGCCATTACACTGGGCATCGCGGCACGCACACCGGCAGCACTTGGCGCAACAGTGCGAATCGGGCGGCCTACGGCATCCAGCGTGGTCGTTGAATTCAAGCCATTCGCATCGGTAACGCTAATCGGCACGCCAAAACGCGCATCAAAGGTGCTTTGCGCCGATTTGCCATTGACGTCGGTCACGATATTCGGAAAGTAGCCACCGCTGGCGTCATAGTTCATGCCCGAACTGCGCGCGCTGGACTCATCACGCACGGTTTGCGCTTCGCCAGTCATATTGCCGTAGCTGCCAAAACTACGCGCGGTGATGCGCTCTGTCGCTATCGAGTTGCTGCTGCAAGGTTGCGCTAACTGCACGCCAGCGAATACCGCTTCACAATTGACTTGCCGGGTCGTCGGGTCATAACCAATCAAGGTCGTGGTGCTGCGGCTTGGAATACTTGGGCCGCCGGTATGTTGGCCCATGTAGCTTTGCGTGACGGTGCTGGTGCTATGGGTTAGCTTGCCTAACCACCAAATGCTGGCATCGTTTTCATAAATGGATGTCGAGGTCGAACTGAGCGTGCGTACATCCGCGCCGCCCAGCTTATCGGTCAGGCTAGAACTTTGTGCGGTGACATTGCCGTAGATATCAAAGCTGCTGCTGGCGGTGGCGCTAGTGACGATGTTGGATCGAGTAATCAGATCACGGGTGATGCTTGTGGAATGCGGCGCATAAACCCGAATTGGAATATTTTGCGGCGGGTTTAAGGTATCGCACGCTAGATCATTACAAAGATAGCTAGGAACATCGGTCAAACTGGCGCGCGTCAACGTAATTGCGCTTGTGCTGTCGCATTTCAGCGCCGACAGAGGTTCGCTCAATCGCTGGCTAACACTGCAAAATGTTTGTGAAACTAGCGGAAATTTCTGCTCATACACAGTCGCCGTGCGAATTCGAATGCTGGTATCAATGTTATTCAAATCATCACCCAAATCTTCAGTGATGATTTTCCTAAAGCCAGTAAAGCCTCGGCCTTTATTGTTGTACATCGCTTCTTCATAGCCGTAGCGGTTGCTGTTCATGCCGCCGATGCCATTTCGCGATTGCATCTGCGCCACCACATTCATACTGGAGGTGAAGTAGAAATGGTTTGCGTCAACATAGCCCTGACCACTGTCGCGGCCAGGAATTTTGTACAGTTGTAATTCTCCAGAAGCACGCCCGGCTTTGCTGGACAGCGGGTAGTACTCGAAGTTTGCCAAGGCACCATAGGCGTCATTCACTTGGCGCAGCATGTCCGGGGATTTTGGCGGTAGGTTGCTGGCGCGCTCGCCCGCGCCAGAATTGCGTGAGAGCAATAAGCGCGTTGGAAAAGCAGCAACCGCCTGGA
>JAYUUS010000022.1:0-2156 GCA_043754435.1 Rhodanobacteraceae bacterium
ACGCGGCACACGGCGCGGTGGATATCGTCGTCAATGCCGCCGGCATCACCAAAGATATGACCTTTCGCAAAATGCCGGCGCAGGCATGGATGGACGTGCTAAAAGTGAATTTGGACGGCGCATTTAATGTCACCCGCCAGTTTATTGACGGCATGTGCGAGCGCGGGTTCGGGCGCATTGTCAACATTAGCTCGGTCAATGGCTCTACCGGCCAGTTTGGGCAAACCAACTATTCCGCCAGCAAAGCCGGAATTCACGGCTTCACTATGGCGCTGGCAAAAGAAGTGGCGCGTAAAGGTGTTACCGTAAACAGCGTTTCCCCAGGCTATTGCCGCACCGCGATGGTAATGTCGATTCCAGAAGCGGTGCGCGAGCAAATTATCGCCACGATTCCAGTAGGCCGCATTGGCGAGCCTTCAGAAATTGCCCGCACGGTCGAATTCCTAGTCGCCGAAGAAGCCGGGTTTATCACCGGCGCAAACATCCCGGTGAATGGCGGTATGTTTATCAGCTTCTGAAACTTGACCCGCTACTTCCTGCCAAATTTTTAATTTGAGCCACAACATTTGAACAGGAAGTAGGCGTGAGGGAAAAATAGACAGCCTCGAACTTACTTGGCGGCAACCGCACCCAACTTAATAAACGCCGCATTCTTTTCAACGGTCTTTAAGCCAATGCCCTTGACTTCCGTTAACGCATCAGCGGTTTTAAAAGCGCCGTGAGCAGTGCGATAGGCAACAATTGCTTGCGCCTTCGCATCGCCAATACCGTCTAATGAATCCGCCAATTCACTCGCACTCGCGGCGTTGACATTGACAGGTTTGCCCGCAAATGCGGCCGGGCTGAGCGAAACAGCGGCGAAGGCGAGGGCGGCTAAAATGCGATTGAATGCGTTCATGGGTTTTCCTTAAGTTTGTGGTTTGCGGTAGTTGTTTCAAATGGCCCGCCGAGGTGGGCGGGGTAGAGAAACTTTAGCGATATCAAACTCTTTGCAAACTCAGCGCAGTCGGAAGGCGTGGTCAGATTTATCTGAGGCCTCTAGCGCTGCACGGGTATCCAAGGCTCTAACAACACTCATGTCAGCCTACGATTTTCGGCTGCTAAAGCGCCGACAAACTCTCGGGCCCCGGCAAGCAGGCATAGGTCTGAATCAACAATTGGTCAGTAACCGCTACTTTCTCGACAAAATGCCGCACGCGCGCGCTGAGTTCGGCGTCATCGCCTGCCGCAAAAATATCTGAGATGTGCACAACATGATTCATTCGCACGGTTGAGCCGTTGAGATCAAACGCAAACGGTGCGTGTTCGGCGCTGAGTAAATATTTGAATAAGCCTTCTAAGGCGCGCGTTGGGGTTTGCGCTAAAGGTGAGGAGAAGTTCAAATGTTCTGAGCAGCAGCACCACACTTTGACCAGCGACGCGCCGCTGTGAAAGCTCCAATTGTGGCTGCCGTGGCGCGCCAAAATGGGATTGATTTGCGCCGCTTTCAATGCGGTTTCGACAAAATTCGCGAGCGGATCGGCTTCGGGCGCGCTGAAATATTCATCGAAATCGTGGCGCGATTCTAAATCAGTGCCGCAGCTTGGACAGTAGCGGGTTGCGGTCACAATTAAATCGCTACAGGCCGGGCATTGCACGCCAAATTCATGCGTTTGCGCGCGAAATTCTTCGATAAATAGCCGTACGTCAGCAACCGGAATGCCGAAACCTACGGCATCCGCTTGCGTCAGTTTGCAGGTGGTGACAGCGATCACTTGCCGCGCGTCATCTAGCATGGGCCCGCCGGAATTACCGGGGTTGATTGCCGCATCGGTTTGCAGAAAATATTGTTCGTCCAGCAGCTGGCGTGGGTGTGAAATCACGCCTTCCGTCAGCGATAGCGGCAAGCCAACCGGGAAGCCTAAAATATGCACAGGCTGTTTTGGGCGCAGCTGCGCATTTTCGCTTAAGACCAGTACTTCGCCTTCAACGGCGCGTTCTAGCTCGACAATCGCTAAATCCCGATACGGATGCAGACGCCGCACGCGCCCAGAAATGCGCGAGCGATCCCGCAGTTCAACCGCAACATCGCGATATGGCGCCGTAACGTGGCAATTGGTCAACAGATGCTTGGCGTCAATCAAAAAACCAGAGCCCGTGCCTAAGCCGGTGTAAAC
>JAYUUS010000023.1:0-6322 GCA_043754435.1 Rhodanobacteraceae bacterium
CTATCGCGGTAGGAACCTGCCTTACGGCAGGCCCCCCGCACAGATCCCGGCGGGCGCAACTTACGCACCGGGCTCTTGCCTTGGATGATTGACGAGAAAACGCGTGTTCGGCCATGGGTGCAGAATGCGGGGCGCAGGAATCCAGTCCGCAGCAAGGCGTTCAATGCGTTGCCAAGTCATGTTGTCCTTTTGACTGCGCCGCTTTAGCGCACGCCGCCATAAGTCCACCACAAAATGGCGGAACGCATCAATGCGTCGGAAGTTGGTAGGAACCGCATGATAGCCAAAGTAGCCGCGTACCACTTGACCCAACCATTTCCCCTGCTCCGGAATCTTCCAGTGCCAGCGCTTGCGCAAGGTTTGTTTCACTTTTTGCAGCGCCGCTCGCATGCGGTCCCGGCGTGTATGGCGTTGCAGTTGAAAATTGCCATGACGATCACTGCCGCTAATGTGCGTGAAACCTAGGAAGTTAAACGTCTCAGCTTTGCGCGCACCGTTTTGACGGCGATACGCCGTGGCATACCGACCAAACGCAATCAACCGCGTTTTCTCTGGGTGCAGTTCCAACCCAAAACTTTGCAGCCGTTCTCGCATCGCTGCCAGAAAGTTTTCTGCATCCTTTTGGTACTGAAATCCAACGACCATATCGTCGGCATAGCGCACGAGCGTCACCTTGCCAATAGCGTTTCGTCCCCGCCACTGATGCGCCCATAAATCGAACACATAGTGCAGATACACATTCGCCAGCAGCGGTGAGATCACGGCGCCTTGCGGCGTTCCAACCTCTGTTTCCTGGTATTCCCCATCATCCATCACACCTGCTTTTAGCCATTTCTGGATCAGTCGTAGGATTCTTGGGTCGTTGATTCGATGCGCCACCAGCTTCATCAACCAGTCGTGATCCACCGTATCAAAGAACTTCGATACATCCGCATCCAATATCCAGTTTACGTTGCGCTTGTCGATACCCACCGCTAATGCATCCAGCGCGTCATGCTGACCACGCCCCGGTCGAAAACCATACGAAAATCCCAAGAAGTCTTGCTCGTAAATCGCATTCAATACTTCCACCACCGCCCGTTGCACAATCTTGTCTTCCAGCGCTGCAATGCCGAGTGGGCGCAGCCGTCCATCCGCCTTTGGAATGTACTTGCGCTTGGAAGGCAATGCCCGGTAGCCGCCACGGTGAAGGCGTTGATGCAAATCAGCAAGCTTCGCTTCTTGGTTAGTTTCATAATCTTTCCAGGTCACGCCATCAATCCCAGACGCTGCATCCCGTTTCAACCACGAGAATGCCAGCGCTAACACTTCCGGTGTAACGTAGTGCAGCAGCGACGTAAATCGTTCTGTTTTATGGCTTTTCGCTCTCTCTCGTACACGATCCAATCGTTGGGACAAACGTTCCCGACTCTGCGTTCGGTGCTTGTTCGATTGGTTCGCGTTCTCCTTGGCCCCAGGCCTTCGCTCCATCGACTCCGCATTTGCTCGCGCAAACTTGTTTGCCGACTTCATCGCTACTATGCCCAAGTCTGACTTCTCTCGCCCGTGCATCATTGGCTTCGGCTCCTCGCCTTCCCAATGCGGACCGTGTGATTTGCATCAACTTGGTCAGGCGGGAGATCTCCCGGCTCCCGTGCAAAACGCTTACCGACATGCCAGGGTCTGTGACCACGCTGGACTGCATCGACACTCGCGAATACGCGTCGTTGCATGCTGTCTTCCGCCGAATGAAAAGCGTCAACGTCCAGGTTCAGGGTTCTTTCGCGGCTCAATGGCTGGCCTATCGGCACCCCTGTCAACGCTTCGCGCTGCACCTCACGGTTCAACTCGCATGACTCGGGGACAAACATGGTTCGCTACTCCTTTTGTTGGAGGGGACTTGCACCCCCTACGCTTTGCCGGTTTGTGCCGGCGCACCCAATCGAAGCCATCTTTTGCGACTGCAGCAGCTCGGTTTGAGTCAACTGCAAATGCGTATAAGCGCGCTCCAGCTGCGCATGCCTAGCCTGTAACACACGCTCCTGATAGCGCTCAGCGCTCACGTCACTGGCAAACATCACCACTCCGAGGCAGGCATCGCCAGCGCCGCAGGCATCGCCAGCGCCGCAGGCATTACCAGCGCCGCAGGCATTACCAGGCTGGCGCAATCGCCGGATCTCGAGCGCAAACGTACGCTCGCCGCTGACCCTAACGCGCAGCTCAACTGTACAAATTCGCCTGCAGCAAAGGCATTTGATGATCTGAACTTATCATTTTAGTGCAGGCACAAGCGTCAACAGATGCGTAACCGCTCCCGGCAATAGCGGCGTCGGTTCGCCCTTGACCCAGGCACTATGCCCGGCACCATAAAACGGGCTGAGTGGATGCCCGCTTTGGCCGCCGGGCATTTGCAATAGACCGTTTTCTTCATGGCCCGGGCTGACGCTTAAGCGCTCACTTGCGCCAAATGCCGGGCCTTGCGCACGCACAATGTGGCCGGTATCACCGGGCAATTCGTCGTTAGGCATATCTAAGAACCAACCTAAGGCAGGAATCGCTTTTGCCAGCGGGTGCTGGATTTTTGCGGTGTTTTGTTCACCCCAAGTGTGCTTATCGAAGGCATCTTGCGCTATTTCTACATCAGTTAGTTGCACGGGGGCGAAGGGTGCAAGTGCCGCCTGCTCAGCGCTTAGCTTGCCCAGCATTTTCGCCAATGCGCGATCTAAGCAGGCTAATTCGAACTGCGCGTAGCTTATGTAGGGTTTAGGCAATAGATGCGGCGCTTGGGCGCGCAAAATTGGCGCCACGATAACTTCCGTGTGGCTCGGGAAATTCAGCGTAAACAATGGGTCGGCTTTACGCATGGGCGCTGCGAAGGCGTTTAAATACTCCGCCAAAATTTCGGCACGGAAGTTGCGCACAATGCGATAAGCAATGGATTCGGGTGCCGCGCGGCGGTTCCAGCTGCCCAATAATTTCGCCACCCCAGCATAGCGCGGCTGGTTTTGCACTTGGGTGCTTAGCAGCTGCCACCACGGTTCTAGCAGCGGCGCTTGATCGTCTAGCTGCATAGTCAGCATGTCAGATTCGCGAAAATAGCTCTTGTGCGCGTTGAGCAACTCACGAATGCGGCTGGCGCGCGCACCGAGCGCGTAGCCACCATTACCGACAAATGCCTCCGCCGCCTTATTCACCACACGCGCGTTGGCCGTATACAAACGCATATCCGGTGGGTCCATCACCGTTGGTGCCGCCATATCCAAGTTGGTCATAAACCCGAGCCAAATATCGCCGGTGAGGCGCGTGCTGGGAACGGGTAGATTCTTGGCACCTTCTGGGTTGCTGGCAAACGCACCTTGTTCGGTGCCCGTTAGCGCCAATAACGGCGCACGCACTGGAATTTGCCCGCCAATGGTCCAGCCGATATGCCCGGCTTGGTCGGCCGCGACGATATTATTGTGTGGGAAACCCGCGTGGCGCGCACGCTCCAGCAGCTCGGCCGCACTTTGGCTGATTTCAAAGTCGATGGCGTTGGCATCGACACCACCTGGCCGATGCGCGACCCAAGCCAATGCCAATTCATTGCCCGCGCTGTCTTTCGCCACAATCGGGCCATAGCGGGTATTGCGCACCAGTAAGTGCTCATCTGCGGCACCTTTGACCAAGATAATTTCTTCGACGCTGCTGATCGGCTGTACGCCATTGCCATCAAGATAGGTTTCGCTGCCGGGCGAGCCGGCCTGTAGCCTGACGAAGTCTAGCCAGTCCCCGTAGCTGTTAGTATTTCCCCAGACGACTTTGCCATTGCTGCCGATTACAGTTCCAGGCGCACCCGGCAGGCTGAGCCCGGTAATTTTTAAGGCCACGCCCGCAAGTTTATAGTTCAACTGCTGGCGAAACCAGATGCTGGGTACGCCCAAACCTAAGTGCATATCGTTGGCAAGCATGGCGCTGCCGGTTTTGGTCAAGCCGCCTGCCACCGCCCAATTATTGCTGCCACGCACGGCTTCCGAGCCGCGACTGGTCGCGCCCGGTAAAAATTGTGCGTCTGGGATAGACCGGAAATCAAGTTCAGCGGCACTGGGCATCGGTGGATCGGGGAATTCATCGGCGTCGCCCTGCATTAACGGCGCGTCCCATACCCTGCTGGTGCGATTAAACAAATATTGAAAAGCCGCGGGCGACAAGACTCGGCTGGCAGAATCAGCGATCAATTCCGCGCTGTTGGTGTCGTCTTGCAAATTGAACGCCATCGCTGCATTCACCAGCAAAGTGTCCACCGGCTGCCAAGCTTTCGGGCTACATCGTAATACTGTGTAAGTCCAAGGTTTTGCGCCCAGCGCCTGTAAACCGGCATTGACGCCGTTACTGTAGTGCTCAAGCAGCGTGCGCTGTTCGGCGGGCAAATGTGGGTAAAACTCAGTCAAGCGCGCGCGCATTCGGTGCAGGCGATGCGCGCGGTCGCGGGGCAGGGCAATGGCACCAAACAGTTCGGCCAGTTCGCCAGCGGCAGACCGGCGGGTCAAGTCCATTTCAAAAAAACGCTCTTGCGCATGCACAAAACCCTGCGCAAAGTAAGCGTCCGCACGCGTTTCGGCGGTGATAATTGCGCTGCCAAGGGCGTCACGGGCAATCGTTGTTTGTGCTGCAACTTGCACTGATTTTTGCCCGTCTAACTGCGGCAAACTGCTGCGTAAAATCAAATAGGTCGCTGATAAAACGCCGATAACCAATAGGCCAGCGAGTATCAAGGTGATGCGGGCGATGCGTTTTAGCCGTTTCATTTTACAGGTGCTTATCGCGACAAAGTTTGATCGCAATTTAGCCTATTGCTGTAGTTTGTGGGCGAATTTGCTTAGGTTCGGGGGATGACGCGTGTTCTCAGCCCGCAGCGTTCAATTCACCCGCATCATGCCAACAAAGCGCGCAAACAGGCCTTCCACATCGCGTGGGCCGGGGCTGGCTTCAGGGTGGCCTTGAAAACTAAACGCTGGGGCGTTGCTCAGCTCAATGCCTTGGTTGGAGCCGTCAAAAAGCGAGCGGTGGGTGACGCGAATATGGCTCGGCAGGCTGGTTTCATCAACAGCAAAACCGTGGTTTTGGCTGGAAATCATCACGCGGCCACTGGCTAAATCTTGCACCGGGTGATTTGCGCCGTGGTGACCAAATTTCATTTTTACGGTTTTGGCGCCAGCCGCAAGAGCAAGCAGCTGATGCCCTAAGCAGATACCAAATATCGGCAGCTTCGCTTCCAGCAGCGTTTGAATCGCGCGAATGGCGTAATCACAGGGCGCTGGATCACCCGGGCCGTTGCTCAAAAACACGCCATCGGGCTTGAGCGCTAGCACTTCGGCGGCACTGGTTTGCGCCGGCACAACGGTCACTCTACATCCATGTTGCGCGAGTAAGCGCAAAATATTGGTCTTCACGCCAAAATCGAACGCGACAACGTTAAGTAGTGCGGCCGTATCGCTATTGCTTGAAGTGCTGGAAGCGCACGACGTGCCTAAGTCGAAAATGCCCCCGGTGTGCTGATAGCTTTGCGTGCAGCTCACCACTTTCGCCAAATCCAGCCCTGAAAGCCCGCCAAATTCACGCGCGGCGGCAAGTGCGCGCGCAACCGCGTCTGGGCTTTTTGCATCGACTCCGGCCAAAATACAGCCGCTTTGGGCACCGGTATTGCGCAAGTGGCGCGTGAGTTTGCGCGTGTCGATATCGGCAATGGCGCAAATTCCGCGCTCAATGAGATAGGCGTCTAAGGCTTGCGTCATGCGCCAATTGCTGGCGCGGCGCGGCAAATCCCGCACGATTAGGCCAGCGGCATAAATTTGCGCGCTTTCGGCGTCATCAGGATTGACACCAACGTTGCCAATATGCGGGTAGGTCAGGGTAATTAACTGGCGGCAATAGCTTGGGTCCGTCAGCATTTCTTGATAGCCGGTCATGGCGGTGTTGAAAACCACTTCGCCAACGGTCAAACCTTCACTACCTATGCTGCGGCCGGTGAATACGGTGCCATCGGCTAGCACCAAAACGGCTGGAATTTCGGTTTTGGGGCAAAAAATGTCTGCTTCGCTTGAACTTAACATCGCTATACCCACATTTGGAAGTGCGCGAAGTGTAGGCAGCCAGTCGAGTTCGGTCTAGCAAAAGCGTCAATGTAGTCTGTTCGAATACGCTTGACGATTCAGCTCGCCTCAAAACCAGCCTCAAAACCGGTAGGCAAAAAAGCGCATGACGTCAGCGGTTTTTGCCATCAGCTCCGGAATTGGCCACGGCAACCGGGTGCCACCGGCATTGAGTGCTGCCAATCCGTGCGCCGCTTCGTCGCTGCGCATGACTT
>JAYUUS010000024.1:0-19060 GCA_043754435.1 Rhodanobacteraceae bacterium
TCTCGATTGCTTCGGTTATTGGCGTAATGGGCAATGCCGGGCAGAGTAACTACGCCGCTGCTAAGGCCGGGATGATTGGCTTTAGCAAATCGCTGGCGAAAGAAATTGGCAGCCGCGGCATTACCGTCAATGTCGTGGCACCGGGTTTTATCGAAACCGACATGACCTCAGCGATGGGTGCGGAGGCCAAGGACGCATTGGCGAAGCAAATCGCGCTGGGGCGTTTGGGTGCCGCCGCTGATATCGCCAACGCCGTGGCATTTCTAGCCAGTGACGAGGCCAGCTATATCACCGGCGAAACGCTGCATGTCAATGGCGGGATGCACATGGTTTGAGCCGGCCTATCATGCCTACTCTGGCAGTCATCTTATTTAGCTTAATCGTGCTGGGCGGCATGGGGTTTTTGCTGTTTCGACAAATCAAGACCATGCGCACGCAGCAAGCACAGGCAAAACGCGTCTTTCAGCAGCGTTTACTTGCCCCAGACTGGGAACTTTACGCAGCACATCTAGAGCGCGATGTTCCGGATGCGATGAAGCTGCTGTACGTGGAGTTCGCGCTATTGCTTTCGGAGGTGGAAATAACCCTAGAAGGCGGCATCACCATCACTGAATTTTTCCCCATTGATGCCCAAGCGGTGCTGGATCAAAAGGCATTTCAGCCTGAAAATATGGGCTTTGACTGCTTGCCGTTTGCGACCCTGAGCGGACAAGAGTTATTTTTGCAGCCGGGACGCGCTGTCACAAATAGCGTTTATTTGTTTGATGGCAGCGCAATTGAGGTGGTTTTCGCCGACATTGCAGATTTACTCAATGCGCTACGTCAGCATGCCCAGGGGAACCTCTAGGTTGAAAACGCCGGATTAAGCCCCACGTTGCCCGGCTCGGAACCCGTTTTCCAAAATCAATCCTTAAATCAATGTCAGAAAAACGTGATTACTACGAAGTATTGGGCGTCGAAAAGCGCGTATCCGAAGACGAGCTCAAGAAGGCTTTTCGTCGGCTTGCCATGAAATACCACCCGGATCGCAACCCGGATGACGCCAGCGCGCAGGAAAAATTCAAAGAAGCCAAAGAAGCGTATGAAGTTTTAAGCGATACCTCCAAACGCCAAGCCTATGACCAGTATGGGCACCGCGCGTTTGAAGGCGGCATGGGTGGTGGCGGCGGAGGCGGGTTTTCCGATCTAGGCGACATGTTGGGCGATATGTTCGGCGATATTTTTGGCGGCTCCAGACGCGGCGGTGCGGCACGGCGCGGTGCTGATCTGCGCTTTTTAATGGATTTAGACTTAGACGAAGCCGTTAATGGTGTCGAAAAAGAAATCCGCGTGCCGCGCTTGGTCGGTTGTCACCACTGCAACAACTCCGGCAGCAGCGATGGCAAAGTTGATAATTGTAAAACCTGCGGCGGCCACGGCCGAGTGCGCATTCAAAACGGCATTTTTTCGATGCAGCAGGCCTGCCCAACCTGCGGCGGCGCGGGCAAAACCATTAAAAACCCGTGTAAAAACTGCAATGGTCAAGGCCGAGTTCGCGAGGAGAAAAAACTCAGCGTCAAAATCCCAGCTGGCGTGGACACCGGAGATCGCATTCGCTTAACCGGTGAAGGGGAAGCCGGCCCAGGTGGTGCTGGCAACGGTGATTTGTACGTCGAAGTCCAGCTAAAACCGCACAGCATTTTCAAACGTGATGGCGATGACCTTTATTGCGAAATCCCGGTGCGTATTTCCACCGCCGCATTGGGTGGCGAGTTAAAAGTGCCTACCTTAGGTGGCTCGGCTATCCTCAAAATTCCGGCCGGCACGCAGACTAATAAAGTGTTCAAATTACGCGGTAAAGGCGTGCGCTCGGTGCGCTCAGATGCCACCGGGGACTTACTGTGCTGCGTGGTTGTCGAAACGCCGGTGAATCTCAGTGCGCGCCAGAAAGAGCTGCTAGAAGAGTTCAATGCTACCTTTGAAACCGAAGAAGGCTCTGCCACCAGCCCGCAGGCCAAAGGTTGGTTTGAAAGCGTTAAAACTTTCTTTGAAAAGCTTGCGAGTTAGCGGGATTAATTGCGGTTCTAAATGAATCATTGCGGCTCTAAATCAACAAAGAAGGCGCCATGAAGCTGTTCCCGAGCGTGCTCGCAAGCAGTTTCGATGCCCTACCCGCGCCGGTCAAATTGGCGCATGGCGGCAACTCCGTGCGCCTGCAGGGTGTCAGCAGCATCACCCGAGGAAGCGGTTTACTCAGCCGCATCTGCGCTTTTTTTGCCCGCTTGCCGCCCGCGCAGGCTAACGTCGAAACGCAGGTCGATATTGAGGTTAAAGCGGACGGCAGCGAGTGCTGGCATAGGCGTTTTGGTCAAGCGCGCATGCCCAGCATATTGAGCCTGGGGCCTGAAGGCTTGCTGCGCGAACGCTTAGGCGCGGTGCGATTCGATTTTTTACTCACACCCGATTTGCACGGCTTTCGCTGGCAAGTGAAACACGTTGCGGTGTTGGGCCTGGCATTGCCGGCACAATGGTTTAGCGAAGTCCAGGCTTACAGTTACTCTGAAGCCGATAACTATCGCTTTTTTGTTCACGCACAAATTCCGCTCGCTGGGCTTTTGGTACGTTATGAGGGGTGCCTAGCACCGATCTGACCTGGATAATTGATAAGAGCCTGTGTCTCGCTTAGCCTTTTGTAGGCTTAGGCCTACAAACTAAATAGCGTTGCGCCGATATTTCCAAGTGCAGCTTTACTAGAAGATGCGGGCTCATTAAGTCAACTGTGGAACCGTCATGAATACGACAACGCTGAATTTCTCAAACTTAAGCACATCGAAATCCGATTCTTCGATCCGCCGGGACACCTATGCGTATGCGCCTTCTTCTGCGGCTACATTTGCCAAGGCAAATCAATTAATTGCAGCGCTATCAGACAAACAATGGCTAAACTGGCAAGTTAATTTAGAACCCGTTGATTTAGCGCGTGGTCAAATTTTGTATGAATGCGCCGGTGCCGTTAAACACATATATTTTCCTACAACCGCGATCGTCTCGTTAATGTGCGGCAGTATGGAAGGCGGGTCTTATGAAATTGCTTTAGTTGGGAACGATGGCGCGGTCGGAATTTCAACCTTCATGGGCGAAGATACCGTGGCGCATTCTGCCATCGTGCAGAGCGAAGGCCTCGGCTTTCGTCTGAAAGCGAGTTTGATGAAATCTGCATTTGATCAATCTAAAGATGTACAGCTTTTAATGCTGCGCTATACCCAGTCACTGATTGCTCAAATTTCGCAAACTGCCGTGAGTAGTCGTTACCATTCCATTGAGCAACAGCTATCGCGTCGCCTATTGATGGGGCAAGACCGCTTAGGTACTGATGAGTTAAAGTTGACGCAAGAAATGCTCGGCAATTTACTTGGCGTACGACGTGAAACCGTGACAGAAGCCGCCACAAAATTACAAGATGCCGGACTAATTCAATACTCACGTGGGCGGATTATTATTAAAGACCGTAATGGGTTAGAAAGACGTTGTAAAGAGTTCTATACCTCTATGCGGCGTGAATTGGGAGCTTCCAAGCCAGCACAATATTTTTCGCCTACTGCCGCTAACAGATGAGGATGATGATAAGAGCAAATAAAAAATTAACAATATTAAGCTTAATTATATTGACTCGCGAGAGCGAAGCGTTTGCGGCGACGGCACGCTAATTTAAGTGAACACCTGTATGAAAACATTTGTTGTCGAAGACAGTGAGGTCATCCTGAAAAATTTGGTAACCACACTAGAAGAACTTACAGCCGTCAAAGTCGTCGGTAGCGCATCCGATGCGGCCGGTGCAATTGCTTGGCTGGCGCAGTCAAAAAATATTTTTGAATTGGTTATTATTGATATTTTTCTGAAATCCAGCTCGGGTATTACTGTTTTAAAATCCATTATGGAACTTTCAATTCAGGCCAAGCGAGTAGTATTAACCAACTATTGCACGCCGGAAATGCGGGTGCGTTGCGCTGAGCTGGGTGCTCATCGCGTATTTGATAAATCCAATCAAATTGACGATCTAGTGGAATATTGTATGCAGCTGCAGAGGGAAAAAGACCTCCTCAATAACCAAACAAAACACTAATTTAATGAAATTTGCTAACAATTAATTAGCCATAGTTTAATTTCTATGCGATATTCTCAGGCACTTAGTTTATTAAACCATTTTTCATTGCGTAATAAGTTAGGTCACTATTGGACTCTAAGCACATTTTTTCCATTATCCGGGCGCGATAGGTAGAAATCGTTTTAGCGCTCAAGCAAATATTTTGCGCAATCTGTGCAATTGCTTGGCCTTTAGCCAAGTGCAAAAAAACTTGAAATTCGCGTTCGGAGAGTTGTTCATGTCCTAGCGTCTTCTTGTTTCCCCCTAGCAAGCCCTCGGCAAGCTCCTGTGCAACCGCCCGGGATATATATCGCCGCCCACCGGCCACGGTGCGAATTGCTTCGACGATATCAGCGGGGTCACAATCCTTCGCCAAATAGCCAGCAGCACCTTGACGAATTAAGGTGGTCGCGTATTGCTGTTCTGGAAAACCACTTATCATCAACACGGCTATGCTCGGGGTACGTGCCTTGATGGCGGCCAGCGTGTCGACGCCATTTTGATCTGGCAACGAAATATCAAGCAAAATCACGTCAACAATATTCTGGCGCGCGATTTCGACCGCTTCACGACCCGTTGCCACCACTGTAACAACCTCGATATCCAATTCATCAGCAAGCAGATGCTTCAAACCCGCCCGCACCACGGCGTGGTCATCAACAATTGCGACTCGAATCATCTGCGTTCCCTAAATATGCTTGTATGATCGCAGTTTACTTTGAAAACATCCGTCACGTGTTTCCATGTTAGTCCTGCGGCTAACATTAGTCTTTTTGGAATTATTGTCGATGAAATTCCCTATTAACTTTTTAAGGCCGCGTATTTTTCGCACTTTTGTCGTGATGGCGCTAACAATCTGGGCGGCACTGATGAGCATTGCCAGCAGCCAAGCACACGACTTCAGTGTTGGCAATGTGACCATAGTTCATCCTTGGGCGCGTGCCACTGCGCCTGCCGCGCAAATGGGCGTGGTCTATTTCAGTATCAAAAATGCGGCGGCAAAGGGCGATACCTTGCTCAGCGTGACGGTAGGCAGCTCAATTGCCAAGCGCGCGTCGCTGCATGAAATGTCAATGGATGCCAAAGGTCTGATGCACATGGCCGAACTCAAAGATGGACTCGCTGTGGCTGCGAAAACAGAGGTCAAATTTGCGCCTGGCGGGTATCACGTGATGTTAGAAGGCTTGACCAGGCCGTTAGTCGCTCGCCAAGAATTTGGCATGACCATGCGGTTTGCAAAAGCGGGCGCTGTGTCGGTGATTGTGCTGGTCGAATAATTTGCGAACTGGGTGCGGAACTAAGTTAAGCGCGCACGACTCATTGCGCAATTCCTAAAACTGCGAACTTGGTGCAAGCTGAAAAACAACTCCGACGCACGCGCGACGGCAATCAAACATTAATAGGAGTAGATAGTTTAGCTGCAGCAATGCAGCTAGAAAACCTAATCTCTAGGCTGCGCAAACAAAGCTCTGTGCTGGCGGTGCATGCAAGTTTGTTCTTAGCGATCACTTTGCTGTTGCTCTGGCAAGTCAAATTGAGCCGTTTGGCAACGCCAACGTGGCTGCTTGGCTTTGAGCTGCATGTGAGCACGGCCCTGGTATTGCTTGTGCTCGGCTCAATTTGCCTACGTTTTAACCGGGGCGTTATCGCCTTACAGGGCGATTGGCTTGCAGTACAGCCGATTGCATTGGTGCAACGTATCGACTGGCTGCGTGCTCAGATTGCCGCCCGCACGGTGTTAGATTTGGGTGTTTGCGCGGCGTTGGCGGCTTTGCTCGGCCTAAATTACGGCCTTGGCGTGCTCATTTTCGGTGCCGGTTTAAGCCTCATCACGCTGATCTTGCTGCCGTATTGGCAAACTGCATGGCAAAGGAAAAATGCCCGGCACGCAGCGCTCAGTCGGCACAATAGCAGTCTCAAAGGCGACAGAATTCGAGCCGCAAATCTTAGCTCCAATGCCGCACCTTTTAACGCATGGTTTACCAGTGCGATTCCACGCCTATCAAGGTTGCGCTGGTGGTGGTTAATCCCGCTATTGGCACTACCGATGGGCAGTAACGTTCTGCTGATCGCCGCCATATTTGCCGGTTTTCTTGCGCTGACATGCTTTGTCGCAGTTTGCAATGCACTGTCGACTGCTATGGCGGAGATCTCTAACTTGACGCATACCACACCGCTCCGGCCTGCCCTGCTCTACCGTGCGGCACTGATTTTTGCGGCTCAAGGCGCACTGATTGTTGCGCTGATGGCGACTGCGCTGGTGCTATCGCCAGCCCCGCTCAGTATCGCTGTGCTGCTGACAGCTGTTGGGCTGTTGCTGCTGACGACGGCGCTGCATTTTGGCTTTGGCTATCGGCTAGAACCAAAAAACAGCGCCGCGAGAAACCGCGCCAGCCTATTGATCGCGGTTATGTTGGGCTTAACCGCAAAAAGCATGCCGCTGCTGCTTCCGGTTGCTTGCACCGTACTTTGGTTTTGGCTGTATCGACGCGGCGTTCGCCACAACCTTACGCATTTGGATACCCATTAAATATGCCGAAAAATAGTTTTGTACCTACCGTCGAAAATCCTGCTGCCGCGCTGGTCGTGTGTGGACTAGACGCATACATTCAATCGCGCCAAATTTTGCACTCGATTGATTTTAGTCTGGCCTCCGGCGCAATACTCGGTTTGGTGGGGGCCAATGGCAGCGGCAAATCCACGCTGATTCGGTGCATCGTCGGCACACTGGCGCCACATCAAGGCTGTGTGCAAATTGCCGGCGTCGATATCCAAACCGAGCCACTAATTGCACGATCTGCGCTTGGCTTTGCGCCTGATCCAACTTTACTGCCAAAGGATTTAACCACGCGTCAAGTGCTACGCTTGAGCGCCATTGCGCGCAGCAATAATAATCAAGCGCAGGTGCCACAGGCCACTTATATGCAGGCTGAGCGACTAGCTTTGAACCGCTATTTAGACAGCTATATCAGCACCCTGTCATTAGGGACTAAACAAAAGGTTTCTATACTAATTGGGTTGATGCAGGCGCCGCAGCTATTGGTATTGGACGAAGTATTCAATGGCTTAGATCCGAAAAGCGCCTACGTACTCAAGCAAATTTTGCGTGAATTAGCGGCTGCAGGCAGCGCCATTGTGCTGGCAACCCACGGCTTAGAACTGGCAGCAGATTTATTGACGGAAATGCTGCTGCTCAGCGAAGGGCGCATTGGCGCGCACTGGCAAGCCAATGCCTTTGCGCAGCTACGCGCAGATGGGGCGGCGGGCTTGGAACAGGCGATTGTGCGCGCACTTGAGTGATTGGAATGCTTGGGACATCCGGCGATTTAGCCTTTAAGCTTTACAGCCACATTGAAGCATCTGAGGCAATTTTGTCGGATCTTATTGAATATGAGGCAGTTTTCGTTATGCTGGCGCAAAAGAAATCGAAGTGGCACTTTGCAATTGACTTTTAGCTATTGCTTGCTGGTTAAAATCACACCATTGCAGAATTTAGCGATCAAACACCGCAAAATCCCGAGTGATTTTCCCTACGCAGCCAACGCTAAAACCCTTTCAGCGCCTTCAACGGCGGAATGTACCGCATACCAACGCAGACTCACCGAATCTGCTTCACGTTCGATTTCCAAACGATTCGACCGAAGCGTTTCCCGCTGTCTCGTTCCTAATGAAGCATCGTCATCCCTTGGAACTGCCGCGATCAAGGCGGCATTTGTATATCCTCCTACATCGCGAGCGCGAGACAACTCCCAAATCCGCGCACGCGCATCTTTCATGCTGGCGCTATAACGTGTCGGGTGGAAAACGGTAAAGTGCAATACCGCCCTGTCTGAAAGAAAGCCAAATTTTACGGGTTGCCCATCCGGAATAAGTTTTGCAGGCTTGCCAAATAGCCGCACTAGATCTGGTTTTCTTTTGACAACCTCATCCCTAATTTCAGAACCAAATCGACGATTAACTTCGTCTTGCTGGGGAGCGTCTGAATCTTCTTCTTCATCCAATTTATCAAGATTGCACATGCTGCTGTAGAGCAAACATGCGGTCTGTACCAGCTCGCTAGGTGAATTTGCTGCAGTCCGTCGTATCGGGCCAGGATGTAAGCCGGACATAGAAACGTCAAGACAATCTACACTGTTTACCGCTTGAGCTACCGCTTGGTACATTTTCAACGCATGCTCAATCAAGCGCCGAAGGCCGATTGCGGATTTTCCATACATACAATCCAGTATGTCATCACGAATCGTGCGCTTGGCACGAAAATCCCCATCAAACCCGTAGACAATCCCAATCATGATTCGCTCCCCTGTGCCCACGACTGGTTCCCAGTAGAGCGGTCGCCACGGCCACAAGCCGCTTAGTTGATTGGAAGATGAAAGCGTTTTCATAACTCAGATAGTAAGTCAGGAGGCGCTGGAAAGCGACTAAGTAATCGATTTCCAAGGTTGGAAAGTCGCTCCGCAACAAAATTTGCTAACCCTTGAGGAGCGAGCGGGCTGCACTTAAATGCTTCCTCAGCATCAATAGGTGCGGTTCGATTAATGATTAAGTGATACGTTAATGCAGCTCTTTTCAAACTCTCTTCGTGAACCGTTCCAATAGACATCCTGCACAGCTTGTTTATGTCGTCCATTTCTCCATGCTCACCCAGAGCAGAAGCATGATCAATCCATAACTCGTTGCTTCCATCCCACAAAATGTTTCCAAGATTCCGGTCTCTATTATCGATAGCTTCGTCACATGCCGCTGCGAGTCCAACGCTCTTAAGCTGACATACCAAATCTATCGCTATCATCAGGGCTGCATTTCTTATTGGCCCTGGTGACAATGTATTTACACCCAGATGGTGTTTGAAGTTTGGGTAGCCCAAATCGACGCTTGCGAAAGCCAGAGTACCAGCCTCATCTACCAAATATGGGTCTGGAACTGACAACCCCCATGCACGTAAAACTAAAGCGCTAAATGCTTCGGCAGCAACCTGACCAATTGGAGCGCGTTTGAGCACTGCGGCACAACGTGTACCGTCCGGCAAAATCAAGATACACCTCAAAGCACCGTTTATTCCGTCGCCCGCAGGTGTTTCAGTTCCAGCCACGACGGTAGCTACTTTTAATTTCATCTCGGCTCCTGTTTTAAAAAAGTTCAAACGTTGATAAGAAAATCACCGCGCCACTGACAAAATCGTCGCATCATCATCCGGTAAACGGCCACCGTGCACGGCAAGTGCTGTCATGACGGCACTGATATCGCTGGCACAATCATTGCTGCATTGAAGAATAACGTCCAAATGCGTGGAAAAATCTGTGCCATCGGTGCCGCGATGTTCGGCAATACCATCGCTGTAGAGCACTAGGCGAGCGCCATGGTCCAACATTAAGGTTTCGCTGATGTATTCTACGTGCATATCAATGCCCAGCGGGATCGCACCGATGAGCTTGGGCGCGGTTACGGACGCAGCAGACGCCGCATTTCGCACTAAGCGCGCATGGCCGTGGCCAGCGTCAACGACGCGCATCTCGCCGGTTTTCGCGTTTAAAACGCCGATCCATGCGGTCACGAAGCGACCGCCGCCAAAGCGCGCCAAAAACGCATTGCAGCGCGTAGCCGCAACCGCCGGGTCGTGGGTTTCCATCAGCTCGGCGTGCAAATACGCTTGCGCGGCGGCCATTTGTACTGCAGCACCGAAGCCAGCGCCGCTGACGTCCCCTAAAACAAAGGCGCAGAGTTCATCGTTGATGGCAAAAATATCGACCAAATCCCCGGCAACTACGCGGCCTGGGTGTACATGCAGGGCGTAATTCACGCCGCTGATCGTACCAATACTAGGCGGCAAAATCGCTTGCTGCACAAGGTGTGCTTGCGCTAAATCAGCGCTGAGCCGCTCAATGCGCTTTTCCACCGAACGCCGCTCAATATTGCCCGCACTAAAACCCGCCAAGCGCGCCAGTGCATGCAGGGATTCCAAGGCTTCATCGCTGGGTTTTGCGAGCGCAAACTCCGCCTGCACGAACGCAATGGCTTCGCCATCTATGCGTATGGCAACCACCGCAGCACTTTGCTGCAAAGTCTTATTGAAGCTGCTGGCGCTGGGCAATTCGGCGACCACCACGCCGCCCCGGGCGCACGCTTCAAACGCATCATTGAGCGCAACAGCCCGAAAATTATCCGGCCTAAAGCAAAGCGGACTCGTTTCATCTGCTGACCAAATGCTCATGCGCACCGATAAGGTTGCGCGGCTAGCGAAGTCAAGCAGCGTCAGCGCCAAGGCTTGTAAGCTTGTCTTATCGGCGCTGGCGGCAACAAATTCCACCAATAGCTCTAGGCGCGCTTGTGCAGCTAATACAGGTGCGCCGATTTGGGTCAGGCCAGCGCTGGTGCCCATACCGACACCCGTGCTGGCATTCGTACGCGACAACGCTGCGCTGGATCGTACCCGGAAGCGCCAAGCGCCGATCCGAATCCGGTCGTGCTCACCCAACGGTACGGCGAGCTTGGCATCTAAGCGCAAATCATTGATGAAAGTACCGCTGCGGCTGTCCAAATCGGTCAGCCAATACTGCTCGCCACGCTGCTCAATCAGCGCGTGACGACGGGAAATCGCCGCATCGGACAGCAATATTTGGCAATCCGTGCCGCGCCCCAGCAAAACCTTGTCGATTAAAGGGATGCTTTGCGCACTTAAATGCGGCCCACCAACCTGTTCAAGCTTAAGTGCTTGCATCAAAAGCAAAGTCGGGCGAGTAAATTCGCCTGCGCTGAATGCGGCATTTGGCCGTCGGCATCGACGCGGGTGTAGCTACCGTTGCTACTGAGCGTCCAGGCGAAGGTGTTATCCACCAAATAGCTTTCTAAGCCTTCGTTGAATACGCGCTTCGCCAAATCGACATTCAACACCGGGAACGCCACCTCGATCCGGCGCAGCAGATTACGATCCATCCAATCGGCGCTGGAAAGATAGGTTTCCGGGCTGCCATCGTTGCCAAAGTAATAAATACGCGAATGCTCCAAAAAGCGCCCGACGATGGAACGCACGCGAATGTTTTCACTGATTCCGGGCAAACCGGGCCGCAGTACGCATTGGCCGCGAATAATCAAGTCAATCTGCACGCCCGCGATTGATGCTTCATACAAAGCTTGGATGACACCGACTTCCTGCAGCGCATTCATTTTCGCAATAATGCGGCCAGACTTGCCTTTGCGCGCCAGTTCCGCCTCGTTCTGGATGCGCTCAATCAGCCCAGGATAAAGGCTAAACGGCGACTGCAAAAAATGCTTGAGGCGAATCACCGGGCCCAAACCGGAAAGCTGCTGAAACAGCTTGTGCATATCTTCGCCTAAATCTTTGTCGCACGTCATTAAGCCAAAGTCGGTGTAAACGCTCGCCGTGCCGGCATGGTAGTTGCCGGTCGAAAGATGCACATAGCGTTTGAGCTTGCCATTCTCGCGCCGCACCACTAACAGCATTTTAGCGTGCGTTTTGTAGCCCACCACACCGTGCACAACCTGCACGCCCGCCTCTTGCAGGCGATCCGCCAAGGATAAATTCGCTTCTTCATCAAAACGCGCACGAAGCTCGATCACCACCATCACATCTTTGCCTGCGCGCGCAGCGGCCACCAGATGATTCACCATCGGCGAAGTGCGGCCGGTGCGATACAGCGTCTGCTTGATCGCTAATACATCGGGATCAAGGCTCGCTTGGCGCACCAATTCCTGCACCGGGTTGAACGATTCAAACGGGTGATGCAGCAACACATCGCCTTTGCTAATCGCATCAAAAATGGTGCTGGATTGCAAAATAACGGCCGGTGTTTTTGGTAAAAAAGGCGAGAACTTCAAATCCGGCCGATCAATTTGCTCATAGACTGCCATCACGCGGTTGAGATTAACCGGGCCATTGGCGCGATAGATCTCCTCTTCAGTGAGCTTAAATTCGCTGGCTAAAAACTGCGCAATATTTTTCGGACAGGCATCGGTGATCTCCAAGCGCACCGCTTCCGCGAAGCGCCGCTCCAGCAACTCCTCACGCAGCGCGCTCGCCAGATTTTCCATGTCATCTTCATCAACGTCTAATTCTGCGTCGCGCGTGACGCGAAACGGATAGCCGCCTTTGACCGTCATGCCGGGAAATAGCTCGTCTAAAAACGCCTGCAGCACCGAGCCTAAAAATAAGAAGTCATACGGGCCATCACTGACTTCTTTAGGCAAGCGAATAATGCGCGGCAAGGACCTGGGCGCGCGCACCAACGCCATATTGCCTTCACGCCCAAACGCATCGGTGCCTTTCAGCAAAACAATGAAATTGAGCGTTTTATTCAAAATACGCGGAAATGGGTGCGCTGGATCTAAGCCGTGCGGGTTGAGCACGGGCAAAAGTTCGTGCATAAAATAATGGTGCAGCCATTTACGCTGCTTGGCGTTCCACACATCGCGCGGCAGAAAACGAATGCCTTCGCGCTCAAGTGCCGGCAGCAGTTCCTGATTCCAGCAGACGTATTGCGCCTTCACCAAAGTCTGCACCCGTGTGCGAACCTGGCTAAGTAGTTCGAGCGCACCGATGCCGTCTGGGCCTAGCTTATTGGTGCCGACCCGCAATTGCTCACGCAAGGTCGCAACGCGAACTTCAAAGAATTCGTCCAAATTCGCGCTGGTGATACACAGATACCGTAGGCGTTCAAGCAACGGTACCCGCGCATCCGTGGCTTGCGCCAAAACGCGGGCGTTAAATTCAAGTTGACTGAGTTCGCGATTTAAATAAAGTGCCGGGTCTTTCAGCAATAAAGCCGTGCGTTCGTCAATTTTGCTTTTACTTATACGATTACTTTTGCTCATGCTTAAGTCTCAATAGCGCTTAAATCAAATCTAAATTAATTTTCAATTTATATTAAATGATTACGCAATTAAATTGGGCATGCGGCTGCGCCAAACATTTTCGATGCTGAGAGTGCTGGCGGTGTCCACCCGCGCCTGACCAATTCCGCGCCATAAAATGAGCCGCAGCTGGCCATCCAAGACTTTCTTATCCAGGCGCATCACTGATGCCATATCTTCAGGCCGCGCCCGCAGCGGCGTTGATATAGGCAAGCCAAAACGCGTCAGCAAACTATCTAGTCGCGCGGAATCACGCGCTAAATCGCCGCCGTAAAGCTCAGCCGACAGCTGCGCGGCGCAGGCCATCCCGATAGCGACCGCTTCGCCGTGCAAAATGCCGCGATAGGCGTGTGCCACTTCCAAAGCATGGCCAAAAGTATGACCAAAATTCAGCAGCATGCGATCGCCCGTTTCACGTTCATCGCGAACCACAATATTGGCTTTGTGCTGCACTGAGCGCGCGACCGCCTCCAAAAGCAGGTCCATATCACGCTCTAAAAGTTCGGTCGCGTGCTCCTCTAACCAGCTAAAAAATACCGGGTCGACAATCGCACCGTATTTAATCACCTCGGCAAAACCCGCGCACAGTTCGCGCTGCGGCAGTGTGCGCAATAAAGCAACATCCGCGAATACCGCATTGGGCTGCCAAAAAGTGCCGATTAAATTTTTCCCCGAGGGTAAATTGACGGCTGTTTTGCCACCGACTGAGGAATCGACCATCGCCAATAGGCTGGTTGGAATCTGAACAAACGGCACACCGCGCATCCAAAGAGAAGCGGCAAAACCGGTCAAATCACCGATCACACCGCCACCGAGCGCCACTAAAGTGACATCGCGGCTCGCACGCATGGCGGCTAGGCGATGAAAAATGCGCTCAGCGCTGGCTAAGCCTTTGGATTCTTCGCCATCCGGCAAGACACAATATTCAACGTTCTTGCCTGCAAGCTGCATTAAAAGCCGGTCTAAATGCAGCGGTGCCACCACCTCATTGCTTACGATCAGCACCTGTTTACCAGGACAGGCTTCAGAAATTGCCGCGCTACGCAAGAGCTGTTCGCCGATTTCAACGGTGTAGGCGCGCTTGCCCAGCGGCACGTGTACGCAGGTAACGCCCCGGTTAGTGGGCGCAAAATTAGGATTAAGAGTTGCCATTAAGTTGCCTCCGAAAGCTGTTGCCAGCGATGTCTTAAGTTATACACGAGGCTCTCAGCTGCGCTGCGTGCGGTATTTGGCCCACTGACCCAGGTCAGATCCGCCGTTTGACGATACAAATCATTGCGTGCAGCGGCAAGCTCGAGCAATTTTGCGCGCGGATCGCTGGTGCGCAGAAGTGGCCGTGCGCGATCACGCTTTAAGCGCTCTAATTGTGTATCGACATCGGTCTGTAAATACACCACATAGCCGCGCTGCATTAGTTTGACGCGATTTTCTGCGCGCAAGATCGCGCCGCCACCGGTTGCCAGCAGCACGCCCGTGTTGCGCGTGACTGCATCTAGAAGTTTAGCTTCTCGATCGCGAAAGTTGGGTTCGCCTTCAATTTCAAAAATTAAATTCACGCTAGCCCCGGTGGCGCGCTCAATTTCATGATCTAAGTCAATGAAACGCAGGCCAAAACGCGCGCTGAGCTTACGCCCAACGGTGCTTTTACCCGCGCCCATGGGGCCGATCAGAATGAGATTAGAAGAGGGATTCATGTGCGAATGCTAGCAGGCCGAAGGCGTTTTGCCGCAGCATGGCACTACGCTAAAAAGTTGTCGCTAACTGGACGCAGGTTATTTTGTCGCAACGTAGCAGCGCTGCATTAACAACACGATGCGCTAAACTTAGTGATTAACTGTAATTAGGTTTAGCTATGAAGCGCTTTGTTCTCGTTTTTGCCGTATTGCTCATAAGTGCATTTGTATTTTACCTTTTGCCCTGGGGCCAGAACTACATGTCCACCCCGATCACAACGGCAGTAGCGAAAATATCGGTGACGATAATGATGCTGTTTGATAAAAACGTGGTTTCCCAAGGCGTTACTATTCACGATCAAGTGACCGGACAGGGCATTCAAGTGGTCGCGGGCTGTAACGGCATGGAAGCCGTGATTATCTTGTTTGCGGCGGTATTTGCCTTTCCGGCAACGTTTAGACAAAAAATTATCGGTTTCGTCGCAGGTTTTTTCGCGATTCATTCACTGAATATCGTGCGCATTATTAGCCTGTACTACTTGGCCAAGTACAGCATGACTTGGTTTGAGTGGTTCCATTTGTACGTTTGGCAGATGTTAATCATTTTGGACGCTCTGGTGGTTTGGTTGCTTTGGCTGCGCTGGATTAATAAAAAACCACCGCAAAATTCATCTCAGTTCAGCAATCGCACTGACGCAAGCTCGGCAACCGCGCTTTAAAATGCACGTTTTGATTGCAGGCGCGGGTGATTTAGGCGCGCGTGTAGCGCATTTACTGCGCGCTGAGGGCGCAACGGTTAGCGCGATGACACGCTCTGGTGGCGATGGCCGCATTGCCGCTGATTTGTCGAGCGTGGCAGATATCGCGCCTTTGATCGCAGCTGCAGACGCCATTATTTTCAGCGCCGCCCCGAGTGAGCGAAGCGAGCAAGCCTATCGCACGCTGTTCATTGATGGCCTGCACAACCTCCTGTGCACGCGCCACGCGCAGCCGCTGTTATTTTGTTCCAGCACGGCGGTGTATGGTGAAAATAACGGCGCTTGGGTCGACGAGTCCAGCGCATCAGAACCCAACACTTTCAATGGCCGAATTTTAGTGGAAGCGGAAACTTTATTGCGCCCAGGCGATATCGCGCTGCGTTTAGGTGGCATTTATGGGCCGCGCTTTTCACCCTCTGCTGCGGCAAATTCAGTGCGTGATTTTGCGCGTCGCCAAGCCCTATCTGGCACCGCGCCCTTGGCAAACCATTGGACCAATCGCATACACCTAGCGGATGCTGCCAGGGCAATTGTGTTTGCGCTCAAACTGCCCTCGCCCCCGCTTAAGCTGAACTTGGTAGACAACCAACCGTGTACCCAGCAAGCGCTTTATGAAACGCTGCGAATCGCCGCTGGACTTCCGCCCGTGCTGCCGATTGAGGCACCAACTAGCGGTAAGCGCGTCGCCAACACCGGCCTGCGCCAGCTAGGCTTTACTTGCCAATACCCAAGCTACCGCGAAGGGTACGCGTCGCTGCCGAGCGCACAATGAAAACGCGCTTGTTGCTTGCGCCTGCTATCACACTGGCAACGGTGTTGGCATTGGCAGGATGCACCAATACGCCGACACGAACTTCAAATCCTAGCCGCTGGCCAGTTCAGGCAGCGGAGCGCCCGCTGCGTGAGCCCGCGCAAGGCTCCGCAAACGCGGTGGCGTTTCGCGCCTTGAGCTTGGTGGGTACGCCTTATTTATATGGCGGCGAATCGCCGCAAACGGGCTTTGATTGCTCGGGCTTTGTGCGCTTTATTTATCGCGACGCGCTAGGCGTTGTGTTGCCACGCACAGCGCAGGCGCAATCGACGTTTGGCGGCATCCTGCATCGGCGCGAAAATCTAGCGCTGGGTGACTTGGTTTTTTTCAGCGAAGGCCAAACGATTTTCCACGTTGGCCTGTATGTGGGTGAAGGCCGTTTCGTACATGCACCCCGAACCGGCAAAACCGTGCAGCTTTCCAGTTTAAGCGCAGGCTATTGGGCCGACCGTTTTGCCCTTGCGCGCCGGGTGCTTTAGATGACGCAACAATCCTTAAGTTAAATGGCATTGCTCAGACATACCTTGACGCCTGTAGGCTTAAGCCGCCAACATCCAGGGATGACGGCTGAATCTGGTGAGCTACTGCTGCACTATCTGCTTGAGCTGAGGCTTGAGTTAAAACGCTACCTTAATCCTGATGAGATTAAGGAAGTGGAGCGCGCGTTTTTGTTAGGCGAAGATGCGCATCGCGGGCAAAATCGTAAAAGTGGTGAACCTTACATCACCCATCCAGTCGCGGTAGCGCGCATTTTGGCTGAGCTGCGCTTAGACGCGGAAACCTTGATCGCAGCGATTTTGCACGACACCCTTGAAGACACTGAATTAAGCAAAGAGACCATCACGCGGGAGTTCGGTATAAAAGTGACTGAACTTGTGGATGGCGTGACCAAACTCGAAAAGGTCAATTTCGCCACCAAAGAGCAGCAGGCGGCGGAAAGCCTGCGCAAGATGTTTTTCTCGATGGCGCGCGATCCCCGCGTCATTTTAATCAAATTGGCAGATCGCCTACATAATATGCGTACTTTGGGTGCGCAATCATCCGCAAGTGCCGTGCGAATTGCGCGGGAAACGCTAGACGTTTACGCGCCTATTGCACAGCGGCTGGGCATGAACGCGATTAAATCTGAGCTGCAAGATTTAGGTTTTCGCGCGCTTTACCCGCTGCGGCATAAAGTCATTGAGCATCGCGCCAAGGCGCAGTTGGGCAAACGGCGCGAGGTATTGAGCGAAATTGCCAAGAAAATAACGCAAAAGCTAAAAGACGAGCGTATCGGCGTGCGCATCGTCAGCCGGATTAAAACGCCGTATTCAATTTATTCAAAAATACGCAAGCTCAAAGCTGATAAGTCAAATAAAGCCATGCGCGGCCATACGCCTGGAGTCAAGCATCGCAGTTTTGAAGACGTGACGGATGTTTATGGTTTTCGCGTAATTACTCCTAAAGCGCTGCACTGCTACACCGCGCTGGGGTTGATCCACGGCTTATTTGTGCCTAAAGAAGGGCGCTTCAAAGATTTTATTGCCTTGCCAAAAGCCAACGGCTACCAAAGCCTGCACACTGGCGTCAAAGGCCCAGGCGGCGTGCCGATTGAGGTGCAAATTCGTACCGATGAGATGGACTCGGTGGCGGAACGCGGCATGGCCGCACATTGGCTCTATAAAGCCGGTGTTACAGATCAAGCAGGGCTTAAATTGAGCACCAGTGCCAGTGTTAAATCCTCTGAATGGATGCGTAATCTGGTGGAATCGCAAACCAATGTGGGTAGCAGCTTTGAGTTTTTGGAAGCGGTTAAAGCAGATTTGGTCTTTGATGAAGTGTATGTTTTTACCCCCAACAACAAAGTGGTCACGCTGCCCGCCAACGCCTCGGCGCTTGATTTTGCCTACGCGGTACATAGCCAAGTTGGGGATCACGCCGTTACGGCGCGTATTGATGGCCGCACCTCACCACTGCATACCAAGCTGCTGAGCGGTCAGACCGTGCAAATTGTTACGGCCGCTTCAGCGACGCCCAAAGCGCAATGGCTAGAAATTGTGACCACCTCAAAAGCGCGCACGGCGATTCGGCATCACTTAAAAACCTTGAGCTATACCGAAGTGCTGGGCCTTGGTCATCGCATGTTAGATCGCGCGTTGAGTGCGCTGGGCAGCTCTTTGGATACTGTGCCTGAAGGCGCTGTAGACACGACGCTGGCGGAATTAAAATTTAATCATTTAGAAGATTTATTGTCCGATATTGGCTTAGGAAATCGCACGCCCGAAGTGGTGGCGCGCCAGCTTACGATTGGTGTAGTTGCAGCGGCCGAGCATGCGCGTTTGGATGTCGTGCGAATCAGCGGCACCGAGCGCGGCGCGGTGACCTTCGCGCATTGCTGCCACCCAATCCCAGGGGACGCCATTTTTGGCTATTTGAGCCCTGGCCGTGGGTTGATGGTGCATGAAGCCAGCTGCCATAACGTCGCGGATTTGCGCAAAAGCGTGGAGCGCGTGGTAGCGGTGGCATGGGACGCGCAGGTCAGCGGTGATTTTAACGTGCACACCCGCACCGAATCATTGGCCATAATGGCAAGGCTCGACGGCGAGCCGTCGAGGGCGGCCGTGGTCAGCCGCGACCCCGCCAGCACGAACCCGCCCCGATAGCGCAGGTCAGCGCCTAAGCTCTTGACGCGCGCATCATTCGTGAACGAGGCGAAGCGCGGGTACGGGGTCAGGCCGTTGCGGCCCCGGCGTACGGCACGGTAGCCGAACACGCCGGTGATGTCTTTCTCCAGCATCGCCGGGTAACTCAGCGTGGCGCCCTCGGCGTGGAAGCCGGGCTTGTTCAC
>JAYUUS010000025.1:0-6285 GCA_043754435.1 Rhodanobacteraceae bacterium
TGCGAGCTACGCAAACGCGCTGACTCAGGTTCGCGCGCCCGCATGGCGCTGTGATAGTGATCGTAAACTTACCAGCGGCTTTGAAGATTTGGAAAGCCCGCCGCCTGAGCGGCCCAGTTTTGGCAGTGGCGGCGCTTTTCAGGCGAACTCCTACTCAGTTGCTAGCCCGGCTGGCCTAGTGGCTTACTACACCAGCGTACCGCCAAGCTATGCGGGCGAAGCGCTGCCGCTCATCATTGCGCTACACGGTGCCGGGGGCCCGGGCACGCAAACGCTCGCCGCCAGCACTATTCGCAACACGTTCGAGCAAATTTACAGCGTAAACACGCGATTTATAATCGCCGCACCGGAATCCAGCGGCAGTCAGGGTGGCTGGATTCCCGCCCAAGACGAAATCAAAATTCGCGCGGTTATTAGCGATGTCAAAGCTAGGTACAACGTCGATCAAAACCGCGTCTATGGCTGGGGCTATTCGGCGGGCGGGCAAATTATGCACGGTCTAGCCTTGAGCGACCCCAACTTTGTAGCCGCCTACACCGGCCATGCGACGCGCTTACTGCCCGCCACTTCCAGCTATGGCACGCCAGAAACCGCCACCTCGCGCGTGCCGGTGTTATTAACGCACAGCACCAATGATGACACCGTGCCTTATAGCACCGCGCTTTCTGATCGCCTACGCTTTTTAAATGCTGGCTGGATCGAACAATTCCCGGATGTACCGGGCAATTTTCAATTGATTCCATACTATATCGGGCATTATTACAACACCGCTACCATGCAGCAATCCTGGGATTGGATGTGCGTACAGGCACTACTGCCCTGAAACATTAACTAAAAATTGGCACTTTGAAAAAGCAGCCCCGCTAAACTGGCGCATGCAAAATCTAAAATATCTTTTGAGCGCACTATTGATTACGGCGCTATCCGCCTGCGATTGCGTGCCTGAAGCATCGCCGGTGACAACGAAATCGCCCGTGCGGTTTCGCATGAATTTTACCGAAGTCCCGACCAATTTAGACCCGATCAAAGCGAACTCAGCCTACGCAGGCGCAATCATTAGCAATGTTTATGACACGCTGTATCGCTATCAACTTTTCACCGAGCCCTATGCGCTGACGCCTAATTTAGCCGCAGCCATGCCGGAACTAAGCCAAGATGGCAAAACCGTGCGCATTCGTTTGCGTACCGACGCTTATTTTCAAGACAGCATCGCTTTCCCAGGTGGCAAAGGCCGTCAGGTGACAGCTAATGATGTCATCTATAGCTTAAAGCGGCATTTTGTCCCGGCGAATTTTTCCGATGGTGCATGGCTTTGGCTTGACAATATTGAGGGAATCAAGGCCTGGGTGGATGCCGGTGCGCACATGGATTCGGAATTGTCCGGCCTCAAAGCCATCGCGCCAGATTTGCTGGAGATACGCTTGACGCAAGCGATGCCAATGCTGACCAGCACCTTAGCCAATGCCTACAGCGCGGTAGTTCCAGCGGAGGCAGTCGCCCATTTTGGTGCCGATTTCGCCCGCAACGCGGTGGGTTCTGGGCCGTTTATACTGAAAGCGTTCGACGGTGCCAAGGCGGTGCTGAGCCGAAACCCGAGCTTTCGCCAAGAAATTTTTAATTTAGCCGCTGAAGGCTATGTGCCCGCCAAGCACGCGGCTTATGGGTTTGCCGAGTTAGAAGGGCGGCGCGTGCCGATGGTGGATGAAATTGAAATTGACTTTTTGACTGAACCTGCCACGACGCAACTGGCATTTGAAAGCGGCGCGTTAGATTTAGCGGGCGTAAGCGCGGTGAACATGCCGCGCGTGTTTGCAACTCAAAACCCGCCGACGCTACAACCCGTACTGGCGGAGACAAGCTATTTCCGCAATTACATTGAGCTAGGTTCGGTGTTCGTATCGTTCAATATGCAAGACCCAGAACTGGGTGCGGCAAAAGACGCAAGCACCGACGCGCGCCATCGCGCGCTGCGCTGTGCGATAAGCCACGCCTACAACTGGCAGGAGCGCGTCGATAAAATCTATAGCCATTCGGCGCAAGTGTTTACGGGCGTAATTCCACCGAGTGTCACGGGTTTTGAGCCGCGCAATCTGGGGGCAAAATTTGATTTAGCTGGGGCAAAAGCGGGCCTTGCGGCGGCTGGCTACACGCCCGCTACCTTGCCAACGCTGCAGTTTGGCTCCACTGCCTCAATCGAACAACGCCGCATGTTCGAGCTATTTCGCTCGCAAATGGTGGATTTAGGCTTCCCGCAAGAAAAAATCCTTTGGCGCAGTTTCCCCAGCTTTGGCAGCTACATTGAAGCGGTGAATCGCGGCGAAGTGATGCTGATGGATATGGGCTGGCAGTTTGATGCGCCCGACGCCGAAAACGTGCTGCAACTGTATTACGGCCCCTACAAAGCGCCGCAGGTCAATAACGCCAACTATCAAAATGCCGCGTTTGACGCGGACTTTGAACGCATACGCAGCATGCCGCCTGGGCCTGAGCGCAACACCATCATGCAGGCGATGAATCAACGCTTGATTGATGATTGCGTGGTGATATCGGGTGCTGTGCGCCAACCTTTTAGCGTTTGGCGCAAACCCTGGCGCGTCTGGCCGGACTCGGCGATGATGGCGGGGCGCACGCTGCGGTTTGTGGGGTTGGGAAAGTGAGTTGCCATCACCCCCGCAGCAGCGCCACCACCCGCGCCTGCGCGCGGCTTGAATACACCAGTTGCGTATGCGAAAGATTCAAGCGCTCGTGATGCTTAAGCCATGGCGCTTGGGTTTCTTCTATGCCGACCGAGCCGTCGTTTTCCGCGTTAAAGCGCGCAATGAGTTTACCGCCGCCCAAACTGCGCGTACCGGCCAAAACGCTTACTTTTATCGAATCCGGCAGATCAGGCTCTGCGCCTTTCAACAGCGGCGTACTGGAATGTCCCAGGATTGTTTTGAACGGCGCGCGCTGCATTTTTTTGATCACTGCAGAGCCGTTAATCGGCGTGCCTAAACAAATGACATGCCCGGCGCATAATTCCGGTCGGCGCTTCAGCAAATCAAGCACCAATAAGCCACCCATAGAATGCGCGACAAAGTGACACGCAGTACCAATGCGCTCTTCAATTAAGCGCGCTAACCCGTCCTGATTTTGCCGATATGGCGCTAGCGCGCTGGCGTAGTGATAGCGATAGCAGCGGAAATTGGCGCGCACAAGTGCATTTTTTAGCGGCCGCATTTGCCATGCGCCCATCCATAAACCATGCACGATTACTACTGGTGCATCGGTGCTTATTGCGCTCATTGACTGGCGCTCACATAAGCGTTTTTGCTGGCGTTTCGGACTTGATGGGGGTTCATACCCGCAATAAAGATGCGTTTCGGCTTGCTAAAAATCATAGTTAACGTAAAGCTTTTTCGTAAGTGAAAAATGCAAAAAAGAGCCACGCAGGCCCTTTTTTGGAAAACAGGAGCTAACTCAATTTCAGAAATTCATGCGCAAACCAGCGCCATAGCCGGTGTCGCCACTGCTGGTTTCAACGTTAAGTGAAGCGCCCACTGTGTCGGTGAAAAAATACGTACCAGTGAGTTTTAGACTGGCGTCGGAACTATTCGCAAAAACTTTACGCACCAAAGCTTCGCCTTCGAACTGCGGGGTTAGCATGCCGCGTATCCCAACGCCGGCAAAGCCTTTGGTTGAAGAACCATGGCCGAAATTTGTGTCTACCCTGACACGCGCGGCTCCAGCTTGGCCAAAAAATGCTGCGTTTTCGCTGAATTCATTGCGCAACCCTAAACCCAAATAGGTCGCGTCAGCGTTGGCACCCAGAAAGTCAATGTTGGTGTAATCGACATTCACGGAAAACATATTGTTGATTTCCACTGAACCCAGCAAGTTAAAACCATCGCAATCCGTGCTGCAGCTGGTATCTAATCGTGTATAGCCAACGCCAAAATTGTTAAAACTTAATTCAGCCGCCGAAGCACCAAATGCGAATGCTGATGCTAAAACTGCCAATAAAATCTTTTTCATCGTTTAATTCCTCTAATTAGTTTGCCGCGCCAGAAGATGCGGGCAACTGACCGTAAACAATTGAAGCTGAACTGAAAAGAAAAAACGCCGCACGCTTAAATGACATACGGCGTCTTGGTAGCAAACTATTCAGCTATAGAATTAGAAGGCATATTTGAGACTAATAAAACAAGTGCGATTAGGCCTAAAAATAATCAGTGATTAAATTTATACTTTGAAGAAACTGCGTTTCCACCTCGCAATTCATCCCGCTGCGCGGGATTGCTACGCTAACTTTAAAACGCATTTAACCCCGTAATTTCACGCCCAACCACCAACTTATGCACGGTTTCCGTACCTTCATACGTAATCACTGATTCCAAATTATTCATATGACGGATCGGGCAATATTCGGTGGTAATGCCAGCACCGCCGAGCAAATCCCGGGCATCCCGCGCAATTTCAATGGCAATGCGGCAATTATTCCATTTTGCCATGCTGACTTGCGTCGGCTGCATTTTGCCCGCGTCTTTCAGGCGGCCAAGCTGCAAACTCATCAGTTGCGCCAAAGTTATTTGGCGCGCCATTTCCGCCAAGCGCATTTGTACCGATTGCGTTGCCGCCAAAGGCCGGTTAAAAATAATGCGCGTTTTGGTGTTGTCGAGCACTTCGCGATAGCACGCAATCGCCGCACCAATTGGGCCCCAGGTGATGCCATAGCGCGCTTGCGTCAAACAAGAAAGCGGGCCACGCAAACCTTTGACGTTGGGTAAGCGGTTCGTTTCGGGCACGCGCACATTGTCAAAATACAGCTCTGAGGTAATCGAGGCGCGCAGGCTCATTTTGCGATGAATGTCTTTGGTCTCAAAACCTTTCATACCGCGCTCAACTAAAAAGCCGTTGATGCCCTCGTCCGTCATCGCCCAAACAATTGCAACGTTGGCAATGCCGCCGTTGGTAATCCACATCTTGCTGCCGTTGAGAATCCAATCGCCAGTGGCGGCGTCTTTTTTGGCGTGCGTTTTCATGTTGCCTGGGTCCGAACCGCCGTGTGGCTCGGTCAAGCCGAAGCAACCAATAATTTCGCCCTTCGCCATGCCCGGCAAAAACCGCTGTTTTTGCTCTTCCGAGCCAAAGGTGTAAATCGGATACATACACAGGCTGGATTGCACCGAGACAAAGCTGCGAATGCCCGAATCGCCGCGCTCTAATTCCTGGCAAATCAGGCCATAGCTGACCGCATTCATGCCCGCACAGCCGTAGCCTTCTAGGCTGGAACCCAGCAGGCCAAGTTCAGCGATTTCTGGGATCAATTCTTTCGGAAAGCGTGAATTATCAAAGCACTCGCCAATAATCGGCAGCACGCGCTCGTCGGTAAAACGGGCGACAGTATCTTGCACCATGCGTTCTTCATCGCTCAACATCGAACGGATGTCGTACAAATCTTCAGAATGCAGCTGGATATGGGCAGACTTGCCCTTGTTGGAATCGCTCATGTTGTGATGCTCGGTGCTTAGGGTGCGTGGATTCTAAACTTGCCGCGTGTAGTCGTCATGAATTTAGTGTAAGCGCAGCCAACAGACTCAGCTCGCAGCGAAATTGCGCAATGCTAAAGTTCGGCATTCAACAACGCAGCGATTGGGTAAACATGAGTTTTTTGTGGCCACCCAATAATTTGCTTGTTGCGATGGCGATGTTACTCGTCGTACTCAGCATCGCCAGCAGCTTTTTTCATTGGCGTGTGCGCGCCAACCAAGCCGAGTTGCGAAGTCAGATCGATGCTTGGTGGATTTTTCTACCGGTGGTGAGCCTTGCCGTCTGCGCTTACCCGATTGGTCCCGTGATTCTGAGTGCGCTGATTGTCGCATTGGGTTTACGCGAATTAGTTCTGCAATTACCGAACAGAGCGTTCGCGCTGTGTGCCGAAAGCGCTTGGTTCTGGCTGCTTGTTCAAGGCGTTTCGACAATCATTTGGATAGCGCCCCTGGTTTTTATGGCGCTGTTTATCAGTGCTCTCAGTCTTGAATATTTTGTTTTGCAGAGATTTCGCAAGCAATCGCGCGCCAATAACCTACATGCCATCAGCGCTACATTGGTGCTCGGATTAAGCTGTATCGCCTTGTTTCCAATACTCCCTCTAAACGTACTAAAGGAGCAATCCTGGCTTTTCTATTTATTCGCGCTCACCGCTATTAATGACATCTGCCAGTTTGTGGCGGGCAAGCGCTTTGGGCGGCATAAAATTGCGCCGCGCAGCAGCCCAAACAAAACTTGGGAGGGTTTACTGGGCGG
>JAYUUS010000026.1:0-6273 GCA_043754435.1 Rhodanobacteraceae bacterium
TTTTTTGTTGGAAATAGGCTTACTTGTCTTTTACTTCCGTGAACTCAGCGTCCATCACATCGTCTTTTGGTGCTTCTGGAGCCGCACCGCCTTCTGCGCCAGCGCCACCTTCAGCCTTGGCGCGGGTTTGCGCAAGCAGGCTTTGTGCAACTTCCATCAGTGCTTGCGACTTCGCTTCAATTTGCACCTTGTTATCAGACTTGACCGCCGCTTCCGCTTCCGCCAACGCTTGCTCTATTTTCGCGATTTGCGCGCCGTCTGTGCTAGAACCACCGTCTTTCAAAGCTTGTTTGGTGCTGTGGATTAGGCCTTCCGCTTGGTTGCGCGCTTGCACCAGTTCGTGGAATTTCTTGTCTTCCTCTTTATTGGCTTCCGCGTCACGCACCATTTGTTGAATTTCGGCTTCCGACAAACCGGAATTCGCCTTGATCTCTATCTTTTGCTCTTTACCGGTTTTCTTATCTTTTGCTTGCACGTGCATAATACCGTTGGCGTCGATATCAAAGGTCACTTCGACTTGCGGCATACCGCGTGGCGCGGCTTCAATACCGGCTAAATCAAACTTCGCTAAGGACTTATTGAACTTCGCCTGTTCGCGCTCGCCCTGCAACACGTGCACAGTTACCGCACTTTGGTTGTCTTCGGCGGTTGAAAACACTTGGCTTTGCTTGGTCGGAATCGTGGTGTTCTTTTCGATCAACTTAGTGAATACGCCACCCATCGTTTCGATGCCTAACGATAATGGCGTCACGTCCAGCAACAACACATCTTTGACGGTACCGCTCAACACACCCGCTTGAATTGCAGCACCCACCGCAACGGCTTCATCAGGGTTGACGTCTTTACGCGGCTCTTTACCGAAGAACTCTTTCACCGCTTCTTGCACTTTCGGCATACGCGTCATGCCGCCGACCAAAATCACTTCGGTGACTTCATTGGCGCGTAAATTCGCATCCTTCAATGCGATGCGGCATGGCTCAATCGTTTTGGCTACCAAATCGGCCACTAAGCCTTCCAGCTTGGCGCGGGTCAGCTTGATATTCATGTGCTTCGGGCCGTTTGCATCCATCGTGATGTAGGGCAAATTCACGTCGGTTTGCATGGCGCTGGAAAGCTCGCACTTGGCACGCTCAGCGGAATCCTTTAAGCGTTGCAGTGCCAAGGGATCTTTACGCAAATCCAAGCCTTCTTGCTTTTGGAATTCTTCCACCAAGAAATCAATAATACGCTTGTCAAAATCTTCGCCGCCTAAGAAAGTATCGCCATTGGTGGCCAACACTTCAAACTGCATTTCGCCATCGACCTGCGCAATTTCGATAATCGAAACGTCGAAGGTGCCGCCGCCTAAATCATACACTGCAATTTTACGATCCCCACCAGCGCGCTTGTCCATGCCGTAAGCAAGGGCCGCTGCAGTCGGTTCGTTGATAATGCGCTTGACGTCCAAACCGGCGATGCGACCCGCGTCTTTGGTAGCTTGGCGCTGGCTGTCATTAAAATATGCGGGCACAGTAATCACCGCTTCGGTTACCGCTTCGCCGAGATAGTCTTCAGCGGTTTTCTTCATTTTCATCAAGACGCGCGCGGAAATCTCGGGCGGCGACATCTTTTTGCCGTTCACCTCAATCCAAGCGTCGCCGTTGTCAGCAGCCACAATGTTGTAAGAAACCAAATCCAAATCTTTCTTGACTACGTCTTCAGAAAACTTACGGCCGATCAAGCGCTTAACCGCAAACAGCGTATTTTTCGGATTCGTAACCGCTTGACGTTTGGCCGGCGCGCCAACCAACACTTCGTCGTCTTTAGTAAATGCAACGATTGACGGCGTGGTGCGATCGCCCTCGGCGTTTTCAATCACTTTCATTTGGCCGCCTTCCATCACTGCCACGCAGGAGTTGGTGGTGCCCAAGTCGATACCAATAATTCTACCCATGATGGATTCCTTTCTAATGTGTGTTGTGCGCAGGAAAGCGCGATGCCATTTAATTTACGGACAAAAGTGATTTAGGGATGAAAAGCTAAATTTCTAGGTTTATTTCAGGCTTGCGAAACCACAACCAACGCAGGCCGCAGCAACCGTTCATTCAACAGATAGCCGCGTTGAAAAACCGCAACCACCGTATTGGGTGCCACACCCTCGCCGCCCGGCTGCACGCTCATGGCCTGATGCAATTCTGGGTTGAAAACTTCGCCAACCGGGTTGATTTCTTTCACGCCGTTGTTTTCAAGCGCTTTGGACAACATGCGCAACGTCGCTTCTTTACCTTCAATTAAATTTTCCACCGTGGCTTTGTCGCCCTTTGCCACTTCCAGCCCGCGCATGAGTGTGTCGGCTACCGGCAACAATTCTTGCAACAGCTTTTCCGCAGCGAATTTACGCGCGTTTTCGCCGTCTTTCATAATTCGGCGACGTTGATTCTCTGATTCTGCGCGAAAACGCAGAAACTCATCTTCTAGCGTTGCGATGCGCGCTTGCGCCTCGGCCAACTGGGTTAATCCGTGATTTTCCCCAATCCCTACATTTTTATTGAGCCCACCCTCATTTTCGACGGTGTTTTCAGTCGCTGAAGGGTTAGCGTTCTGCGAATTTTGGGTCATTGAAGCCTCTGTGGTGTCAGTCATCTGACTGGGTAAGGGCTAAAGCGGCAATTTCAAGGTAGCGAAATACAATTGTGTGTTTAACCTTACTGCCCAGCAGACTTTTACCTTCATCTAATCTAAACGGCCCCCATATATAGTGTCTAAGCAATCACGCATCGGCAAAGGGAACGGTAATGGCGCTGTATCTGGAAAGCAGGAACAAAGGCTTCGGCATTAAACGCGCCGCAATCGCCGCTTTGGTCACTATCGTCGCGGCTGGCATGCTTGTAATTGGGCTGTTTGTGCTCACTACAGCGCTGGCAATTGGCGCTGTCGTTTTTTTGGGCGGCGCAATTTGGTGGAAGTTTAGCGGTAAAAAACGTTTTCAAGCGGCCGCTCGCCAAGCTTTTGGCAGCACGAACACTGATTTTATGCGCGAGCGTAATGCGAACGCGCACGGGGGACGGGTCATCGAAGGCGAAGTGGTACGGCGCGACTGAGCGGCTTGCCTAAGCCGGACGAGCTGTAGCTTCGATTGAGTTCTTCCGGATCCCAGCATGCACCGGGATGACGACATAAACTAAAATCTGCCTAGCGCAGATGGCCCGCTAGCAAAGCCGACCAACTTCTATTAATCAGCGCATATTCGTCTGGGCACTGCTCAGCACGCACTTCAGGCAGCTCCCATTCTTCCAGTAAGTTAGCGTTTTCATCTGGATTGCTGCCATATACCCAGCAAACCATGTTGAAATAGCGCTGCTGATTGAGCGAATGCTCATCCGCTAAGGTCTCTTGATCGGCCTCTTCCTCGGCGGTGTAGTAGGTTTCTGCCCCCGATAGCACCGCATCCCCCATATCCGCCTCAATCAGCACCCATGCGGATAATTGATCGACCGCATCTTCCTCACGCCCGGTGATGGGAATTTCCAATACGCTGACTAAGGCATGACCGACTTCATGCAGCACAGTCGCCGTGAACGCCTCAGCGACGGCCTTAGCGCGGTCATCCTCATCCGGGTAGCTTTCCGTAAGGGTTTCATCCATATCGTTAAGCAATTCGATACACATCGTGATTTCCATATCCTCAGCAGAAAAATAGGCGTTTGATTCTCCGCATTCGGAAAAGCGCAGCCCAATATCTTCAGGGATAACAAAAATTGCATTAATGGCATCAGCCAAGTCTTGCAGCATGGCGTCGCCCTGCATGTCTTGGAGCTCTTGGCTTAACTCTTCACTCTCAATCGTTGCATCTAACACGACAAATTTGCCTTGTGCCTCGGCATACGATGTGCCCAACATTGCTACGAAAAAAAACAAAACCAACCGCTGCAGACCTCGAAAACCGCTCATAGTTGCCTCTGGTGCATTAAACCTTGGAAACTAAGTATGCCGCGTCTAAGCAGAGGACAAAACGCAATTTTTTGTGCCTAGATGCGGCGTGGTTTTAGGTGCCTCTAGGCTTGGCCCGGTGCGTCGCCATCGCATTCCAAGGATCATCCGGCCACGGGTGGCGCGGATAGCGGCCTTTCATTTCTTTTTTCACTTCACTGTAGGTGTGGTTCCAAAAATTTTTTAAATCTTTGGTGACCTGCACCGGTTTGCCGCCGGGGCTGAGCAAATGCAGCGTGATCGGCATCCGGCCTTGTGCTATGCGCGGGGTTTCGGCCAGCCCAAAAAGCTCCTGGAGCTTTACGCTTAACACCGGGCCGGCCGGGTCGTCATAGCTAATCGGGCGCGTCATGCCGCTGGGTACGGTCAGTGATTTGGGCGCTTGCGCATCCAGCATTTGCTGTTCATTAAAGTTCAAATGCGCACTCAAGGCTTGCCCCAAAATGTCCGCATTGATATGACTCAATCGCGATTTACCCTGCAAAAACGGGCCTAGCCAGTCTTCTAGCGTGGCAAGCAGTAGCGCATCAGACAAATCCGGGAACACCACCTCGGGCGGCAGCCAAGCGCGCAAACTCTGTGCGCGCTTGAGCAACTGCTGCTGATTTTCCGTCCACGGCAAACAGCTTAGGCCCAGCTCCGCGATGCCCGCACACAAAGCCGCCGAGGCGTTTTTGGGCGGCACAGATTTATCACTCAACACCAGCTGATCAAAGCGCTCTAGCTCGCGGGCTTTAACTGCGCCGTCTTTAAGGTCGAACTTTTGCTCAATCGTGTTAGTGATGCGATCCGCGTAATGTAATTCTAGTAACGCCTCATCAAACGACGCCGCCCGGCGAATGCGCGCGTCGCGGCCGGTGCCGTCTAATTCACTGACCACCAGCCAGCGCTCGCCCCTCAGCGGCGAATCCGCGTTAATTTCACCGCCACGGCCGTTGCTCAGGCCAAAACGCAGCGGCGCGTCTGAGCGAACTTTTGCGACGCGATCAGGATAGGCGTGCAGCAACACATCGCCCAACGCATGCGCACTAATCGAACCCGACATTTCGGTGGCGCGCACGCGCTTGGCCCACTGGCGGCTGGCGTGGTCGATCGCCGCTAATGCCCGGGCATCCGCGCCATGCGCACGCCGGGCGCGATACGCCGACAGCGCGTTCCAGCGCGATTGCCAATCTTCCCGGAAACGCTCAGCGCCCTTAAAAACATCGCGCGCCTCCAGCAGTGCGATCAAATCGCAGGCCAGCGATAACTCCACGCCTTGAGTACGCACCAACATATTCGCCAGCCTCGGGTGCGTACCCAACTGCATGCAGCGCCGGCCCGTGGCGCTCAAATTAGCGCTTGCATCCAGCGCGCCAAGACTGCTTAGCAATTGCCGCGCCTGTGCCAAAACGGCTGCCGGGGGCGCATCCAGAAATTTCAGCTCTGCCGTCCCCCACGCGGCAAGCTCTAAGGCAAGCGGCGCCAGATCAGCCTTTAAAATCTCGGGTCGGGTGTTCGGTTCTAAACGCCTAGATTCACTCCAGAGCCTAAAAGTAATACCGGGTGCCACACGCCCTGCCCGTCCGGCGCGCTGAGTCGCGGAGGCTTGGCTAATCCACACTTCAGTCAAGGTCGAAAAGCCGCTGTTAACATCAAATTTTGGCTCGCGCGCCAGCCCTGAATCCACCACCGCGCGCACCCCGGGCAGCGTCAAGGAAGACTCCGCCACATTGGTCGCCAACACCACTTTGCGCAGGCCAGCCGCAGCAGGGCGAATCGCCGCCGCCTGTGCATCGACGCTCAACTCACCGTGCAATGGGTGCAGCTCGATCGTGCTGTCCAAATCGTTCAGCGCGTTAGCAGCACGCTCAATTTCACGCCGCCCCGGCAAAAACACCAGTACATCGCCCTCGGTGGCTGCTAGTGCTGTGCGCACACCGCGCGCCACCGTCAGCTCCAGATTTTCCTCACGCGGCGGCGGCAAATAGCGCACCTCAACCGGATACGACTTGCCCGCACTCGTGACCCGTTCAGCGTCCAAAAATTCACTCAAGCGCGCGCCGTCCAAGGTCGCCGACATCACCAGAATACGCAGCTCCGGGCGCAGCACCGCTTGGGCGTCTAGGCACAGCGCCAGCGCCAAATCTGAATGCAGGTGGCGTTCGTGGAACTCATCGAAAATGACGCAGCCCACGTCCTCCAGGCTTGGATCCGCCTGCAGCAAACGCGTCAAAATACCTTCGGTAATCACCTCAATACGGGTTTTACTGGACACCTGATTCTCAAAGCGAATTCGATAGCCCACTGTGGCCGCAACCGGCT
>JAYUUS010000027.1:0-6257 GCA_043754435.1 Rhodanobacteraceae bacterium
TGCGTGGCGTACGTGTTGGATCGCTGCCAAGGCAGCGCTTGTTGTTGTCAATTGCTTGTTTTAAGTTGTTTGTTTTGATTTGTGTTCGGCGTTTCTTACGTGAAGCTCAATTAAGTTGCTTAAGCTGCGCCGTTACTCGTTTCCACGCCGCTTGAGCGCAATCTAGGCGGCTGCGATAGAATATGTGCACTATAGGTAAGTTTGTTCAGCTTGCGTTGTCGCTAGAGGCGCTTGCTTTATCGTTAATATCCTAGCTAAATTGTGCTGTACGGTTTTGCGCCAATTGCGCAGTCCAGAAAAAAAGGTTGGACGGATTGGCACCCGCGCCGCTAAAATTACGCCCCGGTTCTATTGTTTCGACGCATCAAAAGATGCGCACATTTTTGCGATCGTTATTTTGTAACAATGCTTGCAACGATGCTTTTGTAATTATTCTTTTTAACCGGGCGCTGCATGAATTCATTGATTTTTGTTACCGGCGGCGTGGTGTCGTCGCTCGGGAAAGGTATTGCTGCGGCTTCTTTGGCAGCCATTTTGGAAGCACGCGGCCTGCGTGTGACGATGATGAAGCTTGATCCCTATATCAACGTCGATCCTGGCACCATGAGCCCGTTTCAACACGGTGAAGTTTTCGTGACCGAAGACGGTGCTGAAACGGATCTGGACTTGGGCCACTACGAGCGCTTTTTGCGCACCCGCATGACGCGAAAAAACAACGTCACCACCGGGAAAATTTATGAATCCGTGATTCGTAAAGAACGCAAAGGCGAATATTTGGGTGCGACTGTCCAGGTGATTCCGCATATCACCGATGAGATCAAGCGCTGTATTGTTGAGGCGACGGAAGGCTTTGATATTGCGATTGTTGAGGTGGGTGGCACCGTTGGGGATATTGAATCGCTGCCATTTTTAGAAGCGATTCGGCAATTGCGCGTTGAACGCGGGCAAGATAACGCCATTTTTATGCACTTAACTTTAGTGCCCTTTATCGCCGCCGCTGGTGAGTTAAAAACCAAACCGACGCAACACTCGGTGGCACAGCTGCGTTCGATTGGCATTCAGCCGGACATACTGCTGTGCCGTTCTGAGCAGCCGTTGCCGGAAGCCGAGCGCAAAAAAATCGCGCTGTTTACCAACGTGCCGCTCGAAGCCGTGATTTCGGCGATTGATATGGACAATATCTATAAAATCCCGATGTGGTTTCACACGCAAAAGCTCGATCAAATCGTGGTTGAGCGCCTGCGCTTTAAAGCGAAAAAGGCCGACTTATCCGAGTGGAAACAGGTCGTTGAAGCGAGTGAAAAGCCCGTTGATTCGGTTCGAGTTGCGATTGTCGGCAAATATGTCGAGCACAAAGACGCCTATAAATCCTTGAGCGAAGCATTGCGCCACGGCGGCTTACGCCAAAAAACCTCGGTAGAGCTGGTTTGGCTGGAATCGGAAGCCATCGAAACCTATACCGCAAGCTCAGATGCAGACAATCCGTTGAGTGGGGTCGACGCAATTTTGGTGCCAGGCGGCTTTGGTGAACGCGGCTTTGAAGGCAAAGTCGCCGCAAGCGCTTATGCGCGCGAAAACTTGGTGCCGTATTTCGGTATTTGTTATGGCATGCAGGCGGCGGTGGTGGACCACGCGCGCAATATTGCTGGGCTTGTTGGCGCGAACAGCACCGAAAATGACCGCAATTGTGCGCATCCGGTGATTGGTTTGATTACCGAATGGCAAACTGAAAGCGGCGAGCTGGAGCGGCGTACTGAAGATTCCGATCTCGGTGGCACCATGCGCCTAGGCGCGCAGGAATGTGTGCTAATTGCGGGCAGCAAAGCGCGGGAGATTTATGGTACTGACGTGGTTAAAGAACGCCACCGGCATCGCTATGAATTTAACAACAACTACCGTGAGCGCTTAAGCGCCAGCGGCTTGGTGTTGAGCGCCTTTAGTAAAGACAACAATTTGGTTGAAATGATTGAACGCAGCGAGCACCCCTGGTTTATCGCCTGCCAGTCGCACCCCGAATTTACCTCGACACCGCGCGATGGTCACCCGCTTTTCATTAGCTTCATTCGTGCCGCGCGCGATTTTAAGGCCAGTCAGATCAAGGCGCGCGATTTGCAGTCCAGCGTGAGCAAGGGATCTGCGCGCCGCTAGTGCAAATGCAGTGCAGGAATACCTAAGCACACGCGCGCGAAATCCGATCCCAAATCGCCGCCCAAGCAGCGGTTTGCGGCGGTCGTTCAATCAGAATTTGCCCTGCGCCGCGCGCATCGAGCGCGCGCAGGGCGGCATAAAGTGTGCTGGCGTATTCGGCGGGTTCGGCGCTGAGCGCAATTCCATTATGCAAGGAGGGCAGGGTGGCAATGCCCAAAACCAATGTTGCACCAGCACCTTTTAGCGATTCGATTTCCGAACGGGCAAGCAAAACGGTGCGGGTGTGCGGCGCGTAGTGGCTTTTCAAGGCACCGGAAACGCGCGGTGTACTGAGCGTTGGTCGAGTTGCGGCTAGATCCGAGTCCGTCAAATGCGCAATGTGCGCCGCCGTAATCGCGCCGGGCCGCAAAATCCGTAATTCCGGAGTGCGCGCGTCGATAATGGTGGATTCGATGCCAATTTGCGCTGCGCCACCGTCCAAGATCAGCTCAAGCTGCGCGCCAAATTCGTCGCGCACGTGTTGCGCGGTGGTGGGGCTGATATGACCGAAGCGATTCGCCGAGGGTGCCGCCAGACCGTCATCGAACTCAGTCAACAGTGCCAGCGCAACCGGGTGATTCGGTACGCGCAAACCGACGCTGTCTTGCCCGCCGGTAATTTGATCCAGCACGCCGGGAAGCTTATTTAAAATCAGCGTCATCGGCCCGGGCCAAAATTGCTTGGCAAGTTGCCAGGCGTGCTCAGGAATCTCTTTTGCCCAAGCGCGCATGTGTTCGGCGTCGCTTAGATGCACGATTACCGGGTGCTCAGCCGGCCGGCCTTTGAGCGCAAAGATGCGCGCAATTGCGGATGGGTTGCGCGCATCGGCCGCCAAGCCGTACACGGTTTCGGTGGGCATGCCGACTAATTCGCCACGACGCAGCGCAGCGGCGGCCTGCGCAACTTCACTCACTTTAGCTCGAACTCGTCCGCGTCCAAAAACGCGGGAAAACGGCTGCGGTGTTCTTGCAGTGCCGTCCATGAAAGCGTGGTCGTGACCACCTGCGGCTGCGCGCCACATTCAATCAGCGGCTGGCCGAGAAAATCCAGCGCTACGCTGTCGCCGCTGTAGTTTAAATTATTGCCATCGGTGCCGACGCGATTGACGCCCACGCAATAGCTCAGGTTTTCAATGGCGCGCGCGCGCAGCAGGGTTTTCCAGGCATAGCTGCGCGGGCTGGGCCAGTTGGCGACAAAAATGAGCGCGTCATAGTCGCGGTTTTCCGGCTTGGCATCACCAAAACGGTTGCGCGCAAACACCGGGAAACGCAGGTCATAACAAACCATTGGGCAAATACGCCAGCCTTTCAGGTGCACAATCAAGCGCGTTTGACCCATGCCAAAGCGCTCGTGTTCGCCCGCCATGCGGAATAAATGGCGCTTGTCGTAATAAGAATGCGTGCCATCGGGGCGCATCCAAATCAGGCGGTTAAAGGCCTTGTCACCTTCGCTAATGACGATTGAGCCGGTGATAACCGCGCCGCATTCTTGCGCCAGCGTTTTCAGCCATTCGATGCTGGCGCTCTGCATGCTGAGCGCATTGGCCGCAACATCGGTGGAAAAGCCGCTCAAAAAGGTTTCGGGCAGAACGATTAGGTCAGTTTGACCTTTCACGCTTAGGCAAAGCCTGCCATACAGCGACTGATTCGCGGCCGCGTCGTGCCAAACTGTGCTGGCTTGAATCAAGGTAACGCGTAAGTCTTGCATGCTGGCTCCTAAATCGCGCACAGCCGCGTGGCCGCAGCACTTAGCGTTTCGGCCTGCTTGGCAAAGCAAAAGCGGATTAGGCGCTGTTCGGGTGGCGCATCATAAAAAGCTGACATGGGAATGGCGGCGACGCCAATCTTTTCCACTAGCCAGCGGCAAAAATCCAGATCGGACTGGTCTGAAATTGCACTGTAGTCGCACAGTTGGAAGTAAGCGCCCTGCACTGGCAGCAGTTTGAAACGCGATGGCTGCATCAGCGCGGTGAAGTCATCGCGCTTTTCTTGGTAAAAATGCGGCAGGTCGTGATAGTGCTTGGGGTCAGACTCCAAAAAGTCCGCCAGCGCCCACTGCGCCGGGTGGAAGGTGCAAAACGTCAAGTATTGATGCACTTTGCGAAATTCCGCTGTCAGCGCAGGCGGTGCGATGCAATAGCCTACTTTCCAACCGGTGACGTGATAAGTCTTGCCAAAACTGCTGATCGCAAAGCTGCGCAGCGCCAATTCAGGGTGCGACAGCACGCTTTCAAAGCGGCGGCCATCGAAGTAAATGTGCTCATACACCTCATCGCTCAGCACCAAAATCCGCGTATCGCGGGTGATTTCGGCAAGCGTGTCTAGATCGGCGCGCGTCAACATCGCCCCGGTCGGGTTGTGCGGTGAATTAATCATAATCATGCGCGTGCGCGGCGTTATCGCCGCCTTGACGCGCGCCCAGTCGGGCGCAAAATTGGGCGCGTCCATCGGCACATGCACGGCGGTAGCGCCACAGAGCGCAATCGCCGGGTCATAGGAGTCATAACACGGGTCCAACACGATCACTTCCTCCCCCGCGTGTACACTGGCGGCGATCGCGACATACAGCCCTTCGCTGCCGCCTGAAACTACGGTTACTTCCGTGTCAGGATTGGTTTTGCGGCCATAAATCGCCTCGGTTTTAAGCGCAATTTGCTCGCGTAATTTAAGCACGCCCTGCGCCGGTGCATATTGGTTGCGTCCGGCGCTGACGTGTTTGGCTAAAGCGTCATGCAGCCCCTGCGGGCCGGCGAAATCGGGAAAACCCTGGCCTAGATTGATGGCGTTATGCTGCTGGGCCAGGGTGCTCATGACGGTAAAGATTGTGGTGCCCACTTTGGGTAGTTTGGTTTGGATCATCGGCATCAATTCGCTGTCTTTTTTAGTAGGTGGCGGCGTAAAACATAGACGTCTATACTTCTGATAATACATGCAAATCAACTGACCACGGAATTCCTTTATGTTTGAAATGTCCAAGCTAAGCGTCGACTTAGCAACACTGCCAAAGCCTGAACTGTATGCCGAATTGGTCAACCAAGCGCGCGCGCTGCTTGCCAATGAGCCGGACCGCATTGCCAAGGCGGCCAATTTCGCGTCGCTAGTCTTCCACGGCGTGCCCGATTTGAACTGGGCGGGCTTTTATTTTTATGACGGCACCGAATTGGTGGTTGGCCCCTTTCAAGGCAAACCGGCGTGTGTGCGGATTGCGATTGGCAAAGGCGTTTGCGGCACTGCTGCGGCCACGCGCCAGTCCCAGTTAGTGCCGGACGTCCACGCGTTCGCCGGGCATATCGCTTGCGATAGCGCCAGCAATTCTGAAATTGTGGTGCCGTTGATTAAAAACGACGTTTTGATCGGCGTGTGGGATGTGGATTCCCCGACCATCAATCGCTTTGAGCTTAAGGATTTGCAGGGTATGGAGGCGTTGGCAAAAGAGTTCATCAACGCGCTTTAAGGCAATGACCTTGGCGCGTCAAACTAGCGATTGGCAGGCGCTATTGGCTGGCATCCACCGTGACGCGCAAGTTGCATTTGGGCGCGGCAAAGTCGCCACTTATATTCCGGCGCTGGCAAACGTCAATCCAAAGCTGTTTGGCATTAGCTTGGCCACGGTAGACGGTGTAAACGTGCACGCAGGCGATGCCCATACGCAGTTTTCCATTCAAAGCGTCAGTAAGATTTTTACGCTGGCGTTGGCTTTGCGCGATATCGGCGAAAGCCTGTGGGAACACGTCGGGCGCGAACCGTCGGGCAATAAATTTAACTCACTGATTCAGCTTGAACACGAACACGGCGTGCCGCGCAACCCGTTTATTAATGCCGGTGCGCTGGCGGTGGCGGATCAATTGACTGCGCATTCCGCAAACGCGCGCGGCAAGCTGCTGCGTTTCATGAGCGACTTATGTGGGCGCGCGGTGCAGTTTGACTATGCAGTGGCAAAAAGTGAGGCGCAAACCGGGCACCGCAATGCAGCACTCGCGCACTTTATGAAAAGCTTTGGCGTGTTGGACGGTCAAGTCGACGATGTGCTGGACGCCTATTTTCATCAATGTGCGATTGCGATGACCGCAG
>JAYUUS010000028.1:0-6255 GCA_043754435.1 Rhodanobacteraceae bacterium
CGAAACGGCTCAACGCCAACGCGTTTAACCGCCACGCCGTCCACAAATAGGCCCACCTGCGCTAAATCGACAGGCTGACCGGCACTCAATGCTGCCGACAAACTGGCCGCGTCATCCGGTTCCACCGCAATAATTTTGATCGCTGGACGTAGCGTCTTAATCCAAGCGGCAATGCCAGCAATCAAGCCGCCGCCGCCCACTGGCACAAAAATAGCGCCAATATCATTCGCTTGCCGCAAAAGCTCCATACCGATCGTCCCTTGACCGGCAATGACGTCGAAATCATCGTAAGGATGCACCCAAGTCAGGCCACGCTGATCGCTCAATTGGCGACCGTACTTCGCCGCCTCATCAAAACTGTCGCCATAAAGCTCAACGCTCGCGCCATGTGCCGCCACCGCATCCACTTTGATGCTGGGCGTGGTCAACGGCATAACAATGACGGCCTTGATACCTAAGTGCTTAGCCGCCAGCGCCACGCCCTGCGCATGGTTGCCCGCTGATACCGCTAAAACCCCGCGTGCGCGTTCGTCAGCATTGAGCTTTAGCAGCTTGTTATAGGCACCGCGCAGCTTGAAAGAAAATACCGGCTGATGATCTTCGCGCTTAAACAAAATACGCGCGCCTAAATGCGCGCTGGCTTTGGGCGCAAACTCAAGCGGCGTTTCAATCGCTAGATCATAAATCGCTGCATTCAAAATCGCGCGCAGGTACTCAGGGTGCTCAGCCATAGTGAACGACGATGGCGTTTAAGCGGCCTGCTTTATTGGCACCTGCGCTAACGGTGCAATGGCTTCCTGCGTGCTGCCCACTTTACGTGGGCCATTAACCAACGCATGCTTTAACGCGGCCACAATTAAATCGACTTCAGCGCTCGTCACCCTAAAGTGCGGCGTGAAACGCAAACTGTTGGTGCCGCCGTGAATAACGCCCACACCCTGCATGCGCATAAACTCTTCCGTGCTGCCTGCGCCATAGCATTTATAGTTATCCGATAGCGCGCATGAAAACAAAAGCCCAGTGCCCTGTACTGCGGTAATCATGCCGCCTAGCTCAGCCTGAAGCGCACGCAATTTCTCTAAGAACTCAGCGCCGCGTGCAACGATATTTTGCTTGACCGCAGGCGTTATCAACTTCATCACGGTGCAGGCCACCTCAAGCGCACGCGGGTTCGTGGTCATGGTGTTGCCATAGACGCCGGTGCGATACAAATTAGCGGCGCGCTCACTCATGGCCAACACGCTCAAAGGGTATTGACCGGCATTCAACGCTTTGGAATAGGTTTCAAAATCAGGCGCAAGTGCGGACTCGAAACCAGGGTAATCAAGCACCGACAAACAGCCGTGCGCACGCAGGCCCGCCTGAATCGAATCCACCAACAATAGCGTGCCATGCTCTGCAGTTAAGCGGCGCGCAGCATCGTAAAACTCGCGCGTCAATGCCCGGCCCGGATTGCCTTCGCCCATCACTGGCTCCAGGAATACCGCTTCGATATACCAATCGTTTTGCTCAGCCTCGGCAAACGCCGCTTCCAGCTCAGCCACGCTGTACGGGGCAATCGTAATCAGCTGCTTTTCGTGGTGCTTATAACTTGCCAAATGCTGTGCGTAGGCTTTGCTTGACGAGTCCGAATACATCGCTGGCAGTTCGGTGCGGCCATGAAAAGCGCCTTTGACCGCAATGCGTTTGACCCTTTTACCCGCGTGGCGTCCACCGGCATCGGTCATCAATTTGGTGTTGACATCGCAAATACGCCCGGCAACGGTGACCGACTCAGAGCCGGAATTCATACAGATAAAGCGGCTGTAAGGGCAACCGCCGCGCGCCACGCCAATTTCCGCACGCAACGCACGCTCAAGCCGTAAATGACTGGCGGAAGCGGTCATCACATTCGCCATCACGGACGGCTCCGACATCACATCCAACACTTCTTGTGGCGCATGCCCAAGGCCGATCATACCGTAGCCACCGCAGTCATTCACGACGGCACCCTTGAGCGTAATAATCCAGGAGCCACGTGCGGCAATGGCAATATAAGGATTAACGTTGTCGGCCGCATAAAAATTGACGAACCCCGCCTGCAGCGCCGCCATTTGCACGGCCTCATCGGCATTCAGCAATTCTGGGAATTCGACCGAAAACTTACGGTACGCAGCAACCGCTTCTTGCGCCGCAAGCTCTAGCTCAGGATGGTGCGTGGCAAAACGCAGCAGCGTTGCATCGTCCAAGCCAGTGGTTAATTTCTTGCCAGCACGTTGGCGCAGCGGGTTCAGCAGCTCAATAATGTTCATACCTGCTCACTTCTTTTGACGGTCAAATAGATTGCCCAATTCTACAACGGCGCGCGCGGGTTTGCTGCCTAATCCTGATGTAGAGCAGCTTTGAATTTTGCCAGCTGTTCAGGACTTGCTTCGCGTTGATACAAAGCTTTCCAGGTTTCATACGGCATGCCATAAATTTCAGCACGCGCGCTATTTTTGTCGAGCGTCTCACCCGAAGCCGCCGCCTCGACTAGCCAATTGGCAAGGCAATTGCGGCAAAATCCCGCCAGATTCATTAACTCTAAATTTTGCACGTCCGTGCGGGACGCTAGGTGTGCGACTAGGCGATCAAATACGGCGGCTTTTAGTTCGGTGGTGATTTCGGTCATGGGTTCGGCTTTTGAGGTTGGGATAAGTGCCCGGAGTTTATCGGGCGAAGTGGAGGTTTTGCTTTTGGCTGAATCCAAAAATCCAAAAGCGCCGCACACAGCGCTTCTTGCATATCGAACAGCGCCGTTTGACCCAGTGCCGCACGCAGCACTGCCGCCGTTTCAGCGTCCGCTAAGCCATCTATCAACGTGGCGAAAGTTGCTGCGCTCCATTCTGGATGAAACTGCACGCCCATCAATCTGCGTTCGGCAGCTTTAAAGCCTTGATTGCAATTGCCGAGCACGCTGTGTGCCAACCGCTTCGCCCCAAGAGGTATTTGGAAGCTGTCTTCATGCCACTGCAGCACCGAGCGTGCTGCACTTGCCAAGACAGCACTAGCTTGTGATACCGGGCGTGCTGCCAAGGCAGCACTGGCTGCCAGTTCATCGCACATAATAATTTCGACCCAACCCAATTCCGCTACTGGACACAAATCCGGCGTTGTCATGGGTTGCACCTCAGCGCCTAAACAGTGCGCCAAAAGTTGTGCGCCCAAGCAAATGCCAAATATGGGCATTTTTGCTGCTACACAGCTTTTGAGCCACGAAAGCTCCTGCGCTAGCCAAGGTAAATTGCTGGTATCGCTGACGCTGTAAGGCCCACCCAAAACAATCAGCGCGTCAAATTCATCCCACTTTGCGGCTTCATTAAACTCCCAAGCGTGCAGCAGCTGCACCTGCATGCCGCGCGCCTGCACCCAGTTCAGAACATAGCCCGGGGTTTCCAACGGGTGATGCTGAATGACACACAGGCGCAAAGTTTGAGCGAGCAGGGTCAATTCAAATCCGCGTCATCAAGATAAATACTGCGCACGAACTGGGTTTTAAGCGCCTTTCGTAACGCTGCTTCTCGGCTAGCCATATCTGGCATTGTCGCGACTTGTAGGGTGTCAGTGTCCAGTGCACCTGCGATTTTGACGATGTGATCAAAATCTGGGCGCGCAACAATGTGTTTGAACAAAAAATTCGTGGTTCCTACCTGCACGGCTTGATAAGTCTCGTAACCGGTGTGTACCTTCGGTTTCGCTGACAACATGGCATGAAATTCAACGCGCACAACCCGAATTTTGACCTGCTTAAAGCGGCTGCTGCCATCGCGCTCAAAATGGCCTTGAAAAATTTCCGCATTAAATTCATGCAGCGGCGCGCTTTTTTGCCACAGCGCGCTGAGCGCAAACGGCGCATCAGTGCCGCCAAATAGCGCCATGCCATGCACTCCGTAGGAGGTTGCGCTGCTGCCTGCGCCATGAGCGCCTAGCGTCAGCACGAGCGCGATCATGGCGAACACTATCTGACCAATACCACGACGCTTAGCAATTGTCGCTGCAATTGCAGTCATACTTTTAGCAGTCATACTTTTACCAACAGTTTGCCGCGCTGATTGCCGGTGAAAAGTTGACTCAGCGCTTCTGGCAAACGTGCGAACCCTTCCAACACGGTTTGCTCAAATTGCAGCGCACCCGATTGCACCATGGGCGCCACAATGCGCAGCATTTCATCGGCACGGGCGCTGTAATCACGCGCCAAAATGCCTTGAATGCGGGCGCGTTGATACAAAATATGATGCAAAAATCTGGGCCCAAGTTCCGGCTGATCCAGGCCGGTGGAGTACTGACTGATCTGACCGCAAATCACGATGCGGGCGCGTCGATTAATCACCGGGAATACCGCATCACTGACCCAGCCGCCGACGTTATCAAAATACACATCAACACCGCCGGTGAGCGATTTCAGCGCCTGCGAAAGTTGGTCAGCGTCGCCGTAATCTTTGTAATTCAGCGCCCAAGTCGCACCTAGGCTTTGCGTTAGCCAGCGGCATTTTTCCGCGCTGCCCGCAAGCGCCAATACTTTCGCACCCTGCATGCGGGCAAATTGCACGACCAAGCTTCCGACCGCGCCGGCCGCACCGGAAACGACCACCACCTCGCCAGCCCTTGGCTGACCTGACTCGGTCAAGCCAAACCAAGCGGTACGCCCCGGCATGCCCAAAACGCCCAGATAGGCGCTGGGCGGCGCAAGCTTGATATCAATTTTGCTCAGTGTGCTGGCATGCACTTTGGCGTGCGTTTGCCAGCCACTGTAGCTAGCAACCCAATCCCCTGGCGCATATTCACTAGCGTTTGAAGCTAACACTTCGGCCACCACCGCAGCACCTTGCACACTATTGAGTGGATGCGGCGCACTCCAAGTGTCGTGTAGGGCTTGATTGATGCGCATGTACGGGTCGACGCTGATATAGCGCGCTGCGATCAGCACCTCAGCGTGCGCAAGCTCTGCTGTCAATGGTGTTTGCTGCAAACGATAGTGTTCGGGTCCAACGACATCGGTGGGTACGCTTTGGTAAATCCATTGCAGATTAAGGTGTTGCATGGGCAAATAAGTGGGCGGCAATAGTGGACATCATGCGCGCGTTTTGTTTTCTATAAAAGCGACAATAAAAGTACAATTGTGGAGTATTTGCAATCTGTGCTAAACCACAGTCGGGATCCCTAGCTTTTCCAACTTAGGTTGTACTAGGCGTTCAATGATTCAGGCTAATAGTGCAAAAAACGCCGTTCTTGCGCCTACACTACGCGCCGCGCGCATATTTGGGGGTGAATCCCTAAATATACGCGCCCTTTTTTGAGCTACCAAGATTTAGGAGAAAGTAATGGACGTCATTGAGAGAATCAAACAAACCGTCGCAGATCACAGCGTCGTGCTGTTTATGAAAGGCACCCCCCAGTTTCCGATGTGCGGATTTTCCTCACGCTCGGTGCAAGCATTGAAAGCCTGCGGCGCGCAAATTCACGCGGTGAACGTGCTAGAGGACCCAGATGTACGCTCCAACTTACCGCATTTCTCTAATTGGCCGACCTTCCCGCAATTGTTTATTAGCGGTGAGCTGATTGGCGGCTGCGACATCATGGTTGATTTGCAGGCATCCGGTGAGTTGGAAAAACTGATTACCGAAGCACAGGCCGTGCCGACCCAAAAACAAGCAGTCTGAAATTTGAAACTTCAAGGAAAAAACGTGCTGGTGTGCGGTGCCACTGGCGCGCTGGGTAGTGCTTGTGCGTTTGCAGCAGCCGAGGCCGGCGCTACCGTGGTGCTAGCTGGGAAAAATATCAAGCTACTGGAAAAACGTTTTGATGCCATTGTGGCAGCAGGCGGCGCTGAGCCGGCCCTCTATCCCATTAATTTTGAAGGCGCGAATGGCGCTGACTATCACGATTTGGCGGAGCGTTTAACGAATAGCCTGGGCGGTATTGACGGCATTATTTGGGCGGTCGGGCATTGGCATGGCTTGGAAGCGCTCAATAATTTAGAACCAGCCCAGTGGCTTCGCAGCATGCATTTAAATGCCACCGCACCCTGGCTATTGTTTCAAGCCTGCTTTGCTTCGCTGCGCGCGCGTCAAGGTGTGGTGATGTTTCCGCTGCAGGCAAAGTCGGTCACTGAAATGGCGTTTGCAGGTGCTTATGGCGCGGCACATGCCGCGTTGCGCAACTGGGTGCTGAGTGCCACCAGCGAGAACGAGCGGCTTGGGCCGCGCGTGCTCGGTGTTGAGCTGCCACCGCTCAAAA